>JAJZQU010000041.1 GCA_021806685.1 bacterium | reverse complement strand
AGCTGTCTTTGCGATTTTGTACAAAGTTCATAACTCACCCCAACCCTCTCTTAATTTAAGAGAGGGTGACCGAAGGTCGGGTGAGTTAGGTAGTTTCCGACTTCGTTCGACAGGCACTTTGTTAATGACTTTGATGTTCTTTTTAATAGTCGCTGGTGGAGCTTACTTGGGTTATAAGACTTATGGCCATTGGTTGGCCAGTGGTTATCAAATCAGGCCAACGATAGCAGTGGTCAGCGATCAGGTTGCGCAACAAGCCACAAGCAAAGCCGTTTCGGTCTTTAACATCCAACCTTTGGCCATCCATCCCAAGAGTATGCTTTGGAATGCTTGGAAATATCTTGGTGACATTTTGTGGCCGTGGACTTTGATGGGGATCTTGGCCTTCGGACTTTGTATCCAAAAGCGAGTTTGGGCAACTCCGGAAAAATGGATTCTTGCAGGGATGTTATGGACGTTTGTTTGGTTAGTTGGCTTTTATGGCAACGGCCTTTATCAAGATCATGTTGGCGCCAATGTTCCGAGCATGGGCAACTCTTATCTCCGTTATCTTTTACCGTTGTCTGTCATGGCAGCTGTCAGTGCCGGGTATCTGGTCAATGAATTATGGAAATATTGGAGTTTGCGCACCATGGCAATTGTCTTAACAGCTTTTCTGGTATTTGTCGGCTTATGGGATGCCTCAGCCAGGGACGATGAAGGCATGTTGGCCAACCAAAAAGAATTTGCACGTTATGCGGACATAAGGCAGCAGGCTCGTTCCATGCTGGCACCCGGGACAGTTATCCTGTCAGATAGGAGTGATAAGATATTTTTTCCAGTTTTCCCGGCAGTTTCTCCCATGCCTAAGCCGGAAGATATTGTTGCCTTGGGTGATAAGGCAAAAGTGGCGATTTTTATGCGCACGATCAACGACCAAGATGCGTTTGATTGGCAGAGCAAGGGCATAAATCTTGTCCCGCTGTTCACAAGCAACAACGAAAGCCTGTATGATGTTAAGTGATACTTGCAATGAAGTGGCTTAATGATTTTTCTTTGCCAAGATGGCTGGTCATACCAATCTGCACTTTGCCGTGGATTTTTGGTGCTTTTGTTTTAGTTTGGATTCTGACTTTGCGTTTCCCGCTCTCAGGCGTCTTTAAAGTGGAAAGCAGCATGACAGGCCAAAGTGCTTTTATCTATCCATTCTTGCCGGGCGAGCGCACAACCTCGCCGGGCAAGCAAGCAGACGGTTGGAGCGGCCAAAGGATTACAGGGGATCCTGTTTACATGAATGCCAGGACGCCCGGGCCTTATGATACTGTCGAGGTTGAGATGGATTTCCGCGCTTTGCGCCAACCGTTGATTGAGTTTGGCCTAGTGCGGGATGCTGAGGGTAAGGAGCTGGACCTTTATCCCTGGTACTCTGAGATGCTAGAGCAACCAACTTGGAAAGTCGTCCAAAATAAACAGCCTGCCCGCAATGCTACGCAAAGCGTTGCAGGCGGGAAAGTCTCGGGTTACGTCTTATCAGGCGTTTCGCCGACGCGTTTGATAAGCAGTGATACACGCGGCTTGGCTATTTGGGACACGACGACAACCAGCCCGTTGATGGCTGATGATGACCTGCTGAGTTCCATGCGGACCACTGTATCTTTGCGTGGGGCGCACGATTTTTGGGTAGTACCGACCCAAGGCCAGATTGATTTTCAAATTGAGATACAAGATGTTAACCGCAATCGGAGTGGTGGGATTATGGCATGGCAAGTAACCAGAGACGGTAAATTAGTTTTACAGGATGTAGTGAATACGGGCGGTAGCATGGATCGAGGCTATGGGGCCGTCATACCGGTCATAATTCGTCTCAAGTCGCTTGAGCCGGGTGTCTATCGCATAAAAGTCATGGCAGATGATGATGTGTTTATCCGCAGCATTGCCACACGCAACCCTCGCTGGGTGGTTGGGCCGAGGTTGGTGGTAGGGGACATCGTCGGGTTTGCGACGACTTCCACCAACGCGCTTAAAGCTTGGACAACTGCCAGGCATATTGTGGCTGAGACTTTCCATAAAGAAGGTTTGCAGGACGTACTGTTTGGTGCGACCAGAGGCTCTATCAAGAGGACGCATACAGCAGTTCGTATCGACAGGACAGACCCAATCGTCGAACCGATAATCATTTCTGCTCCACGTGGAGACATCCGCCTAGTGGCGGACGGTTATTTTGCTTTCTCGCCAGAAACTTTTTTTGAGCCTCAGCCCAGAAAGCTGTCTCCACAGACTGATGGCTCAAAAGAAGGCATCCAAGCCGTCTTAACGCCTTATGTGCGCGTTAAGGACTTGGGCGATGGCTGGAAGCGGGCAAGTTTGACCTTGCCCATCACGCCGGATCTGGATACTTTGCGTTTTGTGCTATCAGCGCCGGGCATTGCCTCACGAGCCGGGTCAGTTGATATTAGGCATGTTGCTTTGACTTACCGCCGGCCTCCCATGACCTGGCAAACTTGGTGGTCATTGCTTTTAGCAGAAGCTAAACGGGCTTGGCGTAGATTATGAGTTTAAAGGAAGCCTTCTGGTCATTCTTGACCCAAATCGCGCTGGCAGCAGCAATGACTTTGGTTTTATTGATGGGTATTGAGTGGCTAATGCCCGGGGCAGTCCTGCCTTTTGTTGATGTTTTGGATTGGCTCCTGCCGATAGCTCTCTTGCTAGTTATTGCCTTGGCGCATGGAATCAGCCTGTCAAAATTGTCCAAAATAGCCCAAATAGCCATTGGTGCTGTCATCGGGGTCGGGTTGCTTGCCATCTTGGCCATTCGTGTGGAAAACTATAAACCTTCTGTTTTGGCACTTTTAATAGCCTTTGGTATCCTGGTCTGCACTTGGCTGTGGGCCGCTTCTAAACCTGATAACGCATAAGCATTATGTCAGAATGTCTGTTTTGCAAAATCATCGCGAAAACTATCCCATCAGAGATTGTCTATGAAGACGACGGTGTTATGGCTTTTTTAGATGTAAATCCGGTAAATCCCGGTCACGTCTTGGTTATGCCTAAACAGCATTACGAAGATTTTATGGCGATGCCGGAAGAAGCATGTTTACCATTGGTTAAAATAATCCAACGGGTAATGCATGCCCTGACCAATGACCTTGGGTATGAGGGTGTGAATTTGATGCAAAATAACCGGCCAGCGGCTGGGCAAGTCATACCGCATTTGCATTTCCATGTTATTCCTCGCAAGACCGGTGATGGCTATACCCATTGGCATGGACAAGGCTATGGAAATGGCGAAGCGGCTGTCATAGGCGCCAAGATTCGTGAAGCTATAAAAAATATATGAAACTTCTAGTCTGCGGCGGGGCCGGCTTTATTGGCTCCAACTTCATCCGTTATAAGCTCCAATCCGACCACGGTACCAGTATCGTGAATTTCGACAAGCTGACTTATGCCGGTAATTTGGATAACTTGAAGGATGTTGAGTCTGACCTGCGTTATAAGTTCGTCCAAGGCGATATTACTGACCTTGATGCTTTGAATAAAGTCATACAAGAGAACAAGATCACTCATGTCATTAACTTCGCGGCTGAGTCACACGTTGACCGCTCAATCCATGGTGGCTGTAAGGATTTCGTGCTAACGAACAGTTTAGGCGTGCAGATGATTTTGGACGCAGTCAGGACAAATAACATTGAAAAATACGTCCAAGTTTCTACGGATGAAGTTTATGGGGCTTTGGAATTGGACGATCCGTCAAAATTTACGGAAGAGACGCCAATCCAGCCAAACATGCCTTATGCTGCCGCCAAAGCCGGAGGTGACTTGATGTGCCATGCTTATTGGGTGACACATAAAGTCCCGGTCATTGTAACCCACTGCTCAAATAACTACGGGCCATACCAGTTTCCGGAAAAACTTATCCCGTCTTTCATCTTACGTATCAGCAAGGGCGAGCAGGTTCCGATTTACGGCGATGGGTTGAATGTGCGTGATTGGGTTCACGCCATTGACCATGCCCGCGCCTTGGATCTTTTGTTGCAAAAAGGCGAACCTGGACAGGTCTATAACATCGGGGCTGATAACGAGCGCAATAATCTGGAAGTAACGCGTCTGATTTTGAAATACTTTGGCAAGGGCGATGAGATGATTAAATTTGTGGAAGACCGCAAGGGCCATGACCGCCGTTATGCTGTTGACGCGACTAAAATCACGAAACTGGGTTGGTCACCGCTTTATCCCCGTGAAAAGTTTGAAGAAGCCTTAAAAGAAGAGATTGAATGGTATTTGTCTAACTCTGAATGGGTGGAGGCGGTTTGGAAGCGTAAAGCTGAGTGGGATGAAAAGGCGCTTCGCGCCAATTAACAATTAATAATTAACAATTACCATGAAAGGTATCATTCTCGCCGGTGGCACTGGCACACGCCTTTTGCCGCTGACAGCCGTCCTGACCAAGCAACTCTTGCCGGTCTATGATCGGCCCATGATTTTTTACCCGCTTAATACCCTGGTTAAAGCGGGGATTAAGGATGTTTTGATTATCGTGGCGCCGGATTATTCAGGAAGCTTCTTAAACCTGCTTGGTTCAATGTTACGGCCTTATGGCATTAACATTTCATTCGTTGTCCAAAAAGAACCGCGCGGTTTGCCGGACGCCTTCATTTTAGCCGAGGACTTTTTGGATGGTGAAGCAGGAGCGCTGGTTTTGGGCGATAACATTTTTGAAGATGATTTTGTTGAAGCCATCGGTACTTTCAAGGAAGGGGGACGCATCTTCGCGCGCGAAGTGCCTGACCCGGAGCGTTTCGGGGTTGTAGAGTTCGACTCAATGACGGGCAAGGTCCTTTCGATCGAAGAAAAACCGACTCAGCCCAAGAGCAAATTCGCCATTCCTGGCATGTACATATTTGACGGACAAGCGCCGCAAATCGCCAAAAGCCTAACGCCTTCCAAGCGCGGCGAAATTGAAATCGTTGACATGCATCGTGCCTACCTTAATCAAGGCAAACTGGATGTGAGGGTCATTAACGGAGGGTATTTTGACGCTGGCACGCCAGATGCCTTGCTTGAAGCCTCAAACTACGTCAAAGCCCATGATTTCAAGAGTCGCTTCCATCCGGATATAGAAAAAGCCATCGCAGAGTTTAATACAGAATTCAAACGCCTAGTGTCACTTCGCACTAAATAACTCCTTTCCCCTGCACAAGTGGGGGAAAGGTGGCGAGTTAGACGAGACGGATAGAGGGTTTTAAAATCCTAGTTTTCCGAGTGGTGAGAAAGTGGAAGTTTTGAGTGAAAGCGGCAATCTCCAAAAGCCGCTTTTATTGTCTTTGCGGCCGGCGATATAGACGAAATTATCGATAATCGCCGCATCTTTGATCTCATCAAAAGTTGCCAGGACTGTCTTATTGCGGCCGTTGCGGTCATCCAGGCTGAACATTAATATTTCTTGTTTGGTAGCTATCATCACGTCTCGCCCTTCAGAGTGCCAAGAAACGTTAACCAGTGGGTCGCTCTGGCGATAGATGAGTTGTGGTTCCTGGCCCGCCAACCAAACCCAAGCTTCGTTATTGTTTTTGTAGGCAAATCGTATTTGTTTTTTATAAATAATCGGCAAGAGCCAATCACCTGTTGCTTGGCGGCTGACTGATTGGGCCTGGGCAGTATCCATCCAAAGCCAGTGGTTTTGCTCGCGTAGGATAACCGAACCGTTTTTTTGGTACCAGAGTCGCCATTGGCCAGGCGGTAAAACCAGGCCTTGTTTAGCATTGTCGCCTTGGACAAGGATTAAGCCTGCCGACTGAGGCAATTCTTTTATCTTCCAATCACCATAAGCATCTTTCAGGTCTAGTGCTTTTTTTTGGCGCTCGACGCTTTGGTCGCTGCGGATGGAAAATTGGTCTTCTGGCGTATAACCGACTAAGCCGTTGGATTCCCAATGGAAAATACCATCCGGTATTTTAGAGACTAGGGGCGGACTCGTTTGCACCAGCCAATTGCCAAGAGTGCTTGAGGCATTGCCTTGCACCAAGACACGCCTATTATCATAAGGATTCCAATTGATGTCTGAGACAGAGATTTTTTCTTTGGTCGTGACGCGTTTAATGATTTGCCCGTTTTTATCCACTTCGCCAAATGAAGTTGAACCGTCTGCTTCATTCGACACAACTAAAGAAAGTCCGGCATCTGAATCGCTAAAAATATGTTCAACATTGGTTTCGCCCATGAGTTGGGGGCTGGCATCCGGCCAAAGAATGATTTCAGAGGCAAAAGTTACCCTTTCAGGTTCAACCCAAAGTGTTTTAGACCAGGAATGGTATCCATTTAAGTTTAGCTCTATGTTGTAGTTGCCTGGCGCCATGTTTTGCAGCGTGACAGACGTTGTTTCGGGCATGTTTTGTCCGTTCAACTTTATGTTGGCACCGGTCGGTAGGGTATCGATAATCAATGTTCCATTGCGTTCTATGGCGTGTTTTTTAGGGTTCCAGCGGTAGCCTGACGTATAAAAAACCAGAGCCGGAGCTATGATGATAAAAATGATAGTAAACATCCAAGGCAGGACTTTGCGGTGGAAGGGGATTTTGGCCATAGGCACTGGTGTACAATTTACAACGGATTGGGAATTAGGTAAACTCTTCCCATGTTGAACCCATCCAAACGCCAATCCCGCCCACTAGTCTGGGCTTTTTGTGTTCTGGCCATTGCCGCTTCCTGTTTTGCAGGAGGCCTTTACATTGGTCGGGCAGGCCTAAGCA
>JAJZQU010000040.1 GCA_021806685.1 bacterium | reverse complement strand
TGCTCTACCGCTGAGCTATCTAGGCTCAAGCGACGATGTAATTGTGTCGCCCAGTATATCCAAAACAGCTATTCTAGTCAAATATTGCCCCTGGCCTTCTCAGCCTCCAGAATCCGCCTCATGGCCAAAAGATAAGCGCAAGTCCTTAGGTCGACTTTTTTGCCATGTTCTTCATAAACCCCATACATCCGCTGCCAGGTGCTCTGCATCATATCTTTGAGCTTCTTCTCCAGGTATTCTGGGTCAAGGATATTGCCTGTTCTGTTCTGTGACCACTCAAAATAGCTGACTGTTACTCCTCCGGCATTGGCAGCCACGTCTGGCACGACTAAAACACCCTTCTCAAACAAAGCCTTGTCAGCATCGGCCGATATCGGGCCATTGGCCAGTTCTACAATGGCCTTGGCTTTGACTTCACTCACGTTTTTGGCCGTTATCTGGTTCTCTAGGGCAGCCAAAAGCAAGATGTCCACTTCCATCTTAAGGATAGCCTGATTGTCAATAATTTGGCCTACGCCAACCTGGCTCAAAGTCTGGCCCCCTGCCTTCTTGGCTATCAAAGCCGGGATGTCCAACCCATTCTCATCGTAGATTCCGCCTTTTGAGTCAGTGACAGCTACGACCTTATGGCCGGCTTCGTACAACATCTTGGCAATAAATGATCCGGCGTTGCCAAAACCCTGGACAGCGATTTTGAGGCCGCTTGTCCGTAACTCAAGCTGCTGCATCAAAGACTGGATCATGAAGAACCCACCTTTGGCCGTGGCATCCGTGCGTTGGGCAATGCCGCCTAGCGCTAAAGGCTTGCCGGTGATCACGCCCGGCTCATGGTGCCCGACTTTCTTTTCGAACTCGTCCAACATCCAGCCCATAATTTGCGGATTAGTGTAAAGATCTGGTGCCGGGATGTCCTTGTCCTGGCCGATGACGTCGGAAAAAGCAGCTGCATAGGCCCGGCTGACTTTTTCTACAAGCTTGAGGTCCATACCTTTAATATCAATGGCTACTCCCCCTTTGCCTCCGCCGTATGGCAATCCAGCCAATGAGTTTTTGAGGCTCATGACCAAAGCTAGTGATTTTACTTCATCTTCAACCACATCGGGATGGAAACGAATACCTCCCTTACCTGGTCCTAACGCCTCATTATGCAGCACACGCCAAGCTTGGTATTTTTGGCCATCAATATCCAATTCAACCTTGCTGATCCGCTTAAAGTTGAGCAAGGCTTCCATCTCGCGATCAGTGAAATTGGCAATTAGTTTAATGGCACCCAGGCGCTGCATGAGCGATTCGTAAAAAGCGTTCATAATAATTAATAATTAATAATTGGAGTCGGATTATTATAACTCAAAGACAAAACTAGTCCAACTTTGATGTTTTGTAGTTTGTTTGTATCTTGATTTTTGATTTTTGGTGTTTCAAAAAATCCGACCTGAGTCGGATTTTTTGCGTGGTGGGCAGGCCAGGAATCTCACGTCGCTCCGCTCCCACGAAAACCTTCGGGTTTTCGTGTGCTTTCCTCGGTATGTGAAAACTTCCGTTTTCACCCTTTCACGTTCGAATCCTGGCCTCCAGCTCATATCAGAACATAAAACCCCCGAATTGGGGGTTTTATGTTCTGGTGGGCAGGCCAGGATTCGAACCTGGGAAGGCGTGAGCCAGCAGATTTACAGTCTGCCCCGTTTGACCGCTTCGGTACCTGCCCTGGAGCCGTTGACCGGGATTGAACCGGTGACCTTCTCCTTACCATGGAGATGCTCTACCAGCTGAGCTACAACGGCGAGGAGCGAGCAAAACTCGCTTATCCGGACGATTGCCACTCGCGAAGCGAGAGACCGTTACGAGACCGACGCACACGTGCTTGCACGATCGTGCGGAGGTCGAGAAACGGACGATTCCCGAAGGGATGGCAATCGGACGGTACGAACTTTCGAGCGACGAGCCGTTGTATCAAGCGAAGCGCAGATACAACGGCATTTTCCTAAACAACTACAACAACGGCCAATAGTCTAACCGATTGGCCGAATTTTATCAATACGTTCTCTAAACTGCTGGAGCCTTTGATAATCTTCTGAAAGAAGGCGGAGCTTGTCGTATCGCCTCTTAGCCTCGTGCCAATCGCCTAATACCAGGCAACATTCAAGTGCCAGCTCGCAATACTTGGCAGATTTTGGCTCCAGATCACTGGCCCGTTTGGCCGAAGGCCAAGCTTTTGAGTAGTCATTGCGGTCAACATAAAACTTGGCCAGCTCGGCATGCCTATTGGCCAAGCGTGGACGGAATTCCACTGCCTTGAGACGCATTTCCTCAGCCTTGCCCACCTCGCCTTCTGCTTCGGCAATATCAGCCAAACCAGCATACGAGGCATCATCTGCCTGCCTGACTTTAATCAAATACTCAAATGTCTCTTTGGCTTGCGGATAAATCTTTTGCTTGAGGTAGAGCGCACCAATGCCCTTATAAGCATCCACATTGCGGTTGTCTAACAATAAAACCTCCAGGTAGCGCTTCTCAGCATCTCCCCACTTCAAATCACGAGCCAGGCTGCGAGCCTCATCCAGTAAAGCCTTAATCCTTTCCTGCTCACTGGGCGCCACGCGAGCAAAAGGCCGCTTAGCTTGCTGGTAAATGCGATCCAACCTGACCAACCTCAGATAAGCAGCGTGAAAAGCTTTTTTTGTTTGAAAAACTCCTTGCTGCAAAAGATATTTGGCCGGAGCCAATTTATCTGTCTGAAGGCGTGAAAACCTTTGGGCCACCAACTCGTCGCGTTTTTGCCGCTCACTTTCTTCTTTGATGGAAGCCGGGTTAAGCAACCTGATCTCTGACCAGTGGCTTATCAAAAGATAGGCTGCCACTGAGGCGCTCAACAAGGCTAGGGCCAAAAAAATCCAAACCAACATGTGATTAAGCCGGATTGGCCGTACGGCACAACAGGGCAAAAGCGCGCGGGTCCAAAGAGGCTCCGCCCACCAAGGCTCCGTTCACTCCGGTAGTTGTCACGTATTCACTGATATTATGCGCATCGACCGATCCGCCGTAAATCACCCGGACATGCTCGGCGACCGATTGACCAAACTTCTTTTGAATGGCTGACCTAATGATCTCATGCGCCTCTTTGGCTTTTTGCGGCGGGCAAGGCTTGCCAGTGCCGATTGACCAAACAGGTTCATAGGCAAAAACAAACGGCGTCTTGCCATCTGGTTTTAGGCTGGCAATAGCGGCCGCCACTTGGGCTTTCAAGACTTTCGAGACTTCACCTTTTTTAAGTTGAGCTTCGTTCTCTCCCACGCAAATGACTGGCACAATGCCGGCTGCCTGCAAAGTCGCTGCCTTCTTGCCGACCATTTCGTCCGTCTCACCCAAATAAATGCGCCTTTCACTGTGGCCAACCAAACAAAATTGGACTCCGAATTCAAGGAGCATGCTGGGCGATACTTCGCCGGTAAAAGCCCCGTCCTGCGCCCAAAAAGCGTCCTGGGCGGCCAAAGCAGGGATAGAAGCGCGTCCAAGTGAGGCGCGCGAAGCTGCCAATGAAACATGCGGCACTGCCACGGCAATATCCAAATCCTTGGGTAAGCGCTCGCGGCGGAATGCCCTAATCCAGCCCCCTGCTTTCATGGGGCCGTAATGCATTTTCCAGTTGGCGATGAGTAACGTTCGCATAACCTATTTCCAAGAGACTAATTTCTTAAAAGTTTTAGGCATGGCATTAGGACCAATGGCTGCCAGGACCATACGCCTGGGCGAAAGCACGTTCCTAGCCACTTTTTGGATATCCTGGGCCTTAACCTTCTGGAACTGCTTTACCCTGGCCTCAGGGGACTCCAGCTTACGCTCATAAAGCCATTGTCGTCCATACCAGTCGGCCCTAACAGCTGAATCCTCAAAAGCCAAGGCTAAACGACCGCGGATATGCTCTTTGGCACGGTTTAGCTCTTCGTGGCTGACAGGCTCCTGCATAACCTTGTTCAATTCGGCATAAATAGCCTGCAAAGCCTCTTTAACTCGGCCATGGTCCAAGCCCGCGCTAATGCTAAAGGCACCAGTATCCTCCAAAGACTCATGGGAAGCGCCAATGGCATAACACAAGCCGCGCCTTTCTCTGATTTCGATGAAAAGGCGCGAGGACATGCTGCCTCCCAGGATATTGGCCAAGAGCGAAGCTGCCGCGCGGTCAGGGTGGCCAAAAGGCAAGCCATAAAAACTAAGGGCCAGTTGAGTTTGCTCTGTCCCCTTGTTCTGGAGGGCTAAAGGATCCTTGGTTTGGGAAGGCATTTTAAAGCAAGCAAAGGGCAAGTCACGCGTTTTCTTTGGTTGGCTAACATTGCCAAAAGTCCGTTTAATCTGGCTAATGGCCCCGGGCATGATCTTGCCGGCAATAGCCACCGTGATGCGTGATGGTATGTAATACGCATCTCTGTAGCCAATTAGTTCATGTCTCGAGACTCCTGCCACACTTTGCCGCGTACCTGCGATGTTCCTGCCCAAAGGCGAGCCATGGAACAAATGCGATTCCATCAAGTCAGAGATGTGCTCGCGCGGGTTATCCTCGTACATCTTGATTTCTTCGATGATGACGGTGCGTTCCCGGTCAATTTCCTTTGGTTCGTAAAGCGAATGGAAAAGCATGTCATGCAGCATGTCGATTGCCTCATGCGTGTGCTCAGCCGCCATTTTGATGTAATAGCCGGTCAAATCCTTGCCAGTGTAAGCATTGTATTCAGCGCCGTATTGGTCCAACTCTTTGGAAATCAACAAAGTCGAGGGGCGGCGCGTTGTGCCCTTGAACATCAGGTGCTCGATAAAGTGCGAGGCACCGGTCAGCTTGAGCGGCTCATAACGCGAACCAACCTTAACCAAAACCAACAACGTCATCGACTCTGCCCCTTTTTGGGGGGCGACAACCAAGGACATCCCGTTCTCTAATGTCTGGCGTTTGACTTTATCCATATTTATTTTATTGATTCGTTGAGATGAACCTTTAACCAGGCTTCTAATTCTTTGATGGCTACCCTGTCCTGCTTCATGCTGTCGCGGTCGCGGACAGTTACCGTATCGTTTTCCAAAGTATCAAAGTCAACCGTTATGCAATAAGGCGTACCGATTTCGTCTTGCCTGCGATAGCGCTTGCCGACATTTCCGTTATCATCAAATTCGCAAACAAACTGCTGCCTCAAAGCCACATAAAGGTCATGCGCTTTTTTGACCAGGTCAGGCTTGTTCTTGAGCAAGGGGAAGATGGCAACTTTGACCGGAGCCAATTTTTTCGGGAACTTCATGACAATCCTCTGCTCTCCTTCCACATCCTCTTCCGTATAGGCTTCACTTAAGATGGCTAACACGGTACGCCCAACACCGGCCGAAGACTCAACAATGTGCGGCATAAACTTTTCCTGGGTCCTGGGATCCATATATGACAGATCCTTGCCAGAATATTTTGTGTGTTGGCTCAGGTCATAGTCCCCTCGCGCGTGGATACCTTCCAGTTCCTTAAAGCCAAATGGGAAATTATATTCGATATCATAAGCTTCCTTGGCATAAAAAACCAAGTTTTCATGCTTGTGCCATTTCAGATTCTTCTCGGAAAGTCCCAGATAATCCGTGTAAAACTTCCAGCGATAATCTTTTAGCCATTCATAAGCTTCCATTTCCTTGTCCGGATGTGTGAAATACTGCATTTCCATCTGCTCAAACTCCCTGGTTCTAAAAACAAATTGGCGGGCAGTAATTTCGTTGCGGAAAGCCTTGCCGATTTGGGCAATGCCAAACGGCACTTGCACGCGGGACGAATCCAAAACATTTTTGTAGTTAACGTAGATGCCCTGGCAAGTTTCTCCCCGCAAATAAGCCGGGTCTTTTGACCAGTCATCCGTAAAGTTTCCCAAATTTGACTTGACCAACAGATTAAATTTCTTGACCGGCGTAAAATCACGCTTGCCGCAAGTCGGGCATTTTATCTTATCGAGGCTGGCGAAAAATAATTTATTGATTTCTTCCTCTGACATTTTTTCATCAGCAAAAATACCGGCATCTTCCAGGAGATGGTCAACCCTGGACCTGACATGGCACGACCTGCACTCGGTAAGAGGGTCGGCAAAACCAGAGACATGGCCCGAAGCTTCCCAAATCTTGCGATGCATAAAGATACTCGAGTCCAAGCCTACGATATCATCGCGGAATTGGACCATGTATTTCCACCATTCCTGTTTGACGGCGTTTTCCAGCTCTACTCCATACGGCCCGTAATCATAAATCGCGGCATAGCCCCCATAGATTTCAGAAGACGGAAATATAAATCCCCTGCGCTTGCAGAGTGAAACTATTTTTTCCATTAATTCATTTTCTTTCGGCATAATTTTCTTAGGACTCGTAGGACTCTTAGGACGTTAAAGGACGTTGTTCAGATAGACATAACATCTTTTTCCTTTTCATCAGCTAAGGCTTGGATGCGTTCGTTTTCTTTGGCCACTGACTTGTCCAATTGTTCCAAAAGCGAAAAACGCTCATCTTCGGAAATGACTTTGGCTTTTTCTTCCTGCATCACCTTGGAACGGGTATCCTCGCGGATGTTCCTGATGCCGATGCGCGTTTGTTCGGCTTTTTGGCCAATGACCTTAACCAATTCTTTGCGGTTTTCTTCTGTCATGGGTGGCAAGTTGATATGGATGACAGTGCCTGCAATCTTGGGGTTAACGCCCAAACCAGAACCCATGATGGCTTTTTCAATTTCTTTA
>JAJZQU010000006.1 GCA_021806685.1 bacterium | reverse complement strand
CGATCTTTTAGCCCGGTGACAATCCAAGACCATGAGCTTTGAGCTATCACGAGGCCGGACCGGCTCTTGGGCTATCCTGTCTTGGGGCAAATCGTACCAAAAGTCTCTGGTTAACATGGCCCCAGGGTAACCCATGACCCCTTGGCTTGCCAAGAGTTAAAAGGTCTGTTAACCTGTGGCCACTATGAAAGCCAAGATTCATCCGGCTTATTACCCGGATGCCAAGATTATTTGCGCTTGCGGCAACGAAATGACCGTAGGATCTACTGTTAAGGAGATCCACGTTGAGTTATGCGCCAAGTGCCATCCTTTTTATACTGGCAAAAAAGTCCTGATTGACACCGAAGGTCGCGTCGAAAAGTTTAAGGGCAAGGCAGCTGCTAAGGAAGCCAAGAAGGCTGTTTTGGGCAAAAAGGCCAAGACTGAAAAGCGGGCCAAAGCCAAGGCCGTAAAGCGTGCTGCCAAGCAACCGGCCGCCTTGATTGAAGAGTAGATAAAAACACCTCCCCAGACTATAATGCTGGGGAGGTCTTTTGTTATGTCTGATTTGATGGAAGGTTTAAAACAAGCCAGGGAAAAGTTGGTCAAGCTGGAGGATGAGATGGCTGACCCGGCCTTTCTCTCGAGCCCTGAAAAAGTCAGGGATGTTTCGCGTGCTTATTCAGAAGCAAAAATTTTAGTTGAATGCGGTGAAAAATTTGCAGCTTTGAAAGTTGCTCTGGAAGAGGCGGAACAAACGGCAGGCTCAGATGATGAAGAGATGAGGTCATTGGCCGAAGCTGAGCTGCCTCACCTCAAGTCAGATTATGAGGCGGCTAAAGAAGCTTTTGAACTGGCGCTTGTCCCTCCCGGGCCATACGACCATGCCAATGCTATCATCGAAATTCGCGCCGGAGTTGGCGGGGAAGAGGCGGCTATTTTTGCAGCTGATATTTTTAGGATGCTTGTGCGTTTTGCCGAACGCCAAGGCTGGAAGACTTCTTTGGCCAGCCAATCTTTGGCAGAGCAAGGCGGTTATAAAGAAGTTATTTTTTCGGTGCAAGGCACCAATGCTTATGGCATGCTTAAGACTGAGATGGGTGTCCACCGCGTGCAACGTGTGCCGGAAACTGAAAAGCAGGGGAGAATCCACACCTCAACCGTTACGGTAGCTGTCTTGCCGGAACTGGAAGAAGAAGAATTAAAAATTGAATCAAAAGATTTACGCATTGATACTTTCTGTGCCGGCGGCAAGGGCGGGCAATCCGTAAACACAACTTACTCCGCAGTCAGGATCACTCACATACCGACCAACACCGTCGTTAACTGCCAGGACGAAAGGTCGCAACAGCAGAACCGCGAACGCGCCATGCAGATCTTGCGTGCCAGGATTTGGGAGCACCAAGAGCAAAAGCGCAGGCAAGAACTGGATGCAGAACGCAGGTCGCAAATCGGTTCGGGTGATCGTTCGGAAAAGATTCGTACCTATAACTATCCTCAAGATAGAATCACTGATCATCGCATCAAAAAATCTTGGCATAATATCCAAAACATTTTAGACGGCGGCTTAGATGTCATAATCGCAGCTGTTAAAAGTGGCAAGATGGGGAACGAAGAAGAATAAAATGGCTTAAATTAGCCACTAGGCCTTGACAAAAAGGCCTTTTTGTTATAAGAGAGAAGTACACCGTTTCTAGTGACCATCGCACAAGAGGAGATGCGTGATGAACAAATTTGTCTGCGTAGTACTTTCCATGGTGGCGCTTTTGGCGTCATCCATCCTGGGTTGCGGTGGTGGCGAGTTCACTGCCGCTCCTTTTGAGGCAGATGGCTCTGTCGAGGACGCCAAGCCCGATAAGCAGCATGACGCCAACAAGCCCGACGCCGATGCAAAGGACACTGGGTTGGACCAGGAAGTCCAGCCCGAAGCTGCGCCTGAAGCAGGGACCGAGGCAGAAGCCGAAGCCTCGTTGCCCGAGGCTTCGCCCGACGTCGAGCTCCCAGACGTGGTGGAAGAGATCGCCCCATTGGGCGATTGCCAGCAATGGGGCGAGATTGGTTTCGTGACCGTGGTCATCAGGGTCAGCGACGATCCACCTCCGGGCCAGGTCCTGGCCATGTACGGCAAGTACTTCTTCGCCGTCTTGGACTCTGGCACGCCGCAAGATTATGCTCCGTGGAAGTTTGGCGACCAAGGCGAGAAGCTGATCGTAGCCACGCCCGTGGCAGACGTCATCGGCCTGAACATCGTGTTCGAACCAGGGTTCGCTACTGCTGGCAACAAAGACTTGTCCACCTGGGCCATCCGTTGCGACCAGTCAGGCTGTCCTGACACGGACGATTACCTGGTCTGCGCGGGCAAGAACTTCGTGGGCAAGTACTCGGGCGGCAACTTCGCGAAAGACTGCGAATACCAGCTGGATGTGCATTACAAGCAGCAGATCCATTGCGTGGTAAAGTAGTCAGCCTCACAGGCTTTTGGCGCAACCTAGCGCCAAAAGCCTCTTTTTTTTACCCATTATTCTTGACAACTAGGCTTTTTTCGTGTATATAAATGAGCACACTGATTCCGATCAACCATCGCAAAGAGGAGATACGTGATGAACAGATTTACGTGTGTAGTTCTTTCCATGGTGGCGCTTTTGGCGTCATCCATCCTGGGTTGCGGTGGTGATGAGTTCACCCCCTTCCCCCCAGGCGACGTAGATTCAGGAGCTCAGGATTCCAAGCTTCCTGATGTCCAGCAAGAAACCAAACCTGACGTCAAGCACGATGTTGAGGCAGGTAAGCCGGACGTCAAGCCCGAGGCAGAAGCTTCGGTTGATGCCAAGCCCGAGGCTGAGACCGGCCCCAAGGACACTGGTTTGGACAAGGAAGCCTCTCCAGAGGCAGAGCCAGAAGTCCAGCCCGAAGCTTCACCCGAGGCTGAGGTTGAAGCCGAAGCTTCGTCACCCGAGGTCGAGCCCGAAGCTTCACCCGAAGCAGGGCCTGACGTCGAGATTGACTCTGGACCTGACGCCGAACCGGACGTCGAACTGCAGGACGTTGCCCAGGAAGACGCTGTTGTGCTGACCGATTGCCAGAAGTATGGCAAGCCGGGCTGGGCAACTGTTGTCGTAACTGTCAGCGACGACCCGCCGGTAGGCAAAGTGCTGGGAATTTTCGGCGAGTACTCGTTTTCTGTTTCTGACGCTGGTACGCCGCAAGGTTACGCAGTTTGGAAGCTAGCCAATCCTGGAGAGAAGGTGCTTATGGTCACGCCCGTGGCTGCCACGGTCGGCTTGGACATCACCTTTGAACCTGGGTTTACCGCCCCAGGCAATAACACCTTCGTTGGCTGGACATACCGCTGCTCAAACACCGGCTGTCCGGACACTGACGAATATATCGTCTGCGTCGGCGAAACCTTTGTAGGCAGCTACTCGGGCGGCACCATGCATGGTAACTGCGAGACCAAGCTGAATGCCACCATGACCTTCCAGCAGCTCCACTGCTGGCAGTAGCCCCACCTCCGAAGCCTTGCGTGCGTCCTGCGCGTAAGGCCTCTTTTTTTTACCCGTTAATCTTGACGCTTTAGGGCTTATCCTGCTAAACTCCTCACGCCAAATTAGGCAATCTAATAACTAAATGTCCCTTAACTTGGGACAAATTCCCACCCTTGGTTCTATCTGTTTAGGTGCCTGCCCCCCGAAGCTTTAGCGAAGGAGGGTCCCTAAGCTTACCAGGGGGAGGTTATAAGGCTCTCGATGTTTCATCGAGATCAAAAATATCTATGGTTAAAGTACCCACACTCGTGGAGATGCTGGAAGCCGGCGTGCACTTTGGGCACCGGACTTCCAAATGGCATCCCAAAATGGAGAAGTACCTGTTCGGTTCACGGCAGGGCATCCATATCATTAATGTAGAGACCACCCTAAAAGCTTTGGAAGAGGCTTTGGCTTTCTGCAAGCAAACAACCGCGCGCGGCGGACAGATTTTGTTCGTTGGAACAAAAAAGCAGGCCGCCTCAATTGTCGAAGCTGCTGCCAAGGATGCCGGAATGCCTTACATCACCAAGCGCTGGCTGGGCGGCACCATGACCAACTTTTCGGTCATCGCACAACTTTTAAAACGCTTTAAGGATTTGAAGCGCAGGCATGAGAAGGGTGAGTTGGGCAAATACACTAAACTTGAGCAACTAAAATTCAGCGAACAGATTAAGATGTTGGAAGACAAGGTAGGCGGTATCCAGGACATGACACGCATCCCTGACGCCATCTTTATCCAAGACATCCATAAAGATAAAACTGCTTTGGCTGAAGCCACACGCCGCGGCATCAAAGTCATTGCCATCTGCGATTCGAACGTCAATCCTAAAGATATCGATTACCCGATTCCGGCCAATGATGATGCGGTTAAGGCCATTACCTTAATCGTCGGCTTGGTTGGCCAGGCCTGTAAGCAAGGCAAAGATGAATGGGAAGCTAACCGTTCTCGCTTAGCCGGCACCTTGCTCCAAGGCGGCCCGCGTGACATGCGCAAACCGCAGGAGAAGAAATAACAAGCGGTCGGGAGGACAAATAATAATTTTGAACTTTATGACAGACATGAAATTAGTCGCGGAATTACGCGAAAAGACAGGCGCAGGCATGATGGCCTGCAAAAAAGCTTTGGACTTGGCCAACGGTGATATGGAAAAGGCCTTGGAAGAGCTGCGTAAGATGGGTGAAATCAAGGCCGCCCAAAAAACAGCTGAACGCACAACGGCCGAAGGCTTGATTGCCACCTACTTGCACCACAATAAAAAAATGGGAGCCATGCTCGAGTTGCAATGCGAGTCTGATTTTGTGGCGCGCAATGAAGACTTCGTGGCTTTTGCCAATGACTTGGCCATGCAAGTGGCTGCCATGAACCCGGATTTCCTTTCACCGGAAACAATTCCTTCGGCTGACCTCGAACGCCAACGCCAAATGTTTTTGGAAGAAGTTTCCGGCGACAATAAGCCGGAAGAAATGAAAGCCAAAATCGTCCAAGGCAAGCTCGACAAGTGGACCAATGAGGTTTGCTTGACCAAGCAGGCTTTCTTCAAGGATGAGGAAAAGACTGTTGAGCAGTTAATCAACGAAAAGATCGCCAAGATTGGTGAGAAAATAGTCATTGCCCGTTTTGTGCGCTGGGAACTTGGTAAGAAGGGGACGATCTCTTAATCCGGTTATTCAAAAACAACAACCGCCGAGCATTGACAAGGCGGTTGTTTTTTGTTAGGGTCAGTCTAATGCCGCGGCAATCTCGTCACGGCAAACAAGGGCCATAGTAAGCCCGTCCGCAAGGAGAATTACGATGAAGCCAGAGATCAAGTTTAACGTGTTCGTCGACAAGGATCTTACTGAATGTGTTGCCGCCGACCCAAAATGGCTACAGGTTTTCATCTCAGCCATGGATGGCCTCAGCCTACTTCAGCGGTATTGTCTTGTTTACCGAGTGATGTTGAGATCGGAGCCCTTTCTCTCAGCTAGCCAGATCGCGATGCTGAGCAAGTACTGCGACGGTTTAGATATCAAGCACGGATCAACGAAAGAGGCTGGTCTGCGATTAGCCATCGGGAGAGCCTCCCGGGTTCAATGTGTTGTAGAGGGGCTTGGTCAAAATGCGGGAGTGATGGTTCACGTTGATTTTTTCAGAAAAGGGGAAAAGGCAACTATCTTGCATCTTCAACTGATGTGGTTCATGAGAGATAGGCATCTCCTGATTACCATGGATCCACCCTTTATCTTCTCGCCCAATGCCCAGCCAGCGTCTTTCTAGCCGGGCTCTTTTTTTACCTCAACCATCACCAAATCTTGACGATTGGGGCTTAAAAGCCTATCATGCCGCCATGAACGTCAGTGATTTGGCCCGTCGCCTTAAGGTGACCCCGCAAGAACTCCTCGATAAACTCCCGGAGTTAGGTTTTGATATTGGAGCCCGAGCCATCAAGATCGACAACATGATGGCGGAAAAGATTTTCCGCAAATGGATTGAAAAAGCCAGACGTGACCGGTTGCGCGGGCAGTTACTCTCGACCAGCCAGCAAACAAAGGATAAACTCGCAGCCGAATCAGGCGCCAAGAAAGAAGTTTTATTGCCCGAAATTATTATCGTACGTGAGTTGGCCGGCAAGATGAACCTGCCAGTGACGCGCGTCATCCAAGAACTCATGCGTGCCGGCATCTTGGCTTCGCAGAATGAGCGCCTTGATTTTGAAACAGCAGCCATCATCGCTGACGAACTTGGGTTCGAAGCCAAACGTGAAACGGCTGGCGCAGAAAGCCATGAGTCAGTGCAAGCCCAAGACAGGCTTAAGGAAATTTTAGATTCACAGACAGTTGAAAAAACAGCTTCCCGTCCGCCGGTGGTGGTTGTCATGGGTCACGTTGACCACGGCAAGACCAGGACTTTGGATGCCATCCGCAAAACCAATGTCATGGAAGGAGAGGCCGGCGGTATCACGCAACATATCGGCGCTTACCAAGTGCAACGCAAAGGCCGCATGATGACTTTCATCGACACCCCGGGCCACGAGGCTTTTACTGTCATGCGTTCGCGCGGCGCCAAAGTCGCTGACATTGCCATCCTAGTCGTAGCTGCTGATGACGGCGTGCAACCTCAGACCAAAGAAGTCATCGACATCATCCACGCGGCTCACCTGCCGTTTATTGTGGCTTTGAATAAAATTGATAAACCAGAAGCTGACCCTGATCGCGTTTTGGCGCAACTGGCGGATTACGGAGTGACAACCGAAGCTTGGGGCGGCACCGTACCCATGGTCAAAATCTCTGCCAAGCAAGGCATTGGCATTGATGACCTTTTGGAAATGATTCTGCTGATTGCTGACATGAATGCCGACCAGATCAAGGCTGATCCGAACCGTTTAGCTGCCGGTACCATCATTGAATCGCACGTGGACAAGGCTGAAGGGCCAGTGTCCACCATTTTGGTCCAGACCGGCACTTTGCACCGCAACGATTGGTTGGGCATGGGCGGTAACCTTTATGGCCGCGTGCGTGCCATGCGCGATTGGAACGGTAAACTATTGGACGAAGCCGGCCCTGGCGTGCCAGTTAAAGTTTTGGGTTTTAAAGTTGCCCCGGCCGTGGGAGATATTGTTGAAGTTCCTGAGGATTTCCATAAGTTGGAGAGAAAAGCCAAAACCAGCCAGCAGATTGCCAACCAGTTCACGGCTATTAAGGCACCCAAGGCAGAAGGCAAGGAAGGCGAGCAAAAGAAGGTCATGCTTAACATCGTGGTCAAAGCTGACGTCCTGGGTTCGCTCGAAGCCATCTTGGGCATGCTGGAAAAAATCGACCATGAATACGTAGGCGTTGAGGTCTTGAAAAAAGGCTTGGGCAATATCACGGAAAGCGATATTGAGAGCGCGGCCGGAGCCACGCCGTCGATTGTTTACGGCTTTAACACAGTCGCTACGCCAGCCGCCGCAGCCATGGCCCGCGAAAAAAAGGTTGAGGTCAAGCAAGTCAAAATCATTTACGAGTTGATTGATGATGTTGTGGCCCGCTTAAACAAGCTTTTGCCGCCTGAAGTCATCCGCACGCCGCTCGGCAGCGGAGAGGTCGTAGCCGTCTTCCGCACGGAAAAGGACAGGATGGTGGTTGGCTGCAAGATAAGGCAAGGCATGGCCCAGAGCGGAGCCAAACTCATTGTTTGGCGCAAGGAATCCGGCGGGGAAGAGCAACCAGTGGGAGAAGGTTTGGTTGAATCACTGCAAGTTGGCAAGGAAAAGGTTAAGGAAGTGCATTCCGGGCAGGAGTGCGGCATCTCTTACCGGGGCAAGGAAAAATTGCAAACAGGCGACAGGTTGGAAATTTTCAGCGAAGAGACTAAAATACGCAAGGTTGAAATTCAACGCTAACTCTTTTTTACTGTCATATGGAAATCAACATCACTCAGGACAATTTCGAGAGCGAAGTCATGAAGTCAAATTTGCCGGTATTAGTGGATTTTTGGGCGCCTTGGTGCGGCCCGTGTCGCATGATGGCCCCCATAGTCGAAGAGCTGGCTGAAGAGATAAAAGATAAAGCCAAGATTGCCAAACTCAATGTGGATGAAAACCCCGGGTTGGCTGGCCAGTTTAACATCATGTCTATCCCGACCTTCTTGATATTTAAGGATGGCAAGGTCGTCGACCAGTTGGTGGGCGGCATGACCAAAGATGCCTTGAAAGAAAAAGTCCTGGCACACGCCTAATAGTTACTAAGTCACTGCGTTTATGGTATCCTCTCCCTAATAGGAGGGGATTTTTAGATCCTTCCCAAACCATAATATATGCCAATCAAGAGAGCTCGTTCTTCCGCGGCTGTTGCCGCCAAGCCAGAATGCCGATGCGAACCCACTTATAAGCATCGGTCCTTCTGGGTCTTCTTTGCTTTTCTCTTTCTGTTTGCCGGGGTTTTTATCATGGGGTCAATTACGGCCTTGCTTTATCGGCAGCAGATCAGCATGGCTTTGTTTCTGAATAACCTGGGCATCAAAGTGGACCAAGAAAGCAGTGCCAACCAAACACAGTATTTATACCAAGCATCAGATGTTTCGGGCCTTTATCTTGCTTACCAAGCCTGTGCCCCGAGTTTTACGGGGGCTTGTGATGATGCCAGCCTTTATCGCCTGGCGGCGGACGGCTCTAAACAAGTCATTATCCCAAGTTTGAGGCGAATACCGGGCGCGCCCATGACCAATGAGCTGCTCCAGCCCATTGAGCTGAGCGTGGGTGGCCAATACATTGTCTTTGGGGCCTGGGCTTTTGGTTCTGGCCGTAATGCCAATGACCGACGCATCTGGCTGTATGACACCAAGGATGGCAGCGTCCTGGAAAGTTCTTCTGTGCCGGTTGGAGCTGTTTTTTCTCCGGATTATAAATATGCGGCTTATGCCAGCGTAATAAGCAATGATATCCAGGACTTGATGATTGTTAACCTTAAGGATGACAAAGTTGTTTCAGGCGCCAAGGCCAAGGCCCATCGTACTTTCATGGGTCCGACCGGAGTGGCAGCGATACGTTGGCAGGATGCCAAGAATTTGTTTATCAAGGAGTATATTACCGACATGACCGGTACGACTGAAAGCGGAGAAGTCCACGTTAAGGTTAAATAATTTTATCTATGACAAACATTGCAATCAATGGTTTTGGCCGCATAGGCCGGGGCGTCTTTAAGGCGGGCTTTGGCATGAAGGGTTTTAATGTCGTGGCCGTCAATGACCTGACCGACACGAAAACTTTGGCTTTCTTGCTTAAGCACGATACGAGCTATGGCCTTTATGACAAAGAGGTAGACTATACGAAGGATACTTTGGTTATCCAAGGCAAGCATGTGCCGGTTTATGCTGAAAAGGATCCGACAGCTTTGCCTTGGGGCAAGCTCAAAGTAGATGTTGTCTTAGAGTGCACTGGCCGTTTCCGGACTTATGAAAAAGCCTCGCCGCACCTTAAAGCAGGGGCCAAGCGCGTCATCATCAGCGCGCCGGCCGAAGGCAGGGGAGTACCAACTTATGTGATTGGCTTGAACCAAAAAGGCGCAGGCAAAAAAAGCAAGATTATCAATAATGCTTCTTGTACTACCAATTGCATCGCTCCGGTCATGGCTGTACTCAAGGAGCATTTTGGCATCAAAAAATCCATGATGACTACTGTGCACGCTTACACAGCTGACCAGGTTTTGCAGGACGGCCCGCATAAGGATCTTAGGCGTGCCCGTGCAGCTGCTGAAAATATCATACCAACGACCACTGGCGCAGCCTTGGCCGTAACAGAAGTCATTACCAGCCTTAAAAATAAATTTGATGGTATATCCATCCGCGTGCCAGTGGCAGTCGGTTCCATTTCAGACATCACGGCCGTGACTCGTAAAAAAGTTACGATTGACCAAATCAACAAGGTCTTTAAGCAAGAAGCGCGTAAAAACAGGTGGAAGGGCATTCTGACAACAACCGAAGAGCCGCTTGTCTCATCTGATATCGTGGGTAATCCGCATTCCTGCATTGTTGATTTGGCCATGACCAATGTCATTGATGGCGATTTAGTCAAAGTGGTTGCCTGGTATGATAATGAATTGGGATATTCCATGCGTTTGGCCGAGATCGCGCTGGTGGTCGGCAAGAATTTGTAATGAAACTAAATTTACAAACCAACAACCAGTCCTTTGTCCTTTTCGATGTGGCCATGGCTATTTTGGCTGTTTTGGGTTTGGCTTTAGTCGGCCTTGGATGGTGGTTGGGCGGAGCTTGGCAATGGCTAGCCTATTTAATGGTTTTTTGTCTGGCCATTTTGGCTTATGGCATTTGGATTGCGCCCAAACGCTTAAAGGTCACTCATTTGCGTGAAGCCTTATCCAAGTCGCCCCAGGCCTGGCTTAAGGCTGTTTACATTGCGGACTTGCATGCCGGAAGTAACAAATCAGAAGCCTGGTACAAAAAGTTGTGTTCTATGATCAAAGAGATTGATCCGGAACTGCTATTGGTTGGCGGAGATTTCTCGGTTTGTGACACGTCATATTTGGACAGGCTGCAAGGTTTGTCGAAACTGGACATGAGACATGGCAAATATTTTGTTTTAGGCAACCATGATTACTTGGATGACCCGCAGATTGTCAAAGAACAGTTGTCTGCCTGGGGATTTGAGAGTTTGACTAACGAGACAAAGATGATTTCTTTTCAGGGATTAGAGCTGCAGTTGGCCGGTTTGGATGAGACTTTGTACGGAGTGCCGAAGATCTCAAAAAGAATACCAGAAAAACCGTTATTAGCTTTAGCTCATGAGCCGGATGCTTTACTTGATTTGTCCGAAGGCCAAGCTGATTTAGTGCTTTGTGGCCATACCCATGGCGGTCAGATCAGATTCCCATTAATCGGTTGCTTGGTTGTGCCGTCAAAGCTCGGTCGGCGGGTGGATATGGGCCGTAAAGTTATCAACGGTATTCCAACTTTTATTACCAGGGGTCTGGGCGAAGTTTTGTGCCGCGCTCGCCTGCTTTGCCCACCGGAAATCGTCGTACTCGAACTGGGGATCTAGCCCCCGTGACAGGGCGTTATATTCCGGCTACAGACGTGATAAAATAGGCCGGTATGAAACAACTGCCAGTTTTGAACTCGCGTGTGGCCTTGCGCGGGAAGCGCGTGCTTTTACGCTTGGATTGGAATATCCCTGTCCAAGGCATGCCATCCAAGGAGGACCTGGCTAAAATCGAAATGTCAGTGTCTACAGTCCATGACCTGCAGAAGCGCGGGGCCATTGTGATTATTCTGACTCATTTAGGGCGACCTAAGAAGCGGGAGAAGGAACTCTCAACAGCGCGCCTTCTGCCCTTGGCCGAGGCTTATTTGGACCAGCCGCTCATGTTTTGCGGTGAAGATATCTTGACTAAAGAGGGGATGGCCATGGTCGAAGATTCGTTGAAGGTGGCTGGTCCGGGGGACTTATTTTTAATGGAGAACGTTCGTTTTTATGCAGGTGAGGAAAAGGATGACCATAAATTGAGCCAGGCTTATGCTTCGTTGGGGCACTATTTTATCAATGACGCTTTTGCTTCATGCCATCGCGCTCATGTCTCAGTTTCTGGCATAGCGAATTACTTGCCGCATTTTGCCGGGCCACAATTAGTCAAAGAAATTGATGCGGCCAACCATTTAATAGACAGGCCAAAGAAACCGTTCATGGCGGTGATTGGCGGGGCTAAACTTTCGACCAAGATGCCGGTTATCAAGTCTTTGCTTAAAGTGGCTGATAAGATAATGATCGGCGGCGCCATGGCCCACCCTTTTTTCGTTGCTAAGCATTGGAAGATCGGAAAATCATTGACTGAGAAAGAAGGCGTTAAATATGCCAAGGCCATTATCAAAAACTCCAAGATCATTTTACCGACAGATGTTTTGGTCGCTAAAAAAATTGATGCTCACGCCAGGCCGCACGTCGTGTCAGTCAAAGCAGTTAAGGCCAATGAAGCGATAGGCGATATCGGGACAACAACCATGCGTGAATGGGCAACGCTTTTGAGAAAAGCCCAGACAATACTTTGGAATGGGCCAGTGGGCGTGGCCAAGATTCCGGCCTTTAGCCACGGCTCATTAGTCATCGGTCGGGCGATTGCCGCACGCAGCAAGGGTAAGGCCTATGGTTTAGTCGGAGGAGGGGACACGGTGCCAGTAGCCATCCAAACTGGCATGAGTGAATGGTTTGACCATATTTCAATGGGTGGAGGAGCCTTGCTTGAGTTCATCGAGAAGAAGGGTAAGTTGCCTGGTATTGAAGCGCTTTATAGAGAACCAATGCGCGAGACAAAGTCTACAAAAATTATTCAAAAGATTAGAAACATTGTTCACAAAAAAGGTTCAACTTCCGCCAAAGGCGGATCCGCCTCTGGCGGAAAAAAATCATAATGTATATGTCCAAATTTGATATTCAATCCATCCACGCCAGGGAGATCTTAGATTCTCGCGGTAACCCAACTGTGGCTTGCCGGGTGACGCTGAAGGGCGGCACAAGCGCCGAATCCAAAGTACCTTCTGGCGCATCAACCGGCTCACACGAGGCGCTGGAGCTGCGCGACAACGGCAAGCGCTACGGCGGCAAGGGCGTGCAGAAAGCAGTCAGCAATGTTAACCAAAAGATCGCTAAAGTTTTAAAAGGCGTCGACGTCCGCCGCCAGCAAGACATTGACCATGTCATGCTTGAGCTGGACGGGACACCAAACAAGAAGAAACTCGGCGCCAACGCCATCCTTTCGGTTTCTTTGGCTTGTGCCCAAGCTCACGCCCTTGCCATCGGCCAACCGCTTTGGAAAACTTTACGCCGTGTTTATCGCTTTCCGCATGCGGCCAAAATGCCTATTGCCACCATGAACGTATTGAACGGCGGAGCGCATGCTAATTGGTCGCTAGACATCCAAGAGTGCATGATTGTGCCCTTGCAAAAGCGGATGGCTGAGCGCGTCCGGGCAGGAGCTGAAGTTTTCCATGCCCTAAAGTCACTTTTGTCAGAACAGGGTTTTGCCACAACTGTTGGTGATGAAGGCGGTTTTGCGCCAAAACTCAAGAATGTTGAAGCTGCCTTTGATCTGCTCAAACTTGCCATCAAAAAAGCTGGCTATCATGCTGGACGTGAGGTAGGCATTGCAGCTGACATAGCATCATCTGAGTTTTATGACGAGAAATCTGCGGAGTACGTCTTCAAAGCCGAGGGCGGCCGTCGTTTTACAGCAGATAAACTTTTGGAGCGTTACTTAGCCTGGGAAAAGAAATATCCCATCATCAGTTTGGAAGATCCTTTTGCTGAGGATGATTGGGCCGCCTGGTCAGGCTCCATGCCCCGTTTAGGTCGCCATTGCCGTATTGTCGGGGATGATTTGTTTGTGACCAACCCAATACGTCTGGCCAAAGGCATAAAAGAAAAAGCAGCCAATGCCATTCTCATCAAATTGAACCAAATAGGCTCCCTGACGGAAACAGCCGAGACAATCATCCTGGCCCACAAGCATGATTTTGCAACCAGCATTTCGCACCGCTCGGGCGAGACATCAGACACCTTTATTGCTGACCTGGCCGTGGCTTGCGGTTCGGAATATATTAAAACGGGCTCATTGTCGCGGTCTGAACGGGTTGAGAAATACAATAGGTTAATGGAAATAGAAGAGGCGGAGTTAAGCTGATTCTAGCCAAAAAATAAGAATAAATGTAGAAAATCGGGTGAGCCTAAGATTATTGACAGAACCCCTTTTTTGTGCTATATTATTTTATTGAACATTGAAAAGAAATTGGCTTGAAAACGGCGTATTTTTCATATTTGTCACTCCTTCGAAAAAGGGAATCCAGAAATAAAAATCGGATGGATCCCCGCATTCGCGAGGATGACAACAATTATGTGGATGATATTCCGTTTTCAACCAAGAGGCAGGTTCGGTAACCCCGCAATGTTGCGGGATCCGGGCAGGTTTCGACATAAAGGAGAGGCAGGTCATCATGGCCAGTTTCGCATCGGAAGTCAGCATCCCGCAGGGTTCGGAGTTCTTCGCTCGGTTCGGCCGTTTCGGCGGTAACATGGTCAAGTTCCAGAAACTCCTCGGAAACGACAAGTTGATGGAGGCCTGGGTCAACCAGCTCGACGAGTTCCCGGAGTTCCGGCTCGTACACGGCGTGTTCAACACGACCGTCAACGTGCTTGCGGCTTTCAAGGCGCGCTGTGCGGCGAAGGGCATCGACTTCGGCAAGCTCTCGTGGGTCGGCTCTGAGCAGGCTCCCGAGTTCGATCCGAACGATCCCGAGACGGTGGTTGTCCTCGACGCGACGCTCGACACGCTCCAGAACACATTCGAGTTCGCCTGGTTGTGGACAATCGACGGGCAGGACGACAAGTGGCGCTGGGACGGCATGATCTCGGACTCCAAGAAGCTGCGGCTCTTGTCCGACGGACGCGAGATCGACGCCGAAGGCGACAGTCCCGAGTTCAAACCGTACACGCTCCGCTGGGTCCGCATCAAGCTCGACATGAACGTCGGAAAGAAGCCCATCGACGTCCGCGACTCCAAGTCCTCGCCCGGCTGCGCCTTGCTCTTCATGAGCGCGGAGCACCCGGCCCGGATCAAGGCCACGGACTACGAGAAGCGCTTCGGCTTCTGGCTCTCAGGCCTGAAGTGTTCGGCGCCCGGCGAGGAGGCTCTGTGCTACGTTCCCCGCGGCTCCTTCTCGCGCGGGGACTGTCAGGTGGAGCTCCGCTCGGACAGGGTTGACAGCTCCAACGGCAATCTCGCCAATCCTGCCTTCCGGGAGTAGCAGGCTCTCGGCACTTGGGACTTGGAGGAGCCTTAGTTTTCAGGCCTTGGTTCTTCCGTTCCAACTTGGCCGGTATCTACAACGCGACGCTTCGCAGAGGAGCTCGCGTCTCGCAGATGCCGGCTCTTCTGTTTAGCTATTAATCATCTTCTGCAACTCTTCAGCCTTTTTTTTATCTAAATCATTTAGAATTTCTTTTACCCGGTTACCGTGGGCAGCAATAATCGAATCAGCCTCTTCGCGGTATTGACGCAAGATTTCTTGGATAGCTTTTTGCTGTTCTTCTGTTAGTTGCTGTGCGTAGCTCATATCCACGGAACGTTGGACGTTTATTGCTTATTATGTTACTCTCGCGCGCATGAAACGTCCATCATATTTTATCCAAACTTACGGTTGCCAGATGAATACTAATGATTCGGAAAGGCTTTCTGGGCTGTTAAAGTCCATTGGTTTGGATGAATCATTGGTGGAGCAAGAAGCGAATTTGGTCATCTTCAACACTTGTTCAGTTCGGGCGCACGCTGAAGAAAGGATTTACGGCAGGATGGAGGAATTGATGGAGCGTAAGAAAAAGGGAGAGGATGTTTTGATCGCCGTGACAGGCTGTATGGCCGGCCGGGATAAGTCAGGTGAGCTACGCAGGCGCTTGAGCATGGCTGATTTGTTTTTTGCGACGCCTGACATGGTCAGCTTGCCGCGTTGGATAGCTGAGCTGCGCCCAGAATGGATTATTAGCGGCGACGTGGCAGAAGACTATTTAAAGATCAACCCTTTGCGTCAAAAGGATTACCAGGCATATGTCACAATCCAAACAGGCTGCAACCATTTTTGCACTTATTGCGTTGTGCCTTATGCCCGTGGGTTGGAGCGCAACCGGTCGGTAGCTGATATTTTGGAGGAGATTAATGGTTTGGCTGCCAAAGGCGTCATCGACATCACTTTGCTGGGGCAGGCTGTAAACGATTATAAAGCCCCTGATCCTGGTTCTTTTAGTGCGCACAATCCGTATAAGAACCATTTTGCAGCCTTGCTTTGGGAGATAAACCAGATAGACGGCGTTAAACGATTGCATTGGACAGCCGCCCATCCAATGTCCATGGAAGACGAGATTATACAGGCCCTGACTTTGCCCAAGCAGGTGAACTATTTGCATTTGCCAGTGCAAGCCGGATCCAATGAAGTCCTGCGCCGCATGAACCGCAAGTACACACGCGAGGAATATTTGGATGTAATCAAAAAAGTAAAAACCGCGCGTCCGGGCATTGCTTTGGGTACTGATATCATTGTCGGGTTTTGCGGTGAAACAGAAAAAGATTTTGAAGATACGGTCAGCCTTTATAAGGAATCTGATTTTGATATTTCATATACCGCGCAATACAGCCCGAGAACAGGTACTTTGGGTTATCGCTTGTTTAAGGATGATGTTCCTGATGAAGAAAAGAAACGCCGTTGGCAGGTCTTGCAAGACTTGATGGAGCAAAACACTTTGCGCAAGAACCAGGATTTTTGCGGAAAAGTTTTACAGGTCTTTATTGAAAAAATTGATAAGGATATTGCTTACGGCACTTCGCAAGAATTAAAGAGCGTACGCGCCACAGGGGCTAATGATTGGATGGTCGGCAAGATCATGCCGGTTAAAGTCGAAAAAGCCATGACTTGGCAGCTGGAAGGCCAAATTGTGCTATAATAGCCATATGCCGAAAAAGTACTATTGGTTTTTAGGTTTAGCCATAGTCGTTATTGGCGTTGGGGCAGTCCTCTTCTACTGGAACTACGGTTATAAGGCCAAATCTGGCGTAAAAGGCAAGGCTGGTAAGACCGGCCCGGTTTCGTGCGAAACAGCCCAATATCCGTTCGCCTGTTATTTGGATAAGGCCATGGCAGCCAAAGACATTAATCTCTGTAATGACGTTGGGCCAGCCCAAAGAGTTGATTGTTTGAATTCTTATGCAGAAATTTTGAACGTGGCTTTAGATTGCAATTCCATCAAAGATATCAATTTCAAAACTAGTTGCCAGGCAATCGTCACCACACCAAAATAAACTAAAGTTTATGTCTGAAATCCAATCACGCGAAACGGCCAAACCCAAGGTTAAAAAGCCGCTGCCGTGCGCGGTTGTGATTGTTGGGCCTACATCATCCGGTAAAACAGCCTTAAGTTTGCGTATTGCCCGCGAGCACGGCGGCGAGATAGTCAATGCAGACGCCCGGCAAATGTATAAGGGATTTAGTATTGGCACCGGCAAACCTCCGGGCAGGAAGGGGAAGTACGCGGGCCATAGCGCTTATCTTGTCAGGGTGCAGCATGGTGAGGTTATGGAAAAGGCTGAAGCGGCCCATAAGGATATTGAAGTTGCTTTTCCCGAGATTCCCCATTACTTGATGGATTTTTTAGAACCCAACCAATTGATGACAGTGGCTGAATGGCGGGAAAGGGCGCTTAAAGCCGTTAAAGGCATTGTGCAGCGCGGCCATTTGCCGATTATTGTTGGCGGGACCGGGCTTTACACTTCTGCCTTGGTCGATAACTTCGACATTCCACGAGTCCCGCCCAATGCAAGTTTGCGGGCCTCTTTTGAAAAGCAACCCCTCAATAAATTAGTTGAGCACTTATTAAGGCTTGACCCAACAGCTGCCACGGTTGTTGATTTGAAAAATCCGCGGCGGGTAATCAGGGCGATTGAGATTTGTACTTTTACTGGCCAGCCGATTGCCAAGCAACGCAAAAAACATCCGCCCGTGATTGATGCTTTCCAGGTTGGCATTAAAAGGCCGCGCGAGGAAATGAGGCGGCGCATTGATGGCGCCATTAGGCGCATGATGGAAGATGGCTGGCCGGACGAAGTGCGCGCCCAGCATAATAAGGGCGTGCCATGGAATGCCCCGGCCATGACTTCCATTGGTTACAGGGAAATCGCCAGTTATTTACGCGGCGAGATTATGCTGAATGAAGCTGTCCAGCTGATCAAACTCGCCACTTACCATTATGCCAAACGCCAAGAGACCTGGTTTAAGCGTGATGCGCGTATCCAGTGGGCCAAGGATGAAGATGAGGCAGTAGGGTTCGTCAACCAATGGCTGGCTAAATAATTACACTTCAAGCTGTCGTCTAATTTCTTCTTCGGCTTGGATGGGGTTGGCGCGGCCTTCGGTTTCGCGCATGACAATGCCCACAAACCATTTAATGATCTGAATTTTGCCGGCTTTAATGTCAGCTACTTTTTCGGGGTTTGCTTCCAAGTTGCGTTTAACGACGTCGGATAGCTCGTTGCCTTTGAGGTTTTGTCCGAGATTGTGGGTTTCCATCAAATCAGACGGGTCGCCACCCGAGTCCATCATGAGTTGGAGGAGTTTTTGCCCGTTCGTGCTATTGATTACCTTGGAATCAATTAAAGTCAGAAATTCGGCAAAGTTTTCCGGAGTGATATTGGCTTGGCTAATGGTCAACCCTCTCTCTGCTAGCAGGCCTGCCAGTTTGGAAGTCAGCCAACCGCTGGCCAGCTTGGCTAATTCAGCTTTACGGGCTATCAAAATGTCTCCACCGCTTTTTAACTTAGGGTCAGTGCTTTCCAGCCAGGCGCCCAACTCGCCCATGACTTCTTCGGCATAGTTTTGCCAAGCTTCGTCCAGGGTAAAGAAAGCGGCGGCAGCTGCCGGAAAACCCCATTCAGATTGTAAACGGCGGCGGGCATCAGCCGGCAACTCCGGCAATTCAGGAATCAAACGCTCCCTGGCTTCTGATAAATCTTGGGGAGGCAGGTCCGGTTCCGGGAAATAACGGTAATCAGCAGACGTCTCTTTTGTCCTTTGCTCCAAAGTCTTGCCTTGGTTGTCATCCCAGCCGCGAGTTGATTCGACAGGAGGCGTGCCAGACTCGTACATGGCCGTCTGCCGCTGGACCTCGTAAGCAATGGCCCGTTCAACTGCCCTAAAAGAATTCAGGTTCTTGATTTCAGTTCTGGCATTCAACTTTTCTTTGAGAGGGAAGCCTTGGTCATCAACCTCGAGCAAGGAAATGTTGACGTCACAGCGCATCTGGCCTTTTTCCATGTCAGCATTGGAGACTTTGATGGCGCGCATGATGGCGCGGAGTTCCTGCAAAAAGTATTTGGCTTCGAAAGGGGAGCGGAGGTCTGGTTCGGTTACGATCTCAATCAGCGGCGTGCCGGCCCGGTTATAGTCAACCAAAGTCGCCGGACGGCCGTTCAAACCTTGGGGCGCGTGGAAGTTTTTGGCAGCATCTTCTTCCAAATGGACCCGGGTAATGCCGATTTTGATGTTTTCCCTTCCGGGCAGTGCTTGTTCTGGGATTTCCAATTCCATTGATCCGCCCAAAGCAATCGGCAAGGCAAATTGCGAGATCTGGTAACCCTTGGGCAAGTCAGGATAAAAATAGTTCTTGCGGTCAAAAGCGCTTTGGCTGGGAATGCGGCAGCTTAAAGCTAGCCCGGCCAAAATGCCTTTTTCCAGGGCAGTGGCATTCAAGGCCGGCAAAGCGCCTGGCTGGCCGGTGCAAATCGGGCAGATGGCAGTATTGGGCAAAGCCCCATCATCCACATTCGGGCAAGGGCAGAACATCTTACTGGCAGTATTTAATTGGACATGGATTTCCAATCCGATAATCGGTATAAATTTCATAAGCAACATCAGCTCCAGTTTTAGCCGGCTGTTTTAAGGAAGACGCGGTAAAGTTTAACGGTAAAGGCAATGAGCAACGGCATGATGATCATCTGTACGACTCCGTTCAGGGCCTGGCCCAAAAATTCTGTGAAGATATAACCCATATTAAGGGCCTGGAAGATGGCAGTCAGGACCAAGGCCGCAACGCTCATACCAAGGCTGATTAACATGCTATAGCCGCCAAAGACCATGCCCGACATGAAATTTTTCCAATACAAGCCCCACCAACGGCCCTTGGCTATACGATCTGATTCTTTAAGGGCTGCTAAGCTTTTTTTGTCCTGCAGGATGAGCGCTGGCATGGCAAAGCTGTTCCAAACAGCGGATTTGTAAATCAACCAGGCAAGAGAGGCCAGTATCAGGACGCCCCAGATAAAAAGTGCCAAGAGCATAGTTACTGCCGAAGCTCCCAGGGAGACTGTCCGGATCATCTCAGACGCATCCTTAAAGAAGGCGCTCCAACCGACTATCATGACAAATGTCAAAGAGAAGATGATGTTAACCAAAATCAGGGGGCCGGCGCCAATGGCCATCATCTCGATAAAAATCCAGATAAAAGATAGCAGCTTACGGCCACTGTCTTTTAATGGTTCGAGCAATTGACCTGATTCCAGAGCTGCAGTTTGGTGGAGGAGTTTAAGGGTAATCCAGGCTGACATGACGCCCAGCGGGATGATGAGGATGATCGGAAAAAAGTTTACCCAGAGCGGTTTGAAATAAGCGACAACGGCCATGATCGCGCCAATCACGATATAGGTATAAAGGAAAAGCAAGGAGATCTTGATGCTGGCTTTAAAGTTTTCAGTATAGAATTTCCAGGTTTCTTTAATCAGCTTCCAGGTCGTGGGCAGTTGCTTGTCTGTTGGTTTATTGTCAGCCAAATACTTAATAGGTTCAAGGATGAGCATGGCCAGAATGAAAATTCCAAAGAAGGGAAGGAAGATCCAGAAAGTAACCCAAGGGGTAACGCCTGCTTCTGGCGCTAACTTCCAGCACTGGATAAACAGCCAGACAAAAAGCGCCAGCCAAACCACAGACATTAAGGCAAGGACTATGCCCAGGTATTTAACGCCCAACACGGCCAATAGGCTGGCAATGAAAATAGCAACGATCGGCCAGAGAACAGTGGCCAGCAAAAGGGAAAGGGTAGTGCGAAAACTTAATTTCGCTTGGGTTTGGTCAAGCATATTTTTATGTCTTAATCCTACCAAAATCGGGTAGGTTTTGCGAGAGCAAGCTTTTGACGGCAGAGGCTACTTGGTCTATGCCCTGGTTGCCGTCGACTTCCGCGATTTTAGTGCCAGCTTGCTTAAAATGGCCTAAAACATCATCAGATAAATATCTTTGGGCCAGCTTTTGTTGGAAGCTAGGTTCTTCGAAGATGTCTTTGTCCTGTTTTTCCGTCCTTTGGGCCAGGCGCGCCATAGTAGCCGTGGCTTCTGCCCGGATCAGTATTAACAAGCTCGGAGAGAAAGCCAGGGTCTGTGCATTGCCGGGGAGCTCAACCAGCTGCTCTGTTGTCAGGCTTGTGTCTTGCAATGGTTGGTAGGCCAGGGATGAACCAAGGCCGCGATCTTGGAAGATGATGCGTTCTGGGTGGTTTTGCAGAAAGGGGATGACCAGCCGTCGGAATTGGACCAACCTATCCAAAGCAAAAGCCTGGGCAGTTTCCCATCCGGTATAGCGTTGCCCATCTCCATCATGTTTGGCAATAATTTCTTCGCGGATGGCTTTGCCCACCCAACAAAAAGTCGGTTCGGCCGTAATGAGCCCTGTTGCACTGCCGACCTCTTCCACATTGGGCAAACGGCCCTCGCGTTCGGAGAATTCAATCACGTTAAAAAAAGTCACGCCGCGGTCTTCAGCCCAGGCGCGACAGGCATTCAAAACCGTTGATTTGCCCGAACCATCAATACCTTCAATAATGGCATGTAGGCCATCGTTCTTCTCGCGTTTTATCATATCGGCCATATAATACCACCCCTTTGCTTCCCCTCCTAAATTAGGAGGGGAGTCGAGCGACTAGCGAGACGGGGTGGTATGAGTTAAAACCCTTTTGGTTTGGCGCCAAGCGTTGAGATGCTTTCAGTGCTTAAGTCAACCCGGATAAACTCAGCGATGGTTGGATGTGATTCGTTAATGGTTTTCCAAACTTCTTGGGCAATGCGGCGGTAAGAAGGGTGGCCTTTCTTGCCGGAACGAAGTTCAATGAAGTGGAAAAGCTCGCGCATGTTCCAGCCCACCAGCAAGCGCCGGCGATAAGCCATGGGCACGACATATTGGGCTTCAGCCACCATCCCAGCTGCCAAGAGTTCACGGTTGAGGGTGCGGGCCATATCCATAACCTCGCCAAACTCTTTGGCCTTGCCAATCTCGCCGATTTCATCAGGCATGTCATACCCCAAATCAGTGCCCAGCGGCTGGTTGGTTTGTGTACAAATGCGATGGCGTTGGATATCGCGCCAAGCTCCGTAATCCATGACAATTTCGTGCTGGAACCAAGCGTGCTCAAACTCGCGTGGCGGAGCATCGTGCGGGCCGCGGTTTTCCAAAGCGGCTTTAATCAGTTGTGATTGCAGCTGCTTATCCTTGCTCACAATCTCCAAAGCTCTTTCCATCGGGATCAATGAGTAACGGGAAAGCAATGAAGCTGCGATTCTTTGTTCGGCCAGATGGTCGTCAAAAGTGCAGACAACCGGGTGGTCAGCTGTAGCGCCACCCATAGGCTCTCCGCCTTTTTCCGGCGTCAGGCCATGGCTTTTTGTGATTTCCTGGGACAAGGCAGAAAGTTTTGGTGCAAAGCCCGCCAGATATTCATTAGGATCAGCGTATTTGAGCAAAGTCGGCAGAGGGAAATAGCGCAAAGCCTGGTCGCGGTCCAGGCTGGCAAAACCGCGTAACACGCTTTTAATTTCGTCACCTATTTGTCGTGCCAATGGATCAGCCGACGAAAGCAACTTAACGATCGCATGTTCCCAGACGCGGGCATTGGCAGTCATGCCCAGTGAGGCCAAAGCTGCAGCCGGCAACAAGTACCTGACACGGTCGCAGACCATGGCCTTGATAGTTGCCTTATAAGCCGCGTCAGGCATGTCGCCTTGCGGTTGGCGCTCGCGGAAAATCGGATCAAGCAAGGCGTAACACTCCTCGTAAAGGCCATACAGGGCGTCAAAAAGCTCGTTAACCCTGCCGCCCCACTCGCTCTGGGACAAGCTCTTGGGAAAGCCAACCCTTTGGCGAGTAAAGACCTGGTAACGCGATGAAACTTCGGTAAACGAGGCCAAGCGGGTGTCCTCAAGTATCTTGATGACGGTTTGCGGGATGTTTTGGAAAGCCACAGAAGCCACGGCGTGCTCGGCCACTGACGCATGGCCATAACCCACGACCCATTTCTCATGGAATTCGGCTGCTTTTTCCAAGCTCACATCATCCACATTCTGGTCAAAAGGCGTTGAGCTCCTGGAGCATTTGGCAACAGCCACAGCCAGCTGTTCGGGCGTGGGACGGAGTTCTACTGCTTCGCCATCCTCCCGTTTGGTGCGTATGTGGTTGAGCCAGTAAATGCGGCGCGTAGCCGTGTCAGCCGGCTGGATGAGTTTGGCCTTTTTAGGCTGGTCATTGGTAGGCATAATCATCAAAAAATATTTCAAACGGCTATACCTTGGCACATGGGTAATGGGCAGGCAATAGATTTGATTAAAAGGGGTTGGGGACGGTAGAATGGCCGCAGTTATGGATGAGTTAACACCGGAAATCAAGACCAGCCCAAAGACGCAAAATTGGTTGCTTTATGCTGTTTGTGCAGTTGTCTTTGTCATGCTTGGTTACGTGGCGATCATGTATTTTTTAAGTGGCAACCAAACTCAGGCAGATAGCCTTAAGGACGCCATAGTGCTCGGGTCGGGTGTTGCCTCAGGCTTCCGAGTGCCAATAGTTACATCCACAGTGGAGTTGGCTTCTGCCAAAAGCACCAAGCTAGTGCCAATTTTGATGTATCACCAGATCAGGCAGGCCGCGCCTACCGAGACCCGCATGGAACAGTTGATGAGTGTTTCTCCTGATTTATTCAGGCAAGAACTCCAATATTTAAAAGACCAAGGCTATACCAGCATCTCATTGGCTGATTTGGTTGCGAATGCCAAAACTAAAAAAGCTTTGCCAAAAAAATCAATTATCATAACTTTTGATGACGGTTGGGAAACGCAATATAAAAATGCCTTTCCTTTACTCAAAGAATTTGGTTTTACAGCAACTTTCTTTTTGATAACGAATGAAATCGGTCATGATAAGACAATGACTTGGGAGCAGGCTAAGGAGCTGGCTAAGGCCAACATGACAATCGGCAGCCATACCAAGTCACATCCTTACCTCAATCGCTTGCATGATGTGGCGCGCCAGGAAGATGAAATCGTTGGCAGCAAGAAAATCATTGAAGAGCATTTAGGCATTCCAATCACTGTTTTCGCTTATCCTTACGGCGCTTATAACTCCAGTTTAGCGACTATGGCTAAAGAGGCTGGTTATATCGCAGCCCGCAGTGCGCAAAAAGGCATTGCCCGCACAACAGATGACTTGTATACGTTAAAAGCAACCACAGTTACTGGTAATTTTGCGAGATTTAAATACAAGCTTGCAACCGGAGGTTAAAATCAGCCGGTTGAACCGAAACCGCCGCGGTCGGGCGCATCAGCTGCTCCCTCTTGGAATTCAGCGCGCATAAAAGGCAAGAAAATGCCTTGGGCCAAGCGTTCACCTTTGGCAACTGAGACAGGTGATTGGCCTGGGTTATAGCAAGATAGATAAAGTTGATCGTTAGGCCCACAATAATCGCTGTCAATCGTGCCGACGCCATTGGCCAGCATCAAGCCTTTCTTTTTGAACAAGCTGGAACGCGCGGTTAATATCAAAACATGCCCGGGTGGAGTCGCAATGGCCAAGCCCGTCGGGATTAAAAACGATTGGCCGGCCGGGACAACAACATCTTCAGCAGAAGCCAAATCAAAGCCAGCAGCTCCGGGCGTCTGATAAGCCGGCAAAGCAATGTCATCTTTCAATCTTGTGATGCGAACTTGCATAAGTCATTCCGAACGAAGGTGAGGAATCTGCGGAGCTATTTAAACTTTGCCACTAATTCATCCAAGTTTTTTTCCAAAGCTTTGATGTCACCATCGTTATTTAGTTTGATTTGGGCCTGCTCAGCCACTTTGGCTATGGTGAGTTCGGTCTCCATTTGTCCGACAGCCAAGAAACCTTCCCAAGTCATCTCTGCTTCGCCTGGTTTTTGGTTGCGCTTCTTGAGCCGCTCAAACCTTGTCTTAGGGTCAACCACAATCTCGATAAAATGAAAGGTCGGGTTAGACTTAAGATCCTCGATGTCTTCAAGCCTCCGGATGCCATCCACGACCACGATCTCAGCTGGGGAGTTTTCGATTTGCCGGCTCATGGCCTTGGCCAGGATATTTTGCCCAAAGCCCTGCCTGAGCGTAATAGACATGTTGACCAGGTTGTCGCGGGAAGAAGGCAGGAACAGCCGGTTCAAGATATCTGTCAGGATGCTGCTAAAAGTAAAAACAACTGCCCCATATTTTTCGTGCAATATGTTTGCAGCCGTACCTTTGCCAGACCCGGCCTGGCCAACAAAACCAATAATAAGTTTTGGCATAATATTAAGCCGCCTTTTTCATGAGTTGACCTTCTGTCAAAACTTGTCGCCTCCGACCCGTAGTCACGACCTTGCCTTGCTCGTTGTACATGTAGCCATTCGTGGTCAGGTAAAAAGTCTTATTGTCGAATGAATAAGCTTGAGCTTGCTCCATTTGTTCGGAGCTAAGACGTTCCTCTTCCTCATCCGGAGGAGGGAGCTCGTCGCCCTTATTGTCGTCTTGTGGGTTTTCAAATTGTCGTCGCATAGGTTTTTAGTTTAGCACATCGCCAAACAGAATTAAGGTGAACATGTCAATATTCCGTTTTTAAACAAAGAGACGTAGCATTGCTACGTCTCTCGAAATACTTTAGGCGAACACTGATGGATCAACCGATACGCCCGGACCCATGGTAGTGGTGACAGTGATGTTCTTGAAGAACGTGCCCTTGGCTGAAGCTGGTTTTTGCTTTTTGATGGCTTCCATCAAGGCGTTGAAGTTTTCCAAGAGTTGGCTGGCTTCGAGTGAAGTCTTGCCAATGGCCTGGTGGATGATACCGGCCACGTCATTCTTGAAAGCGATTTTACCTTTCTTTAATTCCTCAACCATTTTCTTGACGTTGGGCCCGACAGTTTCAGTCTTGGGGTTAGGCATCATGCCCTTAGGACCAAGGATTTTAGCCAACTTGGCCAGCTTAGGCATCATGTCAGGAGTGGCTACAGCGACCTCAAAATCAATTTTGCCGCTCGACAGGATCTCGTTGATCAGTTCCTCGCCGCCCACCATATCAGCGCCAGCGTCTTTGGCATCCTTTTCCTTGTCAGCGCTTACAAAAGCCACAACCTTCTTGGTCTTGCCAGTGCTGTTAGGCAAAACCAAAGTGGCACGCACTGTCTGGTCAGTCTTTTTTGGGTCAATACCCAAACGGACATGGACTTCCAGGCTGCCCACGAACTTGGTTGTAGCCGTCTTTTTGGCTAATTCAATAGCCTCGGCCGGGGTGTATTTCTTAGACTTGTCGACCAGCTTTTTGGCCTCCAAGTAGCGCTTGCTTTGCGCCATAGTTTTGGCTGAGAACAGGCTTATTTAGCCCATTCCCGTGGTAAGTCCCGTAGAGACGTTGCAATGCAACGTCTCTACGGGGATTGGTCGGTCCGACGTTAGTCAAACCTCCCACGTGAATAATGGCCGTATGTTAGGCCGATTTTTGGAAAGAGTCAAGCCAGGCATCTTAAGGGTAAAAAAATAACCCGTCGAGAGTCTCGAGTCGGGTCTTAGCAGATCAGGGCGGCCTTGCGTCGCCTGCCTCTTCTTGGCATTTTCGGCGTCTTTTGGACGACCAATGAAGAGGAATTGAGGCTGGCCGACCAGACGGCGTATTGGAAGGAGTAGAGCTCTGCCAAGACGGTAGGCAGAAGTCTCCTGGTCGATTCGCGAGTGGCGCCACCAAGCATGAAGGAGTGCGGCTCAAAGGGCCCGACCGTGATAACAGGCCTTCGCCTGCGGGTCACGGAGTGGATGGAGCGGATCAGGCTGAGCTTGGTGTAGTCCGGGCGCTCCAAGTCTTCGCACTGGTCAACGACCACAATCAGTATGTGCGGATCAGTGTGGAGCATGAGCAGGCCGGCCGCCGGCGTGTTGGCCTGCAGCATCAGCTTGGCCTGCCGACTTTCTTGGTTTTGGCTTTGGTCCTGCAGCCAGCGGAAGTAGTCGTCATCGTGTGTGAAGACGAGGATGCTGGGCTTGATAACCACGAGCGTGTGCATGGTGCCTCCTTGGAAAGGGACGGTGATGGAGGATACACAAAAACAGCTTACCTGTCAAGCGTAAGCTGTCTTTTTCTACAAAATAGCCTTAAGCCTTTTCGGTTTCTTTGTCTTTCCGGATGGTTATCCAGTGGTATAAGAACAGGGGAATGCCGACTACGATCATTGAGATGTCGCGGATGGCATCGCGTTGGTTTTGGATGATGGCCATTTCTTCCTGGTTCTTGCGGTCTACCTCGCACTGCTTAACATAATCAACAGTGGCCGTTGCTTGGGTCACTCCTTTTTCAACTGGCATTGGATAGACTTGTGAAGGGCAGGGCATGCCATAATAATTTTGGTTAGTCTTGGGGAAGACCCAGGTCTTAAGGCCGAGGTTAATCAGGTCAGCCGTTGAAAAGACAACCATGAGCAAAGCTATCAAGGAAACCAAATAAAAGTAAATGGTCTTGATGAGTGATGATTTGTTGAGCATATAAGTTTGATCCCTCTTAATCCCCCTTAATAAGGGGGAGTTTTAGGATTAGAATATAATACCTTGTCTGAACGCAAAACAAAAACTCCGACCAAATGTCGGAGTTTTGTTGCTTGTATACCCCTCCTTATTAAGGAGGGCAGGGAGGATCAGCCAATGACTTCGAGTCCCATGTTTCGGGCAGTGCCCTCGACTTGGCTCATGGCAGCTTCAACTGTGGTGCAGTTCAGGTCAGGCATTTTCTTTTCAGCGATTTCGCGGACCTGCTTTTTGGTTACCTTGCCGACCTTGTCGGTCAACGGCTTGGGTGAACCTTTTTGGATGTTAGCTGCTTTCTTCAAAAGTTCTGGTACCGGAGGAGTCTTGAGGATGAATTCGTAGGTGCGGTCTTCGTAGACTGTGATGACGCACGGCACGACTTCGCCCATTCGATCCTTGGTGGCATCGTTGAATTTCTTGCAAAACTCAGCAATGTTCAAACCTTGGGGGCCAAGAGCCGTACCGACCGGAGGGGCCGGATTAGCCTTGCCGCCTTGGATTTGCAGTTTGATAAGTGTCTTGATCTTTTTTGCCATACAATTTACTTAAGCGTCGGGGACGCAGGCACGCAGGACGAGAAGCGCCCTGTTAGCAGGACCATCTTGCGTGCAACGTCACCGACTCTTGTAACATGTATCATGTAGCATGTAACAATAAAGCAAATTCGTTTGCTACATGATACATGTTGCGTGTTACATGAAATTTAGATTTTCTTAACTTGCGTAAAGTCCAACTCAAGCGGAGTTTCGCGGCCGAACATGGAAACCAGGATCTTGACCTTGCCGCGGGCGCCGTCGATTTCAATGACTTTGCCTTCAAAGCCCTTGAATGGGCCTTCGCCGATTTTTACCGGAGAACCGGGCTGGATGTCAATGGTGTAGGCTGGCTCTTCTTGCGTACCGATGCGCTTGAAGAGGCTGGTGACTTCGGCTTCGGAAAGCGGGGAAGGTGTGGTGCCTGTGCCGATAAAACCTGTTACGCTGGGCGTGTTGCGCACCACGTACCAGGAATCGTCAGTCACGATCATCTCAACCAGCACATAACCCGGGTAGATTTTTTCTTCAACCAGCTTGCGCTTGCCGTTCTTGATCTTGATCTTCTTTTCAATGGGCACTATCACGTCAAAGATTTTGTCCTGCATGCCCAAAGTGGCAATACGGCGCTTGAGGTTATCGGCCACAGCTTCTTCATAACCAGAGTAGGTATGGATGGCATACCAGCGGCGGCCGAGTTGTAAAGTTTGTTTAGGCATATTTTTACTTTTTGTTGGTGTCAGTGGCCGGTGCCTTGTTATCCGTTGGCGTGGTGATTGGCGTCACGTTATCAAATTGGATGGTCTGGGGTTGGGTCGTATCCTGGCTGGCAGGTTGAGTTGTGACTGGGACAACTGGCGTTTGGGCCGGTTGGGTTTGCTCAACTTTTTTGTTGGCCAGGGCAGTTGTGACAACCCGGCTCAAGCCCACATCCAGGAAGCCGAAGAAAGCAGCTACGCCTACGCTAATGGCAATGACCAGCGCTGAATAGCGGAAGGTGTCTTGGCGTGAGGGCCAAGTGACTTTGGTCAGCTCGTTTTTGGCTGAGAGCAGGTAATCGGTGATTTTCGTGAAAATTGACATATTATTTGCTTCTTAAAAAGCCCTTCCCAGGGCGACAAGAATATAACAGATATATAGGGTTATGGCAAGGTGCCTTAGTTTTTGAGCTCTAGGCCGTCAAAAGCTAACCTGATTTTTTTGGGAAAAGCCAGTTGATTGGCCTTAGCATATCTCCTGATGGCCAGTTCTGCCTGGTTATGTGGGGGATAAGTGTGGCCGCTTTGAGTTAGGATTAGTTGGCGAGCTTTAAGTTCTGAGGCCAGCCTGACAGTGGCATCAGCTGACATATGGGTAGGCATTTTGACACCCAGGTACATGGCACCGTCCAAGATCGTGGTGTTAAGGCCTTTGAGCAAAGTTTTTGTTCTTTTTGGTAACTCGTGGAAGTCACTGGCATAACAAAAAGAACCAAATTTATACCCATAGGTTTTAAAACGCTTGTCCTGCGTGTGCAAAACAGGGAATGGGATGACCTCGACTTGTTTGATTTTGAAGGGAGAATAATCTTTCAATTTTGAGAAAAACAGATGTTTGAATTTGCCAAAACGGTGGGTTAAAAGCTGAGCCGTAAGCCGATCTGTATAGACCGGTATTTGCTGTTGCCGCAGCCACTTGTCCAAATCTTTTAGGCCGTCGATAGCATCCTCGTGGCCATGGGTAAGTAACACGGCATCAATCTGTTTTGGCTTGTGTTGCTTGAGTTGTTTCAAAATATCAGGGCCAGAGTCAATAAGGATGGTTGTCTTGCCTGAAGTAATGAGTGCGCTGGAACGCAAACGTCGGCTCTTGCCGCCAGAACGAGCATCGCGGCACAGGGCATCACGATGACCTTTGCGCGGAATAGCCCTGGACGGGCCTGTACCCAAGAAGACGATATGCATCTAGCTATTTTAGACAAAGATCAGGCTCGTGCCTATACTATGGATATTGCTATGAAGTACAAAGCCCTTTTCTCGCCGGGCCGCATTGGCAAGCTGAAGCTCAAGAATCGGTTGGCTATGCCGCCCATGGTGCGCAATTATGCTGATACTAAAGGCTTGGTCACCAAGCGTTACGTTGACCATATCGCCAGTATTGCCCAAGGCGGGGTTGGCATGTTGATTTTAGAAGCGAGTTTTATCAGCCAAGAAGGCAGGGGATTTGCCAACCAGTTAGGGATCTATTCTGACAATTGTATTTTAGGCCTCAAGAAGTTAGCCAAAGTGGCTCATGAAAATAAGGCAGCCATTGGCATCCAACTCCATCATGCCGGCCGCCAAACCAATCCAACAATAACAGGCCAAAAACCCGTTGCCCCGTCTGCCATCCAAGACCCGCTTGAGCCAGAAGCTCCCCGTGCGCTCAAAGTCGCTGAGATCAAGCAGCTAGTCAAGGCTTATGCCAAAGCTGCCTTGCGCGCCAAGAAAGCTGGTTTGGATTTTGTGGAGATCCATGGGGCGCACGGTTATCTAATCACGCAATTCCTTTCGCCTTTTACCAACGAGCGTAAGGATGAATATGGCGGCACGCCGGAAAAACGTTTTCGATTTTTAAAAGAAGTTTTTGAAGCAGTGCGGCAAGCTGTCGGTCCGGATTTTCCTATTACAGTCCGTTTGTCGGGCGACGAGTGGGTCAAAGGCGGACTGACCATCAAAGATACTGTGCAGATTGCCAAGCATTTGGAAAAGCTCGGGGCAGATGGTTTGCACATCTCATCCGGCAATTATGCTTCTTATGCCCAAGGCAAGATGATCCCGCCCATGGCCATTGAAGATGGGGTATTGGTGCCGCTGGCCAAAGAGGTCAAGGAGTCAATAAAAATTCCGGTGATCACGGTGGCCAAAATCCGCACGCCGGAAATGGCCGAGAAAATCATCAAAACAAAATCAGCTGATTTTGTGGCCATTGGCCGTTCGCTCTTGGCTGATCCCAACTGGCCCAATAAAGCCAAGGTCAACCAAGCCAAGCTCATCAACCATTGCGTGGCTTGCAATCAAGGATGCATCTCGCGGCTTTTCATGCAGCAAGATGTTTGGTGCACGGTCAACCCGCTTTGCGGACGTGAGGCAATGTTTGCTTTGCCGGCCAAGATCAAAAAGCGCGTGGCCATCATCGGCGCCGGGCCGGCTGGCATGAGCGCAGCCAAAGTCGCGGCCGAACGCGGCCATAAGGTCACTTTGTTTGAGCAAGAAAACCAGCTAGGCGGCCAACTAGCTTCGGCCGGCATGGCTCCGCATCGCCAGGATTGGAATTTGTTGCGTGAGTTTCTAATCGACGAGATGAAGCGGCTCAAAGTCAAAGTCGTGCTTGGACATAAATTTGTTATGGATGATTTGCGCGAACCGCCCAAGTCACCCGAGGATATTGGCGCAATAAAGTTCGATGCAGTGATTGTGGCTATGGGTTCTTCTGCCTTGCGGCCCAGGATCCCTGGGGCTGAAAGGGCTAATGTCATCATTGCGCGCGATCTTTATGAGGGGAAATCAGAAGCCAAGGGCAAAGTGGTTGTCGTGGGCGGAGGTTGCATGGGTGCGCAAACAGCAGAATATCTGGCAATGAAAAATCATCCGGTGACCATTGTTGAGATGGGGGACAAGGTGGCAGCCGAAGCGCCGTTGGATGATGGTTACCTTTTGTTGGAGCGTTTGGCAAAACTCAACGTCAATATTTTAACCAAGACCCAGGTCATGAGGATTTTGGATGAAAAGGTGGTTGTCCGGAGCGAGCAAGGCCAGCAGGATTTGCCAGTCGAGACGGTTGTCATGTGCATCGGCGCCGTGCCCAACAACGGCTTGGCGCAAAAGCTGCGTTACCTCCTCAAGACAGTCAAAGTTGTGGGTGATGCCATCAAGCCCCGTCGTGTGACGGATGCCATGCTGGAAGGGGCGATGGCAGGGTTGGAGATATAGGTTGACAGTTTTTAATACAAATGGTATCAAAGAAATATACAAGATTATGAACTTCTGTTTTTACCCGCAGTGCAACTGCGACGCCCACGTCGATACCATGGGTATTTTGTCGTGGACGAATTCCCGGGTATGCGTGAAGTCTAATCTTATTGGCTAAACAATAGATTTGATTTCGAGCAGGCCCGGGAATAGACCCGGGTCTTTTTGTGTGAGGAGGCTGTGATGTTCTTTGAAAAATTGAATAACTTGCACCCGGCGACCATCTACAAATTTGTGTCGGCCTCGCGTTCGCTTGGCATGGGTTGCCATGCCACGATCTATTCTTTGTTCCTCAAGCAGATCGGCGTCAGCCAGGACAGGATCGCCCTCTTGAATTCATTGTTTTGGTTGGCCCTGATCCTCTCTGAGTTGCCCACCGGCATGTTGGCCGACGGACGGAGCCGAGCCTGGTCGATTAAGGTTGGCATGTTAACGATGTTCATCTCCGTGCTGTCATACTCGCTGGCTCAAGGTTTTTGGTCGGCTTTGGCAGCCGAAGTCATGATCGGCGTGGCGCTGGCTTTTTTATCTGGCGCTGAGCAAGCCTGGCTGACGGATGCCTTGTCCGCGCGTGATGAGGTTAAGTCGCTTAAAAATGTTTATGCCTCGGCTACGGTTTGGTCGGCGGCGGCCATGCTCATCGGCGGAGTGGCAGGCGACTTGATGAGCCAGGCTTTCGGTTTTCGAATGACATGGGTCTTGAGCGCATCGGCGCTGCTTTTCGCCTTTGGGGCGGCCTACCGTTGCATGGGCACGCAAGGCGAGCCGGCCTACCGCTTGACGGAAATGCAGGCTCTCAAAGCCAGCTTCAAGGCGCTCAAGCTAAACTCCGGTTTGCTCTGGGTCGTGCTCGCGGCCATGACGCTGGGTTTCATAAATCCGTTCAATCATTTCTGGAACCAGTTCTTCGAGCCGCGTTTGCACGGACACTCTCTCAGCTGGATCTGGATCCCGCTCTATGGATCATGCGCCTTGTCTGCCGTTATCGTCCGCCGCCTCAAGTTCTCACGCGGCCGCGAAGCTGCTGCCATGCTGGGCATGCTCGGCCTAGCGGGGCTTGGCCTGACTTTTGTCGGTCACTTCCCTGGTCTCACTTGTCCGTTGGCTATCACCGTCATCCACGAGATTGGCCGGGGAGCTTACGTGCCTTTAGCCGACGTCTTTGTCCAGCGGCGTATCGAGAGCGGCTATCGCGCCACTTACGGCTCACTCCATTCCTTCCTTGGTCGCATGGGCAACATGACCGTCTTGGCCAGCGTCTGGTTCTTTACGCGCGGCATCCCCGACAGCGAATCCAAGATCGTCAGCATCTGGACCGTCTGCGGCGCTCTGCTCGTGCTCTGCATCTTGGCCCTCTTCCTCTTCCGCCCGCGCTCGCTCTTGTCAGAGATCAAGATCAAGCGAGGCTCTCTACCCGCTCAAAGCTAATTGGGCGGGTGTTTTTTTTTAGAGTTGATTTTTGGCTAAGATTAGAGTAGGCTTAGGGAAGATTTTTATATGCCTAAACAAAATAATAAAGCCGTTATCGGCTTTGAAGAAAAGCTCTGGTCTGCGGCAGATAAGATGCGTAACAACATGGATCCGGCCGAATACAAGCATGTTGTGCTGGGCTTGATTTTTCTTAAATATATCTCTGATTCGTTCGAGGAAATTTACCGTCAGATTCTGGTTGATCCAGAGCATTACGAAGGGCAAGAAGAGGACAGGGATGTCTATGCCGGAGAAAATGTGTTTTGGGTGCCCAAAGAAGCACGTTGGGAATATCTAAAATCAAATGCCAAAAAGCCCGAGATTGGAAAGATGGTGGATGATGCCATGCATTTGATTGAAAAAGATAATCCAAGCTTAAAAGGAGTTTTACCAAAAAATTATGCCAGGCCGGATTTGGATAAGGTGAGGCTAGGAGAATTGATTGATTTGATGAGCAGTATCGGTCTCGGCGACAAAGAGAGCAAGAGCAAGGATATTCTTGGTCGCGTTTACGAATACTTTTTGGGTCGTTTCGCATCGGCCGAAGGTAAAGGCGGCGGTGAGTTTTTTACTCCGCAATCCGTGGTTAAGCTTTTGGTTGAGATGCTCCAACCTTACAAGGGCCGTGTTTATGACCCATGTTGCGGCAGCGGGGGCATGTTTGTCCAGAGTGAAAAGTTCATTGAATCCCACGGCGGGAGCAAACATGATCTTTCAATCTATGGCCAGGAACTTAACCCTACAACCTGGCGTTTATGCAAGATGAATCTGGCCATCCGCGGCATTGAGGGCAATATTGGCCAGCAGTGGGCGGATAGTTTCCATAATGATCAGCATAAAGATCTTAAAGCTGATTTTATTTTGGCCAATCCACCATTTAATATCAGTGATTGGGGCGGCGAGCGCTTGCGCGATGATGCGCGCTGGAAATATGGCGTGCCACCGGCGGGCAACGCTAACTATGCCTGGATCCAGCACATGATCCATCATCTTTCACCTGCTGGTATTGCGGGTTTTGTTTTGGCTAATGGCTCTCTTTCATCGAATACAAGCGGAGAAGGCGTGATCAGAAAGAACTTTATCGAGAATGGCTTGGTTGATTGTATCGTCGCGTTGCCATCGCAATTATTTTATACAACTCAAATACCGGCTTGCCTTTGGTTCGTGTCGCGCGACAGACACGATCACAAATTCCGCGACCGTCACGATGAGATCTTGTTTATTGACGCCCGTAAGATGGGCACCATGGTTTCGCGCAAAAATTGCGAGCTGACTGACGAAGATCTCAAGAAAATTTCAGAGACTTATCACTGTTGGCGCACTAAAGATTGCAAATACGAAGATGTAAAGGGCTTTTGCAAAGCCGCCAAGATCACTGAAGTTGAAAAGAACGGCTTTGTCCTCACGCCCGGGCGTTACGTCGGGTCTGATTATGTGGAAGAGGATGACGAAGTGTTTGAGGAAAAGATGGCAAAATTGACCAAGGAATTATCAGGGCAGTTTGAAAAATCAAAGGAGCTGGAGGCGCAAATAAAGCAAAATTTAAAGAGCATAGGGTTTGAAGTTTAAGGCTTGACATCCTGTTCTAGTTTTGTTCCATATTTGATAAAATTGAAGCATATGTCTGACATCTCTCTGCCCGAATCAGAGTTCCTGTTATACACAACCCCGGGCGGGGAGGTGAGGGTTGATGTGCTTTTTCAGGACGAGACGGTCTGGCTCAGCCAAAAGCAAATGGCAGAACTTTTTGATAAAGACATACGAACCATTTCTGAGCATATACAAAATATATATGAGGAAGGCGAGTTGGGAAAAGAGCTAACCTTGCGTAAATCCGGAAATTCCGGAATTGGCTTAACTAAGCCGACTAGTTATTATAACCTTGATGTGATTATTTCGGTCGGTTACAGGGTGAGATCGCATCGAGGCACCCAATTCCGCATTTGGGCCACGCAAAAGTTGCGGGAGTATATTATTAAGGGTTTTGTAATGGACGATGACCGGCTCAAGAATGGAAAGCATTTTGGCAAAGATTATTTTGACGAACTGTTGGAAAAGATCCGCGAGATCCGCGCCAGCGAGCGCAGGTTTTACCAAAAGATCACGGATTTATATATGCAGGCCAGCGTGGATTACAGCAAAGAATCCGAAATAACTCAGACATTTTACAAAACAGTTCAGAATAAATTGCACTGGGCCATTACTGGCCAGACCGCAGCCGAACTGATTGCAGGTCGTGCAGATAGTGTTAAACCGCATATGGGTTTGACCACGTGGAAGAATGCGCCCACAGGCAAGGTTCTAAAATCTGATGTCTCGGTTGCTAAGAATTATCTAGAAAAAAGCGAACTTTCAGAGCTTAACTTGGTTGTGTCTATGTATCTTGATTACGCTGAAAATCAGGCTAAGAAACAGCACGCCATGACCATGGCCGACTGGGCCGAAAAACTGGATTCCTTTTTGAGATTCAACGAATATGAAATATTGGATAATCCGGGTAAGATTTCGCATGAGGTGGCAAAAGCCTTGGCCGAGCAGGAGTTTGAAAAGTTCCGCGTTATCCAGGATCAGGAATTTATCTCTGATTTTGACGAGGCGGCGAGAAAGGTGATTGAACAAAGTAAAAAGATATGACGACTATACCTTATAGAGCACCAGAATTAAATGAGACCTCGTTTAATTGTCCATTTTGTAATGCTTTTGCAAAGCAGAATTGGTCGTGGCTTGTAGTTGGGAATATGCGTAGTACACTAGACGATTGTACCGTTTGTTTTTGCTCTCACTGCGATAAGTATTCAATTTGGCATGATGACATAATGATATATCCAAATTTTTCCGGCATCGAACCACCGAATCAGGATTTGAGTGAAGAAATTCAAAGCGATTATCAGGAAGCTGCGGAAATATTACAACGGTCACCGAGGGGCGCGGCTGCTTTATTGAGGCTGGCATTACAAAAATTGTGTGTTCAACTAGGAGAAAAGGGAGTGGATCTGAATACGGATATCGGAAACTTAGTTACAAAAGGTTTGCCAACAAAAGTAAAAGAATCACTCGATGCAGTTCGTGTTATCGGTAACGAGGCGGTACACCCTGGGCAAATGGACTTAAAGGATGATGCTAATACTGCGACTTCATTATTTCGCTTGATAAATTTTATTGCTGAAAAATTGATCACTGAACCAAAGGAAGTTGACGAAATCTATAATAAGCTTCCGGAAACTAAAAAACAGCAAATAACTTTAAGAGATGCAAAAACTTGATCGGACCAAATTTAAACAAACCGAACTCGGACCCATTCCGGAAGAATGGAATATATTTACGATTCAAG
>JAJZQU010000005.1 GCA_021806685.1 bacterium | reverse complement strand
GCTACAAGCGTCATAGCTGGCTTGCCGCTCTCACCCAAAGTCATAGCCTATGCCTTGCTAAAGGAAGGTGGACTGGAAGACTATCAGCCAGAAGGCGGAGAAACGGGTTTTGTCGACAAAGTTAAGTTCAAAAATTCTGGAAAAAGGACACCGACACTTAGGCTTGCCATGGAAAAGCCCGATCAAAAAACTAAAAATGGCCATGATGTTAAAAAAGCACCGGTCATTACTAAAGAACAAGAGGCGGCCAGGGAAAAGTTGAATGCCTTTATCAGGCAAGAAGGCGAAAGTTGGAAGGATATCAAACGGACTGAGAGCGGCAGGTTGGGTAGGAGTAAATCAATTCTCAAGACTTTAGAACTGGATAAGGCTTTTCTTGTAGAAGAGATGTCCGCAGTGGCACAGAAGTTTATGGAATTCGGAGACCAGTATGTCGGCCGTCTTAAACAGGGCGCAGATCAGCTATTTTCAACTATCTGTCGCCGCGAGGGAGTTGATGATGAGTTGATTACAAAAGCTTGGGCCATGGCATTGAATAAGAGGTCAGAAGCCCAACCCAAATCCAAAAAATCAGGTTCAATCCGGTCAGCTTAGCCATTTGACCAGGACTGTGAGGCGCTTTGACTTGACATTGCGCCAGAATTATTTATTATATACGCTCGTCGCTTTTGATGAACATTGGAGGTAGAGAGATGGACGAAGACCTGCGAGGTGCACCACCTCGGTTTCGAATCGTTTTCTTGCTCGCCAAACGGTCTACTACTCATAGCGTCACCTTGTCTGAACTGACACGTTGCATCGAACTCGGACGTACGGCGGAAGATGACGGCTTGGCGTTCTATGATCTCATGGCGGTCAGGGGAGCGGTTGAAACGGTTCGGCTGAAGTTTCTTCAGCAGACTTCCAGGTCTCTTTCAACGCCGCCGCCCGAGCCCCCTTCTGCTGAGGAGACTCCGTCTTCTCCTCCCGCGCCAGCTCCTTCCGAGGTGCCCTCGTCACCTCCCCAGCCATAGCTTACTGCCTTTTTGGCAGCCCTTCCCCTCGGCCCCTCATGGGCTTTCTTTTTTTAAAAAAGTAGAGACGTTGCAATGCAACGTCTCTACTTTTTGGTGGGCGCTGTAGGATTTGAACCTACGACCCGATGTGTATAAGACATCTGCTCTACCGCTGAGCTAAGCGCCCCAAAGCGAGAACAATCTACACTTTTTTGCTTCCCATGACAAGGTTAGAGCAGTGGCTCCATAAAATCTTCGGGTTCCGGCGGTTTGCCGCAAGTCAGCCACGTCCAGCGCACATGCGGATCATCTTTTTGGGCAGAGTGGACATAGGCCAATGACTGGGAGTCGTGCGCATAGCCGCAGCCAATGTCGCGTCCTATTTTTTCTGTCAGTTCATGCATCAGCCTCTCGCGTTCGGCTTTAGCAATAATGCTGGCTGCCCCCACATGCCTGTGCCAGAGGTCAGCCTCGTTTTCGGCTTTGAGCGTGGCAACATCCGTCCAGCCGGACATGTAGCTCAACAACTGGCGAAAAGGCATTGTCTTGCGCACCGGCGCGTCGACCATAATTTCTGCCGGCGAATCCAGATGTGCTTCGCGGAACTGTTTGATCAACTGGGCCATGTATTTTGTTTCAAGGCCATTCAATGTCACGCTGCGGTTGCGTACAGCCTCGTCAATCTCCGGCGGCTGGATGACGGCTGTAGCAAACCAGCAACGTTCTCTAAGCGCTTCGGCCAGCCTGTCGCGCTTGGCCGGTGGGATGAGCTTGCTGTCTGTCACGTTATGCGTCGCGCACCAGCGGCGATCCCTGTCTGTCAGCGCGCAAATGGCAATCACCATCGGCCCCAAAACAGGCCCGCGGCCCGCCTCGTCCACGCCAACGTAACGGAACTCGTCAGCCGACGGTTCTTTCCGGGCAGGGCGAATTGCTTTACGGCGCTTCATACCTAAACACTGTAAACCTTGTCTCAAGCTTAGTCGAGCCGCAGGTTATTTTGACTTTGCCGTCATAGGGCTTTAAACTTGTCCAATATGTCAATTTTAGTTTTTGGTAACGGATGGATCGGCAACAAATTCATCGAGCGTTACCCCGAAGCCCGCATGTCCATTGTCTTTGCTAAAAGCCCGCAGGACATTGAACAAGTCTTGGAGACAGAAGATCCGGACGTTGTTTTGAACTGCGCCGGCATCACCGGCCAACCAAATGTTGATTGGTGCGAAACGCATCAAGTCGAAACAGCGGTCGGCAATACCATGTTCCCGATTATGCTGGCCCAGGCTTGTGCCGAGCGTGGCATCCACCTGACTCACTTAGGCAGCGGTTGTATTTTTTATGGCGATTCGCCCCAGCCCGGCGGTTGGCGCGAGGATGATTACCCAAATCCGGTAGCTTATTACTCCAAAACTAAGGCCGCGGCCGACATGGTGCTAGGTTCAATGCCAAACGTGGCCGTTGTCCGTCTGCGCCTGCCATTAGATTCAACACCTTCGCCCAAAAACTCCATCACAAAAATCGTTTCATACCCAAAAGTCATTGATGTTTCGAATTCAGCCACAGTCATTGACGACCTGCTGGATGTTTTTTATCAAGTCATGGAAAAACGCGCGACAGGCATCTTCCATGCGGTTAATCCGCAGCCCCTGTCCTATCGGGATTTTATGAAGTGGTATGAAGAGATTGTTGATCCCAACCATAAGAATGAATGGATTACCGAGGAGCAGTTGGTGGCACAAGGCCTGGCTGCCAAAAAACGCTCGACCAACATCCTGGCCAACCTCCGTTTGCCTGAAATCGGCATCCACATGCGCCCGACAGAAGAAGCGGTTAAGGCAACGTTGAGGACTTATGCGGAGAAGCTGAAAGCTACGAATAGCAAATAGTAAGAGTTATGCATGTATTCTTATTGCGCCACGGTGAATCAACTTCTGATATTGAAGACCGTTATGGCGGTGATTATGATGATCACTTGACACCAAAGGGCCTGGCAGAGGCGAGAGAACTCGCAGAAAAGCTTACAGACAAGGGAATTGAGGTTATCTATTCAAGTCCTAGAATCAGAGCCAAGGAAACAGCTGATATTTTAAAGGAACGCTTAGAATGTAAAATGGAAATTAACTCCGATTTACGGGAAAGGAACGCCTATGGAGTCATGACAGGTATGGTCAAGGCCGAAGCAAAAGAAAAATATCCGGAAATGGCTGAAGCCGTAAAGTTTTATGGCAATACCATAGAAGGCGCAGAGAGCTATGAGGGTTTTACGGAGCGTGTAAGAAGGGTTTTTGAGGAATTAACGTCCTCGCAGCATGAAACTATCGCTGTCCTGACTCACGGCGGCCCAATTCGCTGTTTTTTTCGAGAAGTTGTGAAGCTGGGCGAACTAAAGTCGCTGGGAGATTGTGCGGTGTTTGAGCTTGAGAAAAACGGTTCGGGTTATAAGGTAGTAAAGATAGAAGGGGCGGTAAAGGCAAGCTCGTAAATATGCAGAAGCTCAAGGTCTACGTCGCTGGCAAGGTCTCGCCTAACTCAGTTTTTGGCCGTCATGATTGGCGTGGAGGTTTTTGTGCCAAGCTGGCAGAACTCTCGGGGTTAGAAATCGTAAACCTTGATCCCACGCAGAGCAGAGGTGATTTTGATTTGGATGAAAATGATGCCAAGCTGATTTTGGGCAGGGACTGTTTCATGATCAACTCAGCTGATTTGGTCATTGTGAATTTGACGGATGACATCAGTGTGGGCGGTTCGCAGGAAATGCTGATTGCAAAGTATTACTGTAAGCCATTGGTCGGCATCGCCCCCAAAGGCGGAAAGTTCAATAAAACTGAGACGGAAATCAGGGGAAAAATGTTTAGGGATTGGGTGCATCCTTTTGTGGCCGTGCCATGTGATGTGGTTGTTGAAGATATTGAAGGCGCCGCAGAGTATATTAAGTCTTTTTCAGCTAGAGCCGCAGAGCTCGTAAAAGATATTTCCATCCTCGACAAGGCATCAGCGTATTATCTCGAGCAACATTATAAGAGTGATAAGTTTATAAATGAAATTGAAGTATGAACAAAGGTTTTATCTTTGATTGGTCAGGAACGTTGGCTGATAATTTTAGCGGCTTTCACCAGGTGTGCGAACGCATGTTTAAAGATTTGGGAGGAAAGCCTCTGACTCCTGAAGAATTACGCTTGAACTATGTGACTCCTTACATGAAGTTTTGGAACAAGTATTTTCCTGATTTAACCAAGGAAAAGCAGGATCAAATGTTCGCAAATTATTTTTGTCAGTTGAAAGACCCGGATTTATTCCCTGGAGTCGCGGAATCAATTAAGCGGCTCTATGATGCTGGACATAAAATTTTTGTGATTAGTTCAGACCCCCTTGAAAAGCTTTTACCGGGAGTTGGAAAATCCGGTCTTGCCGCTTATTTCGATCAAGTGATAGGCGAGGACGAGGACAAGAGAGAATCAGCAAAATACATTGTCGAGAGATTCGGGCTGGATTCAACATGCTCTTATTTTGTTGGCGATTGCCGGGGAGATATCGAAGCCGGGAAAGACGCGAATCTAAAGACTATTGGATTGGCTTGGGGTTTTGAGCCGAGACAAAGACTCGCGGAAGCTAACCCGGATTATATTTTTGACGATATATCTGGTCTAAATGATTTAATGTAAGGATATGACCATTACCATCTGCGTTAGCCTGGATTTCACGCCTGAAATTTTGGGTATTAAGGAAAAATTGGAGGAGATGGGTCATGAGGTCCATATCCCGCCTACCTCTCAGGCAATCCTGCGCGGCGAGGTTAACTTGGATGATATCCGCCGTGAAAAAGAAGACGGCACTTTTGCTTCACGAAGCATTAAGGACGATGCGATTCGACGCTATTGGCGAGTGATTAAAGACTCGGATGCTCTTCTGGTGGCGAATTACGACAAGAAAGGCATCAAGAACTACATAGGCGGCAACGCGCTTATGGAAATGGGCTTTGCGCATGTGCTTGAAAAGCCGCTCTACTTGTTGAACGGTATTCCTGACATGGGGTATACGGATGAAATCAAGGCCATGCAGCCGGTTGTGCTTAATGGCGATCTAAGTAAGATAAAAAAATAGCCCGCGGTTCGTAGAGGAGAACCGGGGCGTAAGATCAGACTCGCCGCAGCATGCAGTAATAGTTGGAGAGGCCGTTGTTGGTGGCATGGAAGCCATCGTCTCTCTCTTCCAGGAGCTGGGAGTTGAGGCAGTTTTGGATAGCCAACGGGAGATCGTTGGCGTGAATGTGCTGGGAGAGGAGGGCATTCTCGACCTCTTCACGAGTGAAGACGCAAGTCGTCCCATCCTCATATCCCTTACCATTAGATTTGGCCTTGGCCAACTTGGCCAGGTCGTGATAGAGGCTGAACCTCTCGATCATGTTTGCCGGCCGATAGGCCTGGGCGCCGGGGACTGAGAGTGGAATTGTTCCGTTTCGCATCTCTTCCTCCTGGGTTTACGGTACAGCAGAACCTAGCACATAATTTTTGATTATTCAAGAGGAGGATCGGGCTTGCGCAACCAACACTCTTTGGTAATAATCTTGTTGTATGATCGACCTAAGCCAGCTTCAAAAAGAAGCTTTCGACAACAAAGTTGCCAAGGGTTTTAACACGACCGATATAGCCGTCGAGTTTTGCCTCATGAATACGGAAGTTGCCGAGGCTTTCAAGGCTTTTAGGTACAAACAATCTGACGTAGGCGAAGAGTTGGCTGATATCGCGATATATTTGCTCGGACTGGCGCAAATGTTGGACATTAATTTGGAAAAAGAGATCCTCGAAAAGCTAGAGAAAAACCGTCACCGGGTTTATAAAGGCGCAGATGGCATAATGCTGGAAGATAAGGCATAAAAAAATACCTGGAAGCAGATTCTTCTCAGGCATGAAGCAGATGGCTACGCAGGGACTTGGACGCCGACCAACTCAGTGAGTTTGGAGTAAGCGTCTTTGCGCTGCTCTGCGATCAGGTCGAGCAGCTTGGCGATCAAGTGCGCATGCGGGCCATCCTTGTAGTCGAGGGTGAACCGCAGGAACTCGATGAAGATGTACTGGTCGTCGAAGTCCTGGTCCTTGAGGTCAGCGACCAGGCCTTCGTACCGAAGTGAGACGGGGTCAACGCCATGGGCAGACTTGAGCCCTCTATGGAACGATCGAACAACAAGCTTGTAGTAGGCGCGCAATCGCATGTCATCCTCCTTCGAACTTAGTCCAAACCGTTGACCCAAGTGATGCCCAGCTTCCTGGCCTCGTCCCGGGCTTTCCCCCGGAGAGTTTCAATCGAGGCTATGCTGACGAGTGGCTCATCCAGGGTGAAGATGTGGCGCGTGTCAGGAATTGATGGGGGCAACTCCTTGGAAGAGAGGATGGCGAAATACTTGCCATCCTTCTTGATTACAGTCAGGTAGGCGGCATTTTCCATGGGCCCTCTTTTCTCCCGAAGAACGACTGCGGTTATATTACACGATTTCGCTTAGTCGTCAATCCTTGAAGGTTAGGGGCAACTGCCGTAAACTGTTTTTTGTGCCAGACATTCTTGATCCTCGTCATGAGGCGCTAGTCGAACATCTTTTCCAAAGGGTGTTGCTGGTTTTGGAAATGCCGGGTTTTGAGTTGCGGCCAATGCGCCGGCGTACAAGGGGAGAGGGGAGGTTACGCTCGGTTGTCTATGGCTATACGCGACTGAACCAAAAATTAATCACTATCGACCTCTATACCCCGCGGACAATGAAAACGCGCAAGATAGACGCCATCTTGAGGGTCGTCGCGCACGAGCTGGCGCACCACCAAAAACCGCCGCGCATCTATCGCCAATGGTTCCGCCTTGTCCGGATGATCCATCACCCGCCATTTTGGACCCAATACCGGCGCAATGTCGCGAAACTGCAATCAGATGAAGTTCTGTCGCGATACTTTGCGCCGTAAACACCAAGAAACAAAAACCAAGTAACAAACAAATAGCAAACATTCAAAAGCCAATTGGTGTTTTGAAGTTTTGGAGCTTGGAGTTTGTTTGTATCTTGTATCTTGGTGTTTGGTGTTTTCTAAATTTATGGTATTGTCAATATTCGTATGTTACCCATCAGGCCATTCAAGGTAGTTAAAAGAGAAAGCCCGGCTGAAGACCTTTGCCGGTTGGTTTTAGAGCCCGCTGACAACGAGCCGGTTTTCCCTTTTGAGGCTGGCCAGTTCGTAATGGTGCGCGAACCAAACGATGACGGTGCAACAACTCATCCCAGGGCTTTTTCTCTGGCTTCTGCGCCTTGCGAGTCCCAGCAACAGATTGAATTCGGCATCAGGGCCCAAGGTTCTTTTTCCCATGCGCTCTGCGCTTGCCAGCCCGGTACGATTTACAACATTCAAGGCCCTTTTGGGACATTTACTTTGAATAAAAATGCCAAACGAATAGTATTTTTTGCAGGTGGGGTCGGCATGACGCCTTTTAGGTCCCATATCCGCGAGAGCTTGTTGACCGGGCTTGGCCAAGAATTGGTTCTCTTTTATTCCGGACAGAATGAAGATGACTTGATGTACCATGCTGAGTTCATGGAGCTTTCAAAAAAGTATCCTAACTTCAAGTACGTTCCGATTGTGACCAGGGAATGTCCGAGCGGTTGGCCGGGCGAATGCCATCGTTTTGATGAGGAAATGTTGGATAAGTACGTAAAAGATTTTTCCAATGGGGAATTTATGACGTGCGGTCCAGTGGCTTTGATGGACAGCGTGCGCCAATTACTGCAGGCCAAGGGCGTTGAGACTGAAAAAAGATTGCGTTTCGAGAGATATTGAACTACAATTCTGTTTATTAAGAACTTTTATTTAATTTTTTTTCATATGCGAAGACAGTCAATCTCATTTGCATTGGTCCTTAGCGCAGTCGCTGTTTTGTCACTTTATGGTTTGGGGTGCAACCCTTTCCAGAAAGCCCAAGATAAGATTAATGAAAAAGTTGCTGAGGGCATTTTAGGCAAGGTCACAGGCGGTAAGGTAGATATTAAAGAAGGCGGCAACCAAATTACCTATAAAGACAGCAAGACAGGCGGCACAACGGCCTTTGGTGAGGATGTAAAACTCCCTGATGATTTTCCCAAGAGCGCCTTAATTTATCCCGGGGCTAAAGTCTCTGGCGTGACTGTCTCGCATGAGAACGGGGATAGCGCTTGGGTGATGTTTTATTCCGGTGACGAAGTAAGCAAGGTTGTTGAATGGTACAACAAAGAGGCCAAAGACAAGGGTTGGAAAGAAGATTCAAATCTGGCCTATGACAAAGCCGTGATGCAGACCTTTACCAAGGATAATGAAAAGATGAGCATGAATATTGGGCCATCGGATGATGCTGCCAAGGGCAAATCAACAGTCATTGTCACCTGGGAGCTCCAGCCAAAAGAACCAGCATCCAGCAACTAAATTCCAAAAGACCGGTTTTACCCGGTCTTTTTGTATGGCTCTCGCCAACCATAGTTTTAGCTTATGAGTCGGGGCGGCGAGACTTGAACTCGCGGCCTCCTGCTCCCATGTGCCAGAGGCACATGAAAAGCAGGCGTCTGCCATAGGCAGACAAGCACTAGCCCTTGTCCGCCTCTGGCGGAAACTGCGCCACGCCAATAATCGCATCTCTAACTTTTCGGCCAAACCCTGATTTGTAGAATATTTCCCTATTATGGGCATCCTCGATGCAGACATAAGCTTCGTAATAAATCAGATCGAAAAAACCGTTGTTTCTTGTCCATTGATTACTACCAAGATTGTGTTGTTTAAGACGGGCTTCTGGTATCTGACCGGTCGATCCAACATAAACATCCCCATTGGACCTACTCTTTAAAAAATAGACGAAAAACATATTTAGCTTATGAGTCGGGGCGGCGAGACTTGAACTCGCGGCCTCCTGCTCCCAAAGCAGGCGCGCTAGCCAACTGCGCCACGCCCCGACTCATGGGCCAAATTAACTGCGCCATAATATCCGAACTGATGATTTTTGTCGAGCATTTATGTCTTGCGTCATAGTTTTTCTTCTGATAACTTATTGCCAGTCAGTAATTGTCAATTAGAATAAGCGGGTATCCCCTAGACTACGGCCAGCTGAGCTGGCCTGCGCTCGGGGCAGGCTACTCACCCTCATTTCAAAATTATATTGCGGGTATCGTATAGTGGCTATTATGCGACCCTTCCAAGGTTGAGAGGCGGGTTCGATTCCCGCTACCCGCTCCAAACAAAAGATCCCTGCAAGGGGATTTTTTGTTTTTAAGATTCCCGCTACCCTGTGTTTTTTTCTGTTAATCCAGGGTCTTGCACAATAGCTCGTTCTTGGGTAATATAACGCCCGTCCAGCCGAGGTAGCTCAGTGGTAGAGCGAAGGACTGAAAATCCTTGCGTCGCGGGTTCAATCCCCGCCCTCGGCACCATGGGCGTGTAGCTCAGTTGGTTAGAGCGTTACACTGATAATGTAAAGGTCCCTGGTTCGAATCCAGGCACGCCCACCATGAAAGAACCCTCGCATTTGCTGAGGGTTTTTTCATTGCCAGGCCGAGGTATATGCTATATCCTGATTATTGCTTCAGTTATGCATAGATTCGACCGTTTGATGCTATTTATTGAGATTTACCAATCTTGGGGTTATTGGATTTTATTTCTGGTTTCAGCTTTTGAATCATTGGCCGTGGTCGGCTTGCTCATGCCGGGCACGACCATCACTGTTGTTTTCGGGCTATTGGCCTCAGAAGGCCTATTTAACATTTGGTGGTTGATGCTTTTAGCTTTTATCGGTGCTGTAATCGGCGATGGAGTAAGTTATTGGTTAGGGAGTAAGGGATTAAAATATTTTAAGGATGAAGTTAGGATCCTCAAGGCCTCACATTTTGAGTTGGGTAAGAATTTTTTTGAGAAATACGGATCAAAAAGCATTTTTTTGGGCAGGTTTATCGGACCTTTACGCCCGCTCATACCGTTTATTGCCGGCTTGATGCACATGCGGTTTAGGACATTCTTTTTTTGGAATGTGGTCAGTGCCATCCTGTGGTCGTTTTTCTATGTTTTGGTCGGATTCTTTTTTGGTACGGCTTGGCGAGCTTCGGGTGCCTGGCCGGGTCGGATTGGCGCCGTGCTTTTCATCCTAATCGCCGGTGGAGTGGTTTTTTATATCAGGAGCAAGCTCTTAGAGCTTAAAAATGGCAAGCCAAAAATATGAGAATAGGCATTGAGGCCAGGATGATGGGCCCGGAAAACACACGCGGACTTGGGCGATATATCGAGGAACTGGTAAGGGCCATGGTTGCGGTCGCACCTGAAAACCAGTATGTCCTTGTGACCCGCTCATCGGATCACGCCCTGTCAGATCGGGTTGAGACGGTCGTGGCTGATGTCCCGTGGTATGGCCTTGAAGAGCAAATGAAGTTGCCAAAGATCTTGAGGGGGTTAAAAGCAGATGTTATTCATGTGCCACACTGGAATGTTCCGTTAGGTTACTCTGGTCCGTTGGTGACAACGATTCACGACTTGTTATTGCGCCATCAACCCGACAGCGCCAAGACCAGCACGCGCTCCTGGCCAATTAGGTTAGCTAAACGTCTTGGTTTTCGTCTTGTCCTTGACCACGCCATCAAATCAAGCCGTCGCATCTGTGTGCCAACTGAATTTACCAAAAAAGATCTTATAAATTTTTATCCCTCAGCGGCAAATAAAGTCATTGTTACTGGAGAGGGCATCGCGTCGCTTAATCGAAGCTCGAAGCTCGAAGCTCGTATCTCGGGTTCGGATCGAGATTCGAGATACGAGTCTCGAGATTCGAAATATTTGTTGTATGTCGGCAGTGCCTACCCGCATAAACGTCTTGATTTGCTGCTTGAAGGCTGGAAACAGGCGTCGTTGCTTTGGCCGGACATGGAGTTGGTGATTGCCGGAGAGCTGGATGTCTTCATGCAAAAGCTAAAAGACGAGGCTGAGCGACAAGGCCTGACCAGAATCAAGTTTTTGGGCAAAGTGACAGACGATCAGCTGTCTGAACTCTATCAGAAGGCTCAGGCCTTGGTTTTTCCCTCGAGTTTTGAGGGTTTTGGACTGACTCCTTTGGAGGCTTTGGCTTATGGTTGCCCGGTGGTCAGTTCTGACTCAACTTGCCTGCCCGAGGTCCTGGGGAAAAAGGGCGTTATCTACTTCAAATCAGGGTCCAAGGATGGTATGCTGGGAGCAATCAAAACGGTGGTGGATAACCAAAAGGAATTTCAAAAACAAACGCTTGAGGCTGGGGTAGAGTTGGCCGCCAGGCATTCTTGGAAACAGGCGGCTACTAAAACCCTGCAAGCTTACCAGTCCGCCGTTTTGGGTTAAGTCGGCATGGAACCCATTCAAAAACCATCCCAGGACAAAAAGGAGGTCGTCCAAAAGGGGACGAGCGATTTTGAATCTCGTTTGATGAGCGTGGTTGAACAAGATGGAGTTGTCATGTCCACCCCTTTGGGTTTTAAGAAGAAAATACACAAAGCCAAGCCGGCTCATAAAAAGTCATCTTTTTTATATTCAATACCAAGCAGCACCCAGTCAGAGGACATAGCCGAGAAAATGGATTTGGAGTCAGTGGCCTGTGTGGTTAAGCGGCACGAGGCGCCCATTGCCAAAGCCATCACAATCAATCACCGCCATCATGCACGAAGCCCCTTTGTTGTTTCACTTCGTGACTGTTTTGTGCCTGAGGAGCAAGTGACAGAAGAGAGGTCGCCTGTGGCTGAACATCTGGCCTATGCTCAATCATTGGCCACGCCGCATAAGGAATCGTACCAAGCGTTAGCAACCTCTGCTTTAAAATCGAAAATTTACCCGACCGTCAGGGAAAGCCAAATCAACAAACCTCACATTGCCACCGGAGCTTTGAATTTTAGGCTTTTGGCCAATCGCTTAAAGCTTTTTTGGGCCAATATTTTTTCGCGGACTACCAAAGATTTGGCGATTTTGGAAAAAAAGGAACAGGCTTTGGTGGCTGAAGCCGAGCAAGATTTTTCCGAGGTAGCTACCGAAGTAGCTAATGAGCGTTTTTCTTATGCCAAAGCCACTTTGGGTTTTGTGGCCTTGGTGGCCATCATTACCTTGCCGGCCCAGGCTTTGGTGGCTTATCGCAATCTGACTCAAGAACGCAACCAGGTTGAACAGGAGGGACAAAATGCTGTGGCGGCCTTGTCTGATCTGGCCAGCAATCCGAGCTTGGGTGTTTCCGAACAAAAATTGCAAAGTGCTTCAACCAAGTTCAGGCAAGCCGACCGTTTATTGGATGAATCTCGGCTCTTGGCTGTCAGTGCCGCAGCTGTTGTGCCCAAGCAATACAAAAGTGCCCGCTCGCTTTTGGAAGTCGGCAACAAAATGAGCCAAGCTGGCCAGTTGCTGGCTATGGGTTTTGGAAAAGTCTTTGATGATCCCTCGCGCGGGTTGATCGAAAGGTTGGAAGTGCTTGGGACTTATGCCCGCGGCGCTCTGCCTCTCTTAACTGATGCCGAACACGCGGTCCAAACAGTTGATATTGCGTCAGTCCCGGCCAGCCAGCAAGACCAAGCCCGTGCTTTGGCTGGTAAGATCCGCCAAGCCAAGGAGTCAGTGCGCGAGTTTGCAGTGCTCTCGGATGCCATGGTCAACTTTTTAGGCAAAGACAGCCAACGCAGTTATCTCCTGGTCTTCCAAAACCAGACTGAGTTGCGGCCGAGCGGCGGTTTTATGGGATCAGTGGCAGAAATCCGCATTGACCAGGGCAAGATAGTATCGCTTTATGTCCCAAAGGGCGGGACCTATGACTTGAAAGGCCAGTTAACGGCCCGCGTCATCCCTCCCAAACCAATCCAACTAATAAATCCTTTATGGCAATTCCAAGATGCTAACTGGTTTGCTGATTTTCCCAAGACAGCTGAAAAGATTAGGTGGTTCTGGAGCAAATCCGGCCAGCCGACATTGGATGGGGTAGTGGCTGTCAACGCATCTTTCATGGAAAAAGTATTGCAGGTGACTGGTCCCATCGAGATGCCCGAATACGGCAAGACGATTACGGCTGATAACTTTTTATTGGAAACCCAAAAAGCAGTGGAGGTGGAATATGACAAAGAGGCTAACACGCCCAAAAAATTTATTGGCGATTTGTTTGCCAAACTCATGGACAAAACCAAGAGCCTGACGTCTGAACAGTGGTTAGCCTTGGCCAGTGCCAGTAGCCAGGCCTTGGAAACCAAGGAAATCCAAATATCCATGTTTAAGCCGGACGAAGAGCAGTTGGTCGAGGATTTTGGCTGGCAAGGTAGGCTTAAGCCGACAGTTGGCGATTCATTGGCCATTGTTGGAGCTAATGTGGCCGGGCAAAAAACCGATGCTGTTGTCCAGGAGAGTGTTAAGCATGTGGCCGAAATCCAACCCAATGGCGGGATTATTGATACTTTGCGCATCCAGCGTACGCACCAGGGCACAAAAGGTGAAATATTCCGCGGAGTACGCAATGTCCAATATCTGAGAGTTTATGTGCCAAAAGGATCAGAGCTTTTGGATGCCCAAGGGTTTGAGCCGCCACCAGCCAGTTTATTTAAACAACCTTTGGAAGGCGATGGCATTGATCCGCAGTTGGCTGAAATAGAAAAGACTGCCAAGTCAGAAAAGAATACTGTCTGGTCGGCCATGGAAGATGATCGGACTGTCTTCGGGGGTTGGCTGCAGCTAGACCCGGGCAAGAGCCAGGAAATAGTTTTGCGTTACAAGCTTCCCTTTACGGTTTTCGACATCATGGATAAAGTCCAGGAATCTGACCAGAGCCAAGACCAGCAAACGCGCGGTGCTTACCTCATGTTGTTGACCAGCCAGTCTGGCAAGCCGCGCACCATGGTTCAACAAGTTGTGTTAAGCAGCCCTTGGCAGAGCCTCTGGAACCGTGATCAATCCCAACCCAGCACACAAACCGATCCAGGATCGACTGGTGGCCAGGTCCAGGTAGCAACGGATGGCGCGAATTTGGGTTGGCAGGGAGTTTTGGATCGTGACCAGGCAGTTGCCGTCCTATTGTCAGCCAACGGAGACAGCCATGAGCAAGAAAAATAAGAAAAGGTTCTGGCATAATTTTTCCGAACCAAAAGAAGACACTGTAAAGCGCGACCGTGAGGTGGAGCAAAGTTTGCGCACTATCTATGGCTCGGAAGAGGGGATGCCTGACCTTTCGCATCTGGAAAAAAAGAAGAGCAAGCGATGGATTTATTTTGCAGTTGGCATACCAATGCTAATCGTTATGCTTTGCATGGCTGCTTGGGCTGGATTCTTATTTTTTAATTCATATAAAAGTTTGGCCGCTGGCAAGGGTTTGGTTTTGGAGATTGATGGGCCTAGCCAGGTTTCGTTGGGCGAGGAAACGACTTATTCAATTAATTACTCCAATCCTTTGGATGAGCCGCTGGCTTCGGTTGATATGCGGGTTAATTTCCCTTCGGATTTTATAGTCACGGAAATTAATCCCCAAACAGCGGATAAGGCCATGGTTTGGAAACTGGGGGACTTGGCAGCTGAGGAAAAGGGCACAATTATGATTAAGGGCCGTTTTATTGGCGCCCTGGGGACTGTCTCGGCCATTCAGGCAGTGGCTACTTATCGTCCGGCTAGCCGGACAAATGGCTTGGAAGCCATGGCTACCAAGCAGGTCACTTATTCCGGCACAGTCCTGGAAGGTATGATTGAAGTGCCGGAAAGAGCCATACCCGGCGACCAGGTGACAATCATTTACCGCCTAACAAATAAAGCTCAAAACCCTTTGGGTAAGTTTGAAGCGAGGATTGGATTACCCGAAGGTTTTAATCTCATTAATGCCACCGGCAGCCAGGATTTGTTGGAGGGACGAGTTTACAAACAAGAACTCCCGATTTTGGGCGCCAATACTTCGACCGAGGTCAAAGTCATCGGGACATTTGCTTTGGGTTTTGGCGGCCAAGCCAAGGTTACTGCCCAAGCCGGGACATTGGGTGCGAACAACGTTTTTTTGCCGGCCCAAACAAGTGAGGCTAATTTCCCGGTCTTGGCCGGAGATCTATCGCTCAAGCTGGTGGTCAATGGCACTGACACAACAGAACGGAGTGTTGGTTATGGCGATAATTTGCAGTGTGCTATTGGTTATGAAAATACTGCCAATGAACCGCTTAAAAACGTGACAATCAGGTTGTTATTAGAAACTGTTGATTTAAATAACATAAGTACGCAACAAAATTACGCATTGGTAGATTGGGATAAACTGCAAATTACTGCCAGTACGACGCGCCAAGACCAAACTTTGGTTTGGGCTCCTTCCAAGCTGAATGAGCTTAAGGAGATAACGCAACGTGGCAATGGTTCATTTGAGGTTAATGTCCCGCTCCTCTCGCAAGCCACCGGGACTGGCATGGCAGCCGTACGGGCGACTATATTTGCTGACATCGAGGGGATTGGTAATTCTAAAATCAAGCGCACTATCCAGATTGCGCCCATGATTTTTAAGTTTAAGTCAGATGCGAGCTTGTCAGCCGAAGCGCGTTATTATTCTGAAGAAGGCGCGCCTTTGGGCGACGGGCCATTGCCGCCCAAGGTTGGCCAGGCTACTCGCTATCGGGTTTACTGGGCAATCAACAAACAAGTACATGCGCTTAAGGACATAAATGTTTCCGGCGTGTTGCCGCGCAATGTGCGGTTCGTAACTTTAGCTACCAGCACGGCCGGTGAGATTGCCTATGACCCAAGTTCCAGGACAGTTTCTTGGAGGTTGAATCGTTTGCCTGAAGGTGTCCAGAATGCGGAAATGGAATTTGATGTAGAGCTTACGCCAACCGCCTCGGATGACGGGAAGTTTGTGGAGCTTATCGGCAGTTCCAACTTCCAGGCTTACGATGAAAACATCAAGGAAAATATCCTACAGGTAACAAAAGCTTTGAGTACTGATTTGCAAAATGATGAGAGCGCCAAGGGCAAGGGTGTTGTGAGGAAATAAAAAAGTAGAGACGTCCTCCGAGGGCGTCTCTACTTTTTTGGTTGATCATCGCAAGTCCGCGGGCAGGCTTGAGTCCTCGGAGGAGAGAGATTCTCGAGTCGAGTTAACGACTTGAGACGAGAACTTTGCATACCCGGCGGACTTGTAATGACCAGATGACGGGGTGCCAGGGGCGAGCAGAACGAGCTGTGATGCTCGGTCGCCCCTGGCCAGTTAGCGTTTTGAGTCTGGTCGCTAGAACCAGTTGTGGAAGTTGTCGATCACCCAGCCCACGCTGTGGACGACCCACAGGATGCCTACGCAGATCCAGTTGATCCCCCAGTATATCCAGCCGAGGGCTTCCAAGAGCCATGGGCCGCCGCCTTCCTTGCAGATGGCAGCGATGATGAACAGCAACCCGAGTACCGTGCCGCCAGCTTTCACCTTCACGGCGAACCTCCTACTTGAGATGGCGGCAGACAATGTCCACCACCTCTTGGAGTTTGAGGAGAGACGACGATTTCGGTGAAGACACAATGCGTTCCGCGTTGCCGATCCATCCCAGGCTCTGGAGCTCCTTGAGGGCACCGAGCAGGTCCACGGCCACCTCGGTATTGCGCCGGGTGACCTCGAACTCGATGATGGTTCCGCGCCGGAGATCGTCCGGGTTGAGCGGGTGCTCCGGGTTGCAGACGACGACCACGTCAGCCAGCTGCTCGCCAAGTTCCTTGGCATATCCGGCGTGGGTGGTGACCACGGTCGCAACGCGCCGATCATCGCTCAGACCGAACTTGCTTGCATGACGTGCCTTGTCCAGATCGAAACGACTCATCGCATCCTCCTGGAGCGTCGCTCCATTAGTTGGTCAATCAAGCTACAGACAGGTTCCATGGCCCAGGCCACGATCCGCATGAGCGGGAAAACGTAGTTGTTCTTCATCTTCCTATTACTCCCTTCAGAGCCTCCGTCTCAGTCAAAGGACGAATATGACAGAAGCTCATTTGGGGTGGCGCGAGCAGGACGCTGGCGCCAGTGGTGGGTCACGTCGCTCGCGAGCGATGTGATGGGAAAGGGCGATTGGCGGACGAGCGTGGATCGTCGGTGGACTCAGGCGACCAAGATCCGCCAGGCCTTGGGCCTTGCATCCAGTGAGCCTACCGGGAAGACCTGGCTGCAGAGATCCAGGCCGATGGCCGTGATGTCGCGACCTTGAGCATGGTCTGCCAGGACGAATACCGTATAGAAGCGGAGCAATGCCCACAGCCCACGGTCGATCTCGTTACCCAGCTTCTGGCCGAAGGACAAATGCAGCCTGCCACGCATCGCATCGTCGAAGCCCAGTCTTTCGATGGCCTCGTCGTTGTCGTGGACGATCGATGAGTGCCGATTGGGATCGGTAATGTTGAAGAAGGCGGCGCCTAAACCCTGTTGAGGGTTCTCGACCCAAGTCCGGAATCGCCGGCCAACATTCTGAACCAATAGGCTCTTAAGCAACGCCTGATGCGATTTGCCCGGAATGCTGTGGGTTGCGGATGCGAACTTCTTGAAGCTCACCTTGTTCAGTTCTCTCACTTCCTGGCCGGTCATCAGAGTGATAGCTCGTATGATGTCAGTGTCGTCGAGGCTCGTGTCAGGAGCCAAGACAAACTCTGGCGCATGTACGGTCTCGAGAATGCTCGAAAGCTGTTCCCTGACCAAGTAGATGATCTCCGGTGTCTTGCCTTTTCGTGCAAGATAATCGGCGTATCCGCTCCAACGTTTTTCGTTCATGGCTGACCTTTCGTTCCCTTGAGAGCCTCCGTCCATTTGAAAGGACGAAGTTGGTTAGCTTGCCACCCGTAGCTTTACGCGAAGGGTGGCAGACAGAGACTCATTTGGGGAGGCGCGAGCAGGATGCTGGCGCCGTGGTGGGAAGGGGCAGAAGTTGCTTGTCGCTAGGCGGCGTGGTTGGCCTCGGCAATGTTGTCGAGGACAAGGGGAGCCAGGATCTGGACCTTGCTCGGCTTGTAGCAGATCTCTCGGAGATCCACGCGCTCACTGTATACGGGCAGAACCGGCATGGTCAGCTTCGATTCGTCCGGCACGGCGATATCCGCCATGTTGACCGTGCTGCCGGGTACGAAGTTCTTGCTGAAGATCACGTTCAAGTCTTTGAGCGTTGAGTCAGAGAGCATGGGAATACCTCCACAGGATCCTTTGGTTTGTGAAGCAGGACCCCAAGTGCGAACTTCTCTTCGGAGTGATTTGTGATATGTGACTCGTGACTCGTCTGGTTCTGACGTGTCACGTTTCACGTGTCACTTCCTGAGCAGTTAGCGCTTGGGGAGGGCGCAGCAGAGATCGCGTTGAAGCGAGTGCTGCGCCCGAGGAAGGAACATCTGAATGGTAGGTTACTTCTTGCCCTTGCCGCCTTTGCCCGACTTGCCACCCTTTCCGTTCTTGCCACCGGACTTGCCAGGCTTGGGCTCGTCCTTCTTGGGGGCGTGCTTGGCGCGACGAGCAGCGGCTTCATCCTCGCGGCGGGCCTTGGCAGCTGCTTCGAGCCTGTCGGCAAGTGCGGAACGCGCCGCCTTGATCGCATTAGCCGCTTCCTTGTCGTGGAAATCGCAGCTGACGTTCTGGTACTTGACCGTGAAGTGCGGGTTGGCGTACTTGTTGCCGTCCACGTAGATGGGAGTGCCGTCGACGATGATCACCCCCAGCTCCTTCAGGCCCTCTCTGCCTTTCTTGGCGAGCGTCTCGAGAAGGGGAGCGCGGATCGCTGCGACGCGAGCCGCTTCAGCTTCACGGGCCTTGCGTGCCTCATCCATCTGCCGCTGAACTTCCTCGGCATGCTCCTCTTCCTCGATCTCGGCCAGCACGCGTCGGACGATCACCAGCTCGTTGCCGTTGGCCTCGCGGTACTCCAGGGTCCTGTCGTCTAGGTCGATGACCGTCGTCTTCAGGAGCTCGGGCTGCTTGGCAGCAGGCTGAGTGCTGGTCTCGACTGTCTTGGTCGCCTTGGGCTCAGCAGCCGGTGTGCTTGCGAGCGGCTTGGCATCATAGGCCCTGCGGGCCGATGCCTTCACGTCAGCAGGTTTCCGATTGCAGTGCCAGCAGAAGTCGAAGGGTGTGGGCGCTGCGCAGATCATGCAGGTGAACAGTTCCTGTCCATGGATCTTGGCCTGGTCGAGCAGGTTGCACTGCCCGCAGGTCTTGTGGTTGCCCACGATCTCCTTGCCGCAAGTGCACTTCCTGGCAGCGACCTCCTTGGCATCAGCCTTGTCGCTGACCAGATGCAGGTGAGCGGGCTTGGCGCCGGTCGGCGCATACGGGCTACGTGCATCCTGGCTACGTGCGGTGTTCTTACGGGTCGTCGTCATGATCTTATCCTCCTGCAACTATGCGTTGCTTGGTACGTGAGTGGACGATACAAGGGTGAAAAGAGCGAGAATTATGCAGAAGTTGGCAGTCCTTCAGACGACAAGTACTGAAGATTCCTCCTCTGCATAATTCCGGCTCCTTATAACTGCCGTTTAAACAAAAGACGGCAATTTCCGTAAAACCCTTTGGAGAGAGTCGCACAAAAATTGCCGCCGAATTTACATTTATATAACTAAACACGCAATATGCGTAGTTTAGCCAAAAATTCTCTCCTCAGAATTTTTGCTAACCTAGCGTAAAAGCTAGATTTGAGCTTGATTTTAAAGGTTTTTTCTAAAGCGCCATTCGATTTAGAACTAGCTAATATAGCACAAAATAGCCTATTTGTCAAGGGTGGCGCTTATACTTTAATTATCTAAAAACCCGTCAAAGACAGGTTTTTAGAGCCGGGGAAAAGCAACGAGCAATGCGCTTTTCCCGGGAAGAAGGAGTTCACTTAGTGGCAGGATCATTGGTAGCCTCGGGTTTGGTTGTTATCGCACACGGTGTCACATTGAGCTTGGCCCAGGTGATGTGGCCGCTCTGGAACAATATGTCTTGGGTGATGCTGAGGGCGAGTTGGCGAGAAGCCTCAGGGTCGGCTGTGCCTTTTCTGGCACCTGGCCCATGATGGCTGCTCTTGAACATTGGTCGCGCGTTCGTCGGCGCTGGTTCGGGTTTGTCAACTAACTTGGAAGCAAGTAATAAAATAAATTTACGGCGCATAGAGGCCTCCTCTCTTCCTGTCATGTGAAGGAACTCATTACAGTATGACACAAAAATCAAATAGTAAAAAAATGAGACACGCGAGGGCGTGTCAGGAGTAGTTGCCGGTCAGCTTTCCCCAATTGAACTGTGGTTCGTGGATAGCTACCGATCCTTTGGTATGCAGCGGGCACTTGTAGCGCGGCCACATCTGCATAGCGTAGTGGCGAAGAGACAGGATGGGATAGATGCGATCGATGAGCCGTTCTTCTGACCTGTGGGCCAAGGTCAGTACTGCCGGGAAGAAGTTGATGGGGCACCGGTTACCCTGGCGAAGGCCAAGGCGGACTGCCCTGACAGTATCGCCCGTCGCAATCAAGTCTTCGACCTGGAGCACCACCTCATCCTGGCGGATGATACCGCGCCGCCAAAGTTGAGTTTTGTTTGGCCCCTTTTCTGTGAATTCATGCTTGGCACCAAGCAGTCGTGCCACGCAGAACGAAAGTGTGGCAGCGGTATGGTCTGAGCCGATCACCCAATGGATACGCTGCTTGGCGCCACAGGATAGCCCTGGGAGGTGCCTCCGGAATTCGAGTATCATGAGCCTGGCCATGATCTCGCAGAGGTTGGTGTGCCTGAGCACGCGGCGCAGATTCACGTAGCCATCGCTACATAGGCCGCTCGAGATTTCGACGTGCGGTTCCTTGTGTGGTTCTTTGGGGTTGTCTGGGCGAACCCAGAGCGCGCCGCAGATCCCGAAGATGTGGTCTATTGCTTCAGGGGTATACTCCTCCGGATCGAACTTGTCAGGGTCGAGCTGGCTGAGGTCATCCTCGCTGTTCATTTCCAAGATGCGATTGTTCATGGCGTCTCCTTTGCATATACCAAAACAACTTGGCGCATAGTTTGTTGCTTCTGCATGGCATTGTCAATAAAAATTTTACTACGAACAAAAAAATAGACACGCGAGTGCGTGTCAGTAGTCGGGAGGGATAGACCCCTCGCCTTGTCAGGCTGCCTTGCCGGTGAGCTCGGCCCAGTGCTTCTTGGGGCTCTTGATAGCCTTGGAGCCTTGCTTGCAGAGGGGGCAGACTTCAGCGCTGTCCCAGGTCTCGATATCATAGTGTCGGACACCGATGATAGGCGATCCCTCGAACTCGGTCTGGGTTGAACGATGGACCAATGTCACGTTCAGCGGATAGAAGTTGACTGGCTTGAGAGTGCCGGCCCGGATGGCTCTGCGCACGGCGATCATGGTGGCCGTGGTGGTTACCAGCTCTTCCGCCTGGAGCACGAACTCGTCGGGTTCGATAGTGTGCCGCGTCCAGATCTGCGTCTTCTCGATCGTGCCATCTGCCAGCTTCTTGTCATAGCCCTTCTCCGTAAAATCGTGTTTGGCCTGAAGACGGGCTGCGACTCGTTGGGAGAAAGTGGCGCCGGCATGATCAGAGCCGATGACCCAGTTCTTATTGCCCATTTCCCAAGCCGGTAGGCCCAGGTCCTTCATGGCCTTCCTGATGACGTATTCTGCTTGGATGGCCATGATCTCACAGAGGTTGGGATCAACGAGTATGAGTGGCACGGAGACGAACCCGTTGCTGTGCTTCCCGCTTGTGAGTTCAACGTGCGGGTTCTTGGGATCGCCGGAGTGGAGCCATCTCGCTTGCTTGAGATCGAAGATGTGGTCGAACTCCGCATCGGTCAATGGCCCTCGGTTCTCGAAGTCGCGCGGGTCGAGCCAGCGCAGGCCTGATGCCTGGCCGATTTCGGTCAGGGAAAAACGCCTTTCGTTTCTCATGGCCTCACCTCTTCTCCAGGGCTGACTCGATCTCTTCGGCAATCTTCTTCGCCGCTTCCACGGGCGAAGGCGCATCGGTGATGGGCCGACCGATGATGACGCCTGTTGCGCCATGCAGGATTGCTTCTGCCGGAGTCATGACGCGCTTCTGGTCTCCCTTGCTTGCCCACGGGGGACGGACGCCGGGGGTGAACTTCAGTATATCCTTAAGTTCTCTCTGCTTCCCGAGGAGTTCGAGCTCTTGCGGCGAGCAGATGATGCCGTCGCAACCGGCAATCTTCGCGTCGCGTGCGAATTGCAGGACCTTGGCCTTGCTTGGTCCGCCGAAGATCAGGTGGGCATTGTTCTCCTCGAGCGAGGTCAGAACCGTGACTGCGAGAACAAGGGAGTCGCCCTTGTTGGCAACTGCGGCCATCATCGCTTCGATGCCGGCCGAGGCGTGGACGTTGAACATCTTGACCTTGAGTCCTGCAACCGCCTTGGATGCTTTGCCGACTGTGTTCGGGATGTCATCGAACTTGCCGTCGATGAATACCTCGCCGCCGAGTGAATGGACGAACTCGACGACTTTGGGAGTTCCGACAGCCGTGATCAACTCCAGCCCGGCTTTGAGGCACCCGACATGCGGTGCAAGGCTCTCCACGAGAGGTCGAGCCTTTTCCAAGCTGTCTACGTCCAGAGCCAATGTGATGTAATCCTTCGCCTTCATGACACATTCTCCTTCCCCACATGGGGTTTGTTACGGAACAACAACTTTTACAGCTGGCCACGTCACTCGCGAGCGATCGTGGCTGGCAGCACTTTGGCCGATTAAAATAGCTTTGTCAATAAAAAAATCGATCCTTGTCAGGGATCGGAGAAGAAGAGTAAGCGGCTACTCAGTAGTCCACTTGGCGAGCTTGACTAGGCGCAGGCCTTTGGCCGCGAGCGACTCGTCGAGGTTGGCATGCAGCAGGGCTTCCAGGTCGCGCGTCTGTTGAGGATCGTAGGGGTTGTAGAACCAGCTGAGTTCGCGCGAGTGGGCGTTCATGAACTCGTAGAGGTGGAACAGCCCGGCGTCCCTCTGTTTGCAGACTAGACCCGTGTCATTAATATCCTCGCACCTAGAGTTGATGCTGACGCCCATTGATTCCGCAAAACGACGCGCATCTACGATTTCAGTATCCACCGTCAGTCCGAGGTGACGCACTTTGGGGTTGTCGGTGATGGGTTGGATTGAAGCACTCATATGTGTTTCGCGTTTGAGTACAACCACCTTGTTGTGCCAGACCCAGCGGGATTGTTGAGGTACATCAATGACGTTGCCGCCATTATCTAGGATGAGCGTTAGGTCGTTGCCCGTAAGGTCAACAATCACAGAAAAGAAAAGTACAGCGCTTATACCGATGAGGCCGACCAAAAAGCTGATCGCGCCCGAGGTGAAGCAGGTATTTTTCAGCATGACCTTTAAGGGCGCGTAGTCGTATTTCTGCCTGCACCCACGGTAGATGAAGTAGATGCCGACGGGCATTACGAGGAAGCTGAGAACTAGAACAACGATGGGTGACATAGCCTTTATCCTTTCAGGGAACGAGTTGTCTGGCGCATACTATAAGAACTGGATGATTGATTTGTCAACCATTGCCTGCTAATATGCCGGCATCCAAGAGCGCCCTTAGCTCAACGGATAGAGTGCCGGTCTTCGGAACCGGTGATGGGGGTTCGATTCCCTCAGGGCGCACCACAAAGATCCCCCTTCGCCAAGGCTATGGGGGATCTTTGTTTCGCAAAAAAAGAGACGGCTAGATGCCGCTCAAGATGCCGTGAGGCGAGTGTCCTCTTCGGCGGCAGGCTCCTCGGCCCGCCTGATGGAGAAGCTCTGGCTGCGTTGTTGGATGTTACGCAACCGAGCGCGTTCGTGGTGGTTGGGCCTGATCCTGCATTCTTCAATCTGCACGTAGCGTTCAGGATCAATGTTCAGTAGGCGGGACATCGCTTCCCGGCTCTTGCCCAAGTCTTGGCGCAGCCAGTGGAACTTCAGTGCTTCCTCGATGTTGGGAGGAAGCTCAACTTCGAGCGCCATCTCAGGGTCACGGAGGGTGATTTCTCCTCCGGTTCCGGGACGTACAATCTGGTAGCCGTCCCTATAGACACTGGTGTCCCGGAGACGAGCAGGGATCCAGCCGGGCTTCTTGTCGCTGGTTGCCGACAAGTAATTTGCAGCCGCCTGGCTTATGGCCTGCCTGTAAGCATCTTCAGTCGGTGGTCCGCCGTCCTTGGGCGTGTACTCGACATAGGTGCTCAAATCAGGGAACGAAATTCTGCATCCGCCTGGGATCTTTCGAACTACGATAGGATAGCGAATCATCGCACACCTCCGCGTTTGTATTATTTTACTACCATTTCCAGTCCGCCATGTCAAGACGTTGAAACGCTCCAATGCTTGGCATCTAACCCGGCTTGGGCAGCGGCAATCTGGGCTTCTTGTTTCGAAGTCCCACTGCCAACTGCCACTAACTCTTTATCCAAAAAGACTCCGACCGTAAATTCCTTGTTATGGTCAGGCCCTGATTCTTTCAAGACTTTATAATTCGGGGTTATGCCCAAAAGTTCCTGGGCAGTTTCTTGGAACTTACTTTTGGGATCGATGTAGAGCTGGTTCTTTAGGATGAAGGGCAGCGTGCTCAGAATATGTTTATGGATAAAGCCCTCAGCAGCCTCGGCTCCGCCATCAAGATAAATTGAGCCGATGATGGCTTCGATGGCATTGGCCAGGATATACATGCGAGCTTTGGATTCTTTATCCTTGGCTTCGCCTTTTGACATCAAGAGATAGTCTTCGAAAGCCAATTGCGTCGCAATGCCGGCCAAGGTTTTGGCATTCACCAAAGCAGCACGCCAATTGGTCAGTTCGCCCTCAGGATTGGCGTAATTTTTATATAAATATTCTGTCACGATCAGTTCCAAGACAGCATCGCCTAAAAATTCCAGTCGCTCGTTGTGTTCATAAGGGAAATCAGAATGCTCGTTCAGATATGAACGGTGTGTTAGGGCCTGTACCAGCATCCCTTTGTCTTTAAATTTATAACCAAGCCGCTCTTCCAGTGGCTTGAAGTCACTCTGTGGGATTGTGGTCATAGCGTTCACTTTTGTGGCGAACGTTGCTCGCGAAGCTGACGGATTATTCCGTGCGCTTCGCCAGTCTCGTTCAGCCAATCGATTATCTTACTAATTATTCTTCGCTCTTTTCTAATGGCGGGGGACTATCAACTGGGGCGTCAGGGCTTTCTTTTGGTTTATCGGCCGGTTTGGCAATGCCTTTGGCTTGTTGGTCGCGGTAAACAGCTCCCAACACTCCGTTTACGAACTTGCCGGATGATTCTCCGCCAAACGTCTTAGCTAGTTCAATGGCTTCATTAATGGCAACTTTGGAAGGTATCTCTTGGTCAAAGACTAATTCATAGATACCCATCCTCAAGACATTGCGATCGACCGTCGTAATACGTTCAATCGGCCAGTCAGGCGCAAAGTGCCCGATGGCTGCATCGATTCCTTCCTTGTTTTTCAAGACGCCTTTAACCAAAGATAAAGCAAAAGGCCGTTCATCCATTTCCGGGGCAAACTCTGAAAGGTTACGTTCCATTATTTCAATGGCCTTATCCTGATCCAAAGCATGGAAATCCCATTCATAGAGGGATTGGAGGGCCAGGGAGCGGGCTAGGTGGCGGTTTGACATAAAGAAGGTGCGAATGAGGGGTTAGGCCAAAGCCCTAGGCCGGGGATTTTTTGGATTTTTTAAGCAGCTTTTCAAGCTTGTGCTCTTTGCCTTTGATATGGATGGCGTGCCCGCGATAAGAAGACGCTCCGGGAGCGGCACGGTGTGATAGGTGAGTTTGTTCGCCCTGTTTTTCCAAACTGATGTTTTGGCCTTTCAAGGCAAAATGTGAAGCGCGACGGCGCTTATGTGAGCTTGTTCTACGATGTCCAGGAAGACCCATACGGTTCTGTCAGTGAATTATATCAAAAGTCTAACAAAAAACTCAGGTTGGCGCAAGACCCCTCCTGAGTTCTTGGTTATGAGATTTTTGGCTTGGTTAAACGATGGTTCTTTGGGTGTAGGCTGGGCTGAATTCGTGCAGTTCTTCCGGCTCAAACCAGACTTGGATCTCTTGGCCAGCTTCCTCAACATTGCCTGAGGCATGGATCAGGTTGAAGATGCCTGTGCCCCGGGCATCAGCATGCTTATAAGAAACATGTGAATAATCTCCTCGGATGGTACCCGGCGCGGCTGTCTTGGGTTCAGTCCCACCCACCATTTTCCTGACCAGCTCCACGGATTCTACGCCTTCCAAGACAATGGCCACGACCGGCCCGGAAAGCAGCATCTCAACCATGAGTTTCCTGACATGTTCCCCGCGGCGGATGGCCAGATCCTCCGTGTAATGTTTCATGGCCGTTTCTTCGCTTGGCCAGACCATCTTTAAGCCAACGATTTTAAGGCCGACTTTTTCAAAGCGTTGGATGATTTCGCCGATCAGCCCGCGTTCCAGGGCGTCGGGCTTAAGCAGCACGAGCGTGCGTTGGATTGTTTCGCAGATATTTGTCATACGGCCGCCAGGATACCAGCTTGAGGCCTTTTTGTATAGCCGATGTGTTATAATTCAGTCATGCCAGAAGTCATTGCGGACGTAAAGGTAGAGAGAGACCCGCCCCTAAAGCCAGAAGAGCACGTGACAGAGATCCGCGCGAATTTTATTTCATTGGGCGGGGGAGTGGTTTTGGCCATAACCATCGTGGCTACGCTCTTTCTGATTTTTTCGTTGCTAATACCCATGGTTGGAGCTTTGCAGTTGGCCATTATTGCCATTCTGGCCTTGGCTTGTTGGGTTTATACTATCAACCGTTTTTCCGAACGCTTTAGGTTGGTCGACGGGACCTTGGAGTTCAATGTTGCCTTGGGCAGGTCACAAAAATTTCAGTTGGAACAGGTAACGGCCCTGCGTTTGACTGATCTTGGTTGGAGCCTGAATGGAGATTTTTATGTTTTTGAAATCGGCGTCGCCGAACGCAGCCAACCAATCCAGATTGGCCTTGGTCCTTGTTGGCGTCGCCAAGATTTAACAGCTTTTATCGATACGGTGGGCCGCTCTTTGGAAAAGACGACCAGCGAAATTAATAATTAAGAATTAACGATTAATAATTTCCGGATTGCACTTTAGCAGATATGCCAAATTCCCATCGCAAGGCAAAGGCCCGCCATCCTGCCAAAAAAACAGTTTCCAAAAAACGCCATAAACCGCAGAGGCCTTTTTATAAGAGCTCTGATTTCGTATCAGGAGTACCTAAGGCCAATGGGGCTGTCGGCAAACGCTTCATGTCTTGGGTTTGCTCGCCGGATAACCAATGTTATCCGGCGGAGAACACGCCCTTTACTGAAAACTTGTATTGGAGGATTTTCCGGATCATGGCCGAGTTCATCGAAGGCTTTGAATTTTTATCCAAGCTCCATAATGAAGTAACTTTTTTTGGCAGCGCACGGGCTTCTAAGAACAGCCGTTACTACAAAGCGGCCGAAGAGTTGGGCGGCATGTGCGCCAAGGCCGGCCTGACAGTCATTACAGGCGGCGGGCCTGGCCTCATGGAAGCTGGGAACAAGGGAGCTTATAACGGAGGAGGGGAATCAATTGGTTTGGATATAGAGTTGCCAACTGAACAAAGGCGCAACGACTATGTGACACGGGCCATCGGTTTCCATTATTTTTTCACCCGCAAAGTCATGCTCTCGGCCTCGGCCCAAGCCTATGTCTTTTTCCCGGGCGGCTTTGGCACATTGGACGAGGCGACTGAGATGGTGGCCTTGATTCAAACCGGCAAGACTCCGCGCGAAGTGCCTTGCATCTTTTATGGCAAGGCTTTTTGGAAGCCATTCTTTGATTGGGTCAATAAGACGCTTTTCGAAGAGAATGGTTTTGTGGGCAAAGACGACCTAAAATTAATTCGCATCGTGGACACGGCTAAAGAAGCTTTTGATATCATTAAGCAGACCAGGGAACGAATATTGTAATGAAAAAAAGAGACGTTGCAATGCAACGTCTCTTTTTTTAAAACCGATTTATTTTTTAACTTGCTTGCGGGCAGCTGTCTTGGCCTGCTTCTTTTGCTTCTTGGTCAATACCTGGCCTTTATTGATGGCTTCAAGCTTCTTGAGGGTCTTGAGCGCGCGGGTTGAAAGTAAAACCTTAACACCACCCATGCGGCGGGTTTGGAGGTTTACTCCTTGTAAGCGCTTTGTGGCGCGGTTTGAGTGGCTCCGGCTATTGGCCGTGTTGGCTGTCTTACCGGTTAATATGCAGATACGGGACATAGGATTGGCACAAGTATAGACGTTTACGGTATGATTGGCAAGACCCTATTCATCTGCCCTGATTATGAATCTAACGACCTTGTTTTCTGACCCGATTCTGTTTGTCCTTTGGATTGTGGCTGTCCTGGTGGCCCTGACTGTCCACGAGTTTTCGCATGCCTTGGCTGCAACCTGGATGGGTGACCCAACCGCCAAGCGGCTGGGCAGGCTTTCCTTGAATCCATTGGCCCATATTGATTGGTTTGGGCTTTTAGCCTTGGTTCTTGTCAGCTTTGGTTGGGGCAAGCCTGTGCCTTTTAACCCTTATCTTTTACGCGACCAGAAGTGGGGGCCTCTATATATAGGTTTGGCTGGGCCGTTCAGTAACTTATTAATGCTCACATTGGTAGGCATCTTGTTAAGGCTATTATTGCCCATACTTGGCTCAAACAATCTACTCATTGTATTTTTAGGTCTTTGCTTCCTAATCAATACAGCCCTGATGTTGTTTAATTTGATTCCCTTGCCGCCGCTTGATGGCTCAAAAATTATCATGGCCTTGTTACATAGGCCAAAATGGTATGCCTTTAGGGAAAAGCTGGAGAGCTATGGTTCCTGGGTATTGATGGGCCTGATTTTGCTGGATGTTGTTTTTGGCGTTGGCCTGATAAGCGCTGTTTTGGGCGGGCCATATCATTGGATAGCCGGCCTTTTTGGCCTTAATGGACTTTTCGGCCTATGATCCGCTCACGTATTTGGACAAGCCAAGATCCCTCAATTCCAGACCGAGCTTCTGATGTTTGGTTTTTGCTGGGAGCTTTGTTGTTAGTCAGTTTGTTGGTGCAGGTAATACGCCCGGCAGCACTTTTACCGCTGGATATTTTTTTGTGGCGGCCAATACTTGCCTGCACAGCGCTCTTGGCTGCTGGGCAATGGCTGGTTTATTGGCAGAAAAAAACTTGGAGCCAGGTTTGGGATACGCTTAAAGCTGCTTTGCCTTTTGCCCTGGTAATGGCTTTAGTTTTTGCACTTATCAATTTATGGCAACAAGGGTCGGGTAGCTTGCCATTAACCTTGAGTCAGTTGCCCGTTTATCTTTTATCAATCGGTTTCTGGCCAACAACAGCCGGCCCGGAATCGCTTTTGCGTGGTTTTGTATTTGGTTTAGCTTTGGGTGTGGCTTGGCATGAATATCGCGCCACTAAAAATGATTTGCGGACAATTGTAGGTGCTGTCGGTACTTGGTTGGCTTGTTCGCTTGTCCTGCTTTTGCCGTCGATAATTATCTTGTTTGCTCTGCTTTTCCAAGGTTTACCAATCCTGAATCAGACAGGCCAGAACATTGTCGAAAATTTTTCACGGTTGAATTTGAACACTTATTGGAGCAACTTGCAGCTCACGCGTTGGTTCACTGGGTTTGGCGGCCAACTGCCCAACATGATGGCTTTATTCCAAATTACCTGGGTGGCAGTCATTGCTTTGGCTGTTACTTGGATAGTTAGCGGGCTTACAAAGTTCAGAACATGGTCAATAAAAAATATCCTCTCACAGTCTTGGGATATGGCCATTTGGGTAACAGCCATCTTGGCCGGCCTGTCTGCTGGTTGGGGTAGAATGCCTCATTCGCCTTTGGATTGGGCAACATGGTTGGCCTTCTTGATTGTCATGATTCTTTTGTTTACATACTGGCGCACCAAAGAAACAAAAATTTTGGTGGAAGGAGTCCAACCGGAAGGGGAGTCATTATTTGCTGCTTGGCATTTGCCCCTGGTCATAATCCTATCTGCTTTGCTTGGCTGGCCAATCATGCAATTTGTGGTCGCTGTCCTAATTATTTCATGGCTGTCTAAAGATGGTTTGGCAGTGAAATGGGATTGGCTTAAGGATGTTATCTCATGGTTGGTTTGGATGTTGATAGCCAGCGCGTCCCTAGCTTTTATCAGAGGCTCCCAAACCACCGGGTTAATTATGGTTAATACTGTTATGGCTTTTGGCTTGCTTATTGCCCCTGCTTTAATCTGGCGTTCAGTCCAAGGCAAAGCTAATGGCTGGTTTATCACGGCTGGTTGTTGGTTGGTGGCCAGCTTGGCAGCAGCTTATTTACTGCAGGCTTTTGCGGTTTTTGCCCTAGCCTTGTTGGTTTTAGTCTTTTGCTACATTTTATTTAAGCTAAAAGACAAAACCGGCCAGATCATGCCTTTGGCCATCATATTATATACATTAGCGGTTTTGATATTCATTTTTTGGCTGCCGCGTTGGCTCAACCCACGTCTTTTACCGCTATAAGTCCATCCGCCTTCGCAAACAATTATATTGCCATGGCGGACCCACCATAGCCTTCGGCGTAGGTGGGTAAAGTTCGTAAAGTCCCTAAAGTCATTGACAAAAGGGCTTTTTTATGCTATATTTTTTCATTACAGACTAAGGCTTTGAACCTTGCATTTAGATGCTTACTTACGGATGAACGATCAGTGGTACGCTCGGATTCCCGGCAATGAGGTCGGGATAACGGGTACGCCAATCGCAGAAGAAAGAAGGTACGCCATGAATCAGGTACGCCTCCTCGACGACAAGTTTTCGAATGGGCTGGAAACCGTCACCGCTCTCACGCGCGTTTCGTCGTTCGACGATGAGCTCGGTCAGGTGATCCGCAACGGCGGAGCCGAACGGGGGGTTCGGGCCATGCGCCGCGAGCTCCTCCCCGAGCCGCAGCCCATCGTGACGGCCACCGGCAACGGCGGCAGTCAGTACCGCACGAGCGGGCTGGCTCTCCCGCCCGACCACGTGCTCGTGCCCTTCGCCTACACCCCTATCCCGCCCATGGCGGATCTGAAGCGAACCTACAAGGGCGGCGTCTCCAGCATCTTCGACGGTCGCAAGTGGAAGAGACACGCCTCGGCCATCGTTTCGACGAGGCCGGAGGATCACGTCGTCTGGCTCGCCGCTCCTCCCCGCGAGGTGCTCAGCGACAGTGAGGAGATCATCGCCTGGGGTCGCGATCAGCGGACCGAGGTCGCTCAGCATGGGTACCGTCCCATCATGGGACAGAATGAGCTGCTCGACCTGCACCGGGCGCACCCGGAGCTGTACAAGCAGTTCTGGATGGTCGCTCTTGGCTCGTTCTCCCTCGGTGATGGCGCCGACCGGGGCGTCGCGGTGCTGGGCGTGCATGGCGGCGGACCGTGTCTCGGCGACGGCTGGTTCGGCATCGACTGGGGCGGGAGCGGCCGGTTCCCGTTCGTCCCGCAAGTAAGCGCTTAGACCCTCGGTTCCTTGGCACGGCGGTCGCGACCGCCGTGCCTTGGCCCTTCAAAACGGCCCTCGATCCCTTGGTCGCTCGGCTCTCAGGCCCCGTTCGGTACACAATCCTCACTTGGATTCGTGCACTGGACGGGGCCGCTTGCATTTTTGTATAATTTAAAATGGATAATAGACGAAACAGTCCGCAGTCAAGGCTTCGGACGGTCGAAATCTGGAAGGGACCGTTTGCCAGAATGTCGGTCGGTACGCTGGTCGGCAGCGTGTAGCGGCCTTTTCATAAACTGAAGATACTTGGTATCGGAAGCTGGTGGGCAACCCGCCTTCGCTAAAGCTACGGCGGGCGAGCGACCCCGAATAAAATTCAACCGTGAGATTTTTCGAGCGGTGGTGATCCAGATGGCTTCCGATATGGACGAGTGGCTCGTTCACCCTCGATGATGGCAACAACCGGAACGTCGCGGTGCTGAACGTGAATGACGGCGAACCGTATCTCGACGACAACTGGTTCGACAACGACTGGAACGAGAGCAACCGGTTCCCGTTCGTCCCGCAAATCTCTTCATGTTTTTACAAACGCCCTCATTCCTCGGATGGGGGTTGTTTCTTTTTACAATATTTTTGCCAGTTTCCAACGTCTTTTCCAATCTCGTTCAAGGGAACGGACAGGGCTGCGTATTTTTTATGATCCAAGCACCGTGTTTCCCACGCGATCTGCATGAAGAATTTAAGAAGATCCAGTTTTGTCGCTGCCCTCACGACGAACGTGTATTTTTGGTCGGCTCCGGCATATCCGGCCAAGAAGATGAGATTGATCAGGTCAGTGAAGAGCGAATCGATCTTGGTACCCAGTGAAAATTTAGAGAGACGGGGAAAGTTAGAATAATGCGCGTGCCAGATTTTGTATGCGTCCACTACTTTTTGTAAAACAGGCAGGTTTGACGTGATTAGTTGCGGGGGGGGGGTATACTCATAGAAATTAATAATTAACAATTAAAAATTACGAATTAGAGATATGAAATTGTGTACTGTTTCGTTTGAAGAGGTTGTGTCGGTGGAAAACCTCTGTGAAGCTTGGCAAGAGTTTATCCGAGGGAAGCGAAATAAGAAAGACGTGCAGGCATTCATGTTGCATTTAGGCGATGAGGTCGCTAATTTACACGCGGATTTAATGAACGGTCACTATGTGCATGGCGACTATCAGCATTTTCGGATCAACGACCCGAAACCGCGTGACATCCATAAGGCTACTGTGCGAGATCGACTGTTGCACCATGCTATCCATCGGAAACTTTATCCGTTCTTTGCCACGCTTTTTATTTCCGACTCATTTTCATGCCAAACGGGCAAAGGCATGCATCGCGCACTTGAGCGTTTTGAGAAGCTCGCTAGGATGACAAGTCAGAACAATATGAGGACGTGCTGGGTTTTGAAATGCGACATCCGAAAGTTTTTCGCCAGCGTGGATCATGCAATTTTGGTTGATATTTTGCGCAACCGCATAACCAGTCCCCGTTTGCTTGATTTGCTTAAAAGCGTCATCGGAAGCTTCGAAGTCTGTCACGGCAAGGGTATACCGCTCGGCAATTTGACCTCACAGCTTTTTGCAAATGTTTACATGAATGAGCTAGACCAGTTCGTCAAGAACGATCTCCACATGAGATATTACGCCCGTTATGCCGATGATTTCGTTTTCATGTCGCATGACCGATCCGGGTTGTCGAACTGTTTGCCAAAGGTCGCCGCGTTCTTATCCGGGTCGCTTGCCTTGAGCCTTCATCCGGACAAAGTTTTCATTAAAACCCTTGCACCGGGTGTCGATTTTTTAGGCTGGGTACATTTTCCGCATCACCGAGTGCTGCGCACCAAGACGAAAATCAGGATGAAGAAACGCGTCGGCTATAGTCCCAACCGCCAGTCCGTCGAGTCATATCTCGGCCTTTTGTCGCACGGCAATGCCTATGGCATATCGAGAGAATTGGAGAATCTTTGGTGGTTACTATCGTCAAAATAGCATAAAATGGCGCGTCCTTGACGATAAACAGGGCATTTGTTATATTTCGCCCACATTCAGCCAAGGTTTTGGCTAATCTTTAACCGACCATGCCTACTTTCAACCAACTCATACGGCGCTCTCGCCGCACAGCCAAGGTAAAATCCAAGAGTCCGGCGCTGCAGTTCACGCGCGATACCTTGCACCGCACCCGCACAGAGCTCCCCAAAGGGAGTCCGTTTAAGCGTGGCGTCTGCACCAAGGTCACGACCATGACGCCGAAAAAGCCAAACTCAGCTTTGCGCAAGATCGCCCGCGTCCGCCTCTCCAATGGCCAGGAAGTCACGGCTTATATCCCGGGTGAAGGACATAACCTGCAAGAGCACTCAATCGTCATGATCCGCGGTGGCCGCGTTAAAGACCTGCCAGGCGTGCGTTATCATGTACTGCGTGGCGTTTATGATACCCAGGGAGTAGCCAACCGCCGTCGCGGCCGTTCGCTCTACGGCAATAAGAAACCCAAAGCCGGTAAATAATTGAATGTTGAATATTGAATGTTGACGATTGAATAATATGCGTGGAAAGCAAGCACCTCGTAGGTCAGTTCTCCCGGATCCGAAATACGGTTCGGTTGTTGTGGCCAAACTCATAAACTACGTGATGGAACGTGGCAAGAAGTCAACGTCCCAAAAGATTGTTTATGAGGCTTTTGATAAAGTCGAAGCCAAGACCAAGAAACCGGCCATGGAAGTTTTTGATGAGGCCCTCAAGAACGTGTCACCTTTACTCGAAGTCAAATCCCGCCGCGTGGGAGGCGCCAACTACCAGATTCCTCTCCAAGTCCGCGCAGACCGCCGCCAACAACTAGCCTTCCGTTGGCTCATCACGGCCGCCCGCTCCAAAAAGGGCAGGCCAATGGCTGACAAATTGTCTGCCGAAATCCTGGCTGCTGCCGAAAACCAAGGTGACGCCGTCAAGAAGAAGCAGGACGTGCAGCGCATGGCCGAAGCCAACCGCGCTTTCGCCCACTTCGCCCGCTAAGCCGTTATGGATGACGGCTCAGACATCGCAGGTGATTAATGCAAGGTCAAAGGCCGGCGGTTTCGTCGTCCTTTTTTTGTCTCAATAACATTATGCCAAGAGAATACTCACTCAAAGATACCCGAAACTTCGGGATCATCGCCCACATTGATGCGGGCAAGACAACGGTTTCCGAACGCGTGCTTTTTTATACCGGCCGCAAGCACAAGATTGGCGAAGTGCACGAGGGCGAGGCCACCATGGACTGGATGGAACAGGAACGCGAACGCGGTATCACCATTACCTCGGCCGCCACGACCTGTTTTTGGAAAGGCTGCCGTTTGAATTTGATCGACACTCCGGGACACATCGACTTTACCATCGAAGTTCAGCGTTCGCTGCGCGTTTTGGATGGCGCGGTCACTGTCTTCGACGGCGTGGCCGGCGTGGAAGCCCAGTCAGAGACTGTCTGGCGCCAGGCTGACAAGTACCACGTGCCTCGCATGTGCTTCGTTAACAAGCTTGACCGTACGGGAGCTGACTTTTTTAAGGATGTGGTTTCCATCCGCACTCGTCTTAATAAGCGTGCTTACCCAATCCAGTTGCCCATTGGTGCGGAATCAAACTTCAAAGGCATTATTGACCTCATTACCATGAAGGCCGAGATGTATATGGATGAAATGGGTAAGGAAATTGTAGAAGCTGATGTGCCTGCCGATATGATGGATGAGGCCAAGAAGTGGCGCAATGAGTTTTTGGAAGCCTTGTCAGAGACTGACGAAGCGCTCATGAACAAATATCTGGCCGGTGAGGAACTTTCAGTTGATGAAATCCGCGCGGCTTTGCGCAAAGCCGTCATCCACATGGATCTTTTCCCGATCATGTGCGGTTCGGCCTTGAAGAACAAGGGCGTGCAGTTCATGTTGGATGCCGTCAATTACTATTTGCCGTCGCCGTTGGATGTCCCGCCTGTCAGAGGCACTGATCCCAATGATCCGGAAAAGATTATTGAATGCAAGCCAGACGATAACGCACCGTTCGCAGCCTTGGCCTTTAAGGTCATGTCAGACCCTTATGTCGGTAAGCTCATTTTCTTCCGTGTCTACTCAGGCCATTTATCCGCCGGCTCTTACGTCTATAATGCGACCAACGGCAAAAAGGAACGCGTGGGCCGCATTGTGCGCATGCATGCCAATAGCCGCGAAGAAGTGCAGGACGTTTATTCAGGCGAAATCGCTGCAGCCGTGGGCTTGAAGGAAACTTTTACTGGCCACACGCTCTGCGACGAAGAGCACCCTGTCATACTCGAGACAATTGTTATTCCTGAACCGGTCATTGATTTGGCTGTTGAGCCTAAGACCAAGGCTGACCAGGAAAAGATGGGCGTTGCCTTGCAGAAGTTGGCCGAAGAAGACCCGTCATTCCATGTCAGGACTGACGAAGAAACTTTGCAGACAATTCTGTCCGGCATGGGTGAACTCCACCTTGAAATCATCGTTGACCGCATGAAGCGCGAGTTTAATGTCGAAGCTAATGTCGGTAAACCGCAAGTTGCTTACAAGGAAGCCATCAAAGGCATGGCCGAGGGCGAAGGCAAGTTCATCCGCCAGTCAGGTGGCCGTGGACAATATGGCCATTGCTGGTTGCGCGTGGAACCGACCGAGCGCGGCAAGGGCTATGAGTTCGTTAATGACATTAAAGGCGGCGTTATTCCCCGTGAGTACATCCAGCCAATCAACAAAGGCGTGCAGGAAGCCATGCAAAGGGGAGTTGTGGCCGGTTATCCCATGTTGGATGTCAAAGCCACTGTTTATGATGGTTCTTATCACGAGGTCGACTCATCCGAAGCAGCTTTTAAGATTGCGGCTTCAATGGCCTTTAAGGCGGCTTGCGGAACGGCCGGTGTTTCCATCCTTGAGCCTATCGAGCGCGTGGAAGTTGTCGTGCCAGAGTTGTACATGGGCGATGTGATCGGTGACCTCAACTCCAAACGCGGGCAAATCAATTCCATGGAAGACCGCAATGATGTCAAAGTCATCCAGGCCGAAGTGCCGTTGGCCGAAATGTTCGGCTATTCCACTTCGTTGCGCTCCATGACCCAGGGTCGCGGTTCTTACACCATGGAATTCGACCACTACTCGCCAGTGCCGTCCAACATTCAACTACAAATCATCGAAGGCAAGGCCAAAAAATAAATTAACAATGAACAATTAAGAATTAACAATTAGGATCGGCGCGGCCGGTCCTTTTTTGTCAAAGCCAATCGTCTTGGGAGTTGTTTTGTGGTAATCTATACATAATTATGAAATCCAAGAAGAGATTTACCTTAACCCCGATCATCATATTTGCGGTGGCGATATTGGTTGTGATTGGGGGAATTGTTTGGAGGAAGCCTTTGTACGGCTTGTTTAGTCTTCTGTCTCCAGTAAAGACATCAACTGACGTCTTAAAACAATTAAAGCCCATTGCGGACGCCACTCAAGCCTTGAAAAATACCCTAAGTGAGTATGAGGAAATAAAAATACAAGAAAAAAACTCAACCAAA
>JAJZQU010000004.1 GCA_021806685.1 bacterium | reverse complement strand
GCCAAAACCTTTTTCAAAGAATATTGACTCGGTGGTTTACCAACCAACAAATGATTTTAAAAGGCGTAAGTTTGCTCCGGAACAATTAAGATCCGACAAGCTCCAGGATGGAAAAAGTATAGTGATAGTCGGCCCTTCAAAAGAGGCGGGTGATTATGAGCAGTTGGCTTATGCCGGGCGGTTTGTGCCGACCTTTTTGCGCCACGTCATCAAGCACCATCCCGATCTTCAGGACGATCCGGAGTTGATTATCCACGCTTTAACTGTCCAGCCCAGCTCTGAAAAGAAAACTGATTGGCAGAAGGCTTTGGCGCACCGTTTGTGGGCGCAAGGCCATGGCTATGAGCAGGCGCTTGCCCACTGCCACGCAACCCATGAGTCTTTCAATGGTCTTGATTCGGCATATGCTTTGCCGCAGGCAGTTTGGGAAATCAACCAATTGCGCAGAGCCATAATCAAGCGTCTGGCGCAACAAGCAGCCAAAAGTCTCATCAAGAATGCGGTAAAAGATGTTTATGTCAGGGCAGCTTTGTTAAAGGCGATTTTTGATGGCGGAGTTTATGGGGAAGATCTGGCGGTTGACCAAACACTTGTACCATTCGGGCTTTTAAAGCAAGTCAGCAGGTTGGTCCAGGATGGTGATGCCCACCAAATAATCGCCTTGCGTAACTTGGCAACCATGCTTAATTGATATGACCAGTACCCAAGAGTGCTTAATTGTTTTTGACCCGGAGCATAATCCTTTGGGGGAGATTTTTTTTAACCAAGGCGCTTGTCGCCAGATAAGCCTTAACCAGGCCGGTGAAGATCTGATAGGCAGCCACATAACTGATTGGCAGACTAATGGTTTGGATGAAAGCGTGACAATGCAAGCGCCGGATTTTGAACAAGCTTTTTTGTTGTGGCTCCAAGACCATGGTTATCTGCACTTAACGATGCCTTTGGCTGCCATGGTAGCTTGGAGTGAAATCCAGCAAATGGATATTGAGCAACAAAAAAAATACGAAATGGCAGTCTTGCTGCGTGATTTGCCTGTCCATAAGCTGGTATAAAACTAGATTCTTTTTAGTTTTTGGAAGGCTAGTGTCAAAGCAAAAAAACCAATGCCAACCAGGACAATAACTGCGCCTGTCGGCAGGTTTAGGTAAACAGAAATAACAATGCCAACCAGCACGGCCAGTTCGGCGATAACCACGCTCCAGAACATCAGGCTGCGGAAAGAGCCTGCGAAAAGTTTAGCTGTTGAGACAGGCACTATAAGCAGGGCGCTGACCAAGACAATGCCCAGCATTTTTAGTCCTAAGACGGCAGCCACGGCTACCGTGACATACAGAAGCGTGTGGTAAACAGTCACAGCCACTCCGGAAAGATAGGCGATTTCAGGATTAAGGATCATGAGCGCCAATCGTTTGTATTTTAGGATAATGAAAATAATGATAATGACAGCCAGGACGGCCATCAGGATCAGCTCTGACCATTGGATAGCCAGGATGTTGCCAAAGAGAAAGCTCACCAGCTCCGGTTGGTAACCGCGTTTGAAGGATAGCAGGATGACTCCAGTGGCCATGCCAGCCGTGAAAATCAGGCCCACGATGGCGTCAGAAGCAATTTTGGTTCTACGTTCCAGCCAAGCCATGCCAGCTGCCAAGATGGCAGACAAACCAAGGGCTGTTAACAGGGGATTGGCATTGGTCAGAACTCCCACAGCCACGCCGGCCAGTGAGGCATGGGCAATGCCGTCGCTGAAAAATGCCATACGCCTCAGGACAACGAAAATGCCGAGCAAAGCCAAGAGCGCGCCCAACAAAACCCCTGCCAGTAAGGCTCTTTGCATGAAAGGCATGGCCAGCAGCTGCATCATCATAGATGTTTATGGCCGCGCAAGCCTATTTCAGGACCGTAAAGTTTTTCGATGATTTCCTTGGTTAAGACTTCGCGGGGTGGGCCATTGCAGACCAAATCACGATTCAAGCATAGGATTTGATCGGCAAAACTATAGACCATGTTGATTTCGTGGCTGATGAGCAGGACAGTCACGCCGTGTTCGGTATTGAGGTGGCGAATGAGGTCATAGAAGGCTTGGGCACCTTCGATATCTATGCCGGCCGAAGGTTCATCCAATAACAACAAGTCTGGAGTTTTGATCAAGGCCTGGGCAATCAGCACACGTTGCAGCTGGCCGCCTGAGAGTTCGCCGATCAACTTATCGACTAACGCATCCACCCGCACTTCGTGGCATATCTGGTTATTCTTGAGCGAGCGCCGGCCATAAGCAAAAGACAAGAATTCGTTGACAGTAATGGGTAGTGTCCGGTCAAAATCAAATTTTTGCGGCACATAACCAATGCGCGACAAAACGTCTTTGGCTTGTTTTTGAAAAATTTTGACACTGCCTTCGTGAGGGATCAGAGAAAGTAAGGCACGGAATAAAGTTGTCTTGCCGGAACCGTTTGGCCCGATGATGGCCGTGATGCTGCCTTTCTCTACGTCAAAACTCAGGCGATTTAAGACCGTCTGACTTCCGTACTTTACGGTCAGGTTTTTAACAGAGATGGCTGACATGGCTCACTTTAACGCGTCGGCGATTGTCTTGGCATTATACCTCATTAGGTCAATGTATCCCATATTATTGATCCCACCTTCGGGATCCAAGACAGCGATTTTCAGGTTAAGGTCTTGTACAAAAGGCTTGAGGCTTTGGTCGGAAAGCTGGGGTTCGGAAAAAATCGTGGTTACGGAATATTGTTTAACCTTGCTTTGCAGGTCAGCGATCTGTTGGGGCGTTGGCTCTTTGCCCGGGCTAACTTCAAACGTCCCCACGACTTTTAAGCCATAAGCATCGCTAAAATAGCCCCAGGCATTGTGGTGGGTGATGAGCTCATGTTTGGAAAGGGAAGAGAGTTGGGCCTTAATGTCTTTGTCGAGTTGGTCGAGCTTAGCCAGATAGGAAGACAAGTTGGCGGCATAAGCGTCTTTGTGGATTGAATCGGCCTGGGTTAAAGCATCGGCAATGTTTTGTGAAATAATTTTGGCATTAGCGACAGTCAACCAATAATGAGGGTCAACAGTCTGGTTTGGTTGGTCAACATCGCGCTGGTCCAGAGGCAAATCCCGCAATTGGATGTTGCGGTCAACCGTGACGGTCAAAGAGTTTGGTACGCTGTCTACGATCGGTTTGAGCCAACTGTCTAACCCATGGCCAATAGCGAAAAAAAGTTTAACGTTTTGAGCTGAACTGATTTGCTCAGGCGCTGGTTCAAAAGTATGCGGGCTGGCGCCGGGCGGCAAAATGGTTGTCACATTGACGTATTCTCCGCCAATTTGGCTAACTATATCAGCCAGCGGATTGATGGTGGCAGCTGCCTGCAGGCGCGTGTCAGAAGTGGGCTTAGTAACGAGTAACGAGTAACGAGTAACGAAAATAAAGACGGCAATGACGGCAACTATGCCGATCAAGATACCTAGAGCCAAGGATTTTTTCATAGCTACATGTGCATAGTAACTAAAAACCAGCGAAAATAAAATACCACCCCTTTGTTTCCCCTCCTACATAGGAGGGGAGCCCCGCGGTACTGCGGGGGGGGGTGGTATTCAGTTACTTATTTGACCTTAAAATCAACGGCTTTGATTTCGCCGGTCGAAAGCTTGACAGCAACCTGGTAATCGCCAGCCGGCCAACCCTTGGTAGGCTTGGTGAATGTGAAGTTGCTGATAATGTCGCCATCTTGTTCGACCGTGTTGCTGGCCGGGCCGACTTTATCACCCGTCTTGGTGAAAACTAGGACGGCTTGCACTGTCATGTCTTTTTTAGCGGCTTTGATGTAAGCCGAAACTTGGATTTCCGGTGTATCGGTGGCAAATTCAGCCTTATGGGTTTCGACATAGCCTTGGCTGCCAACCTTATCGCTCAAGCGGATGTCAAAGATGCTGGAGGCGGCTTCTTCGGAAGGCTGGGTTGTGGACTCTATGGATTTCACTTCTGCCCCGGTCGGATTTAGTTGTATGGATAGGATTTTCCATTCATTGTTTTCCTTAACCAGTTTATATACGACAGGAGTTACGCCGCCATCTTTTGATTTGAGCGTGCCTTCGAGCGTACCGACATCATTTTCCATCTTGCGGGTGGAGAAGGAGCTTGATTCGTTATTCTTGAGCGAAGGATAAGAGTCTACAAACTCCTTAAACTTGTCCAACGAAGTGGAGTTTTGGAAATCCTTGGAAGTGTATGAATAAGCTTTGGCATAATCACCGGCGCGCAGAGCAACCAGTTGTTGGTCTGCAACCTCGGCTATACCCTTGGTCGCGAAGAGGGCTATGGCAATGATGGCGACAATCGCTACGACGAACACGCCGAGAGCAATAGCGCAACCGATCAGGACTTTTTTGCCTGTGGTCATAAGAATAATTAACAATTAATAATTAAGAATGAATAATTACGAAAAAGAAGTGTAAATAATTATAGCACTCCGGCTGATAGGTGAGAATATGCTATAATAACAACAACTTTTTTATTCTCTAATTTTCGTACCATGAAAAAAAATACTTTAATCTTGACCATGGTTGCCATAGGTATCGCCGGTTTGGCGATCGGGCTATATGCGGGCAAGTATTGGCAGATGAGGACTGCCAATAAGTCAGCCTGGACCCAAAAAGTCGATTCAAGGGATGATTTGATTAAGGGTCAGATCCAGTCGGCTTATGCCATGCTCAATGAGCTTAATAATAAGGTGAAGAGCGGGGAGCTGAAGGCAAGCTATGCCAAGAAGTTGGGCGCTGACCTGTTACGCCAGATGACTTATGGCCAAGACGGTTACTTTTTTGCAGACACTTCAGCCGGCGTCAACGTCGTGCTTTATGGTGACAAGTCAGTTGAAGGCAAGGATCGCCATGGCGCGAATATCAATGGCATCTATTACGTCCAAAAGATTGCTGAAGCTGCCAAGACAGGGGATGGCTTCACTGATTATTATTTCCCGAAAAAAGGGGAGACAGCCCCGTCGGCTAAGCGGGCTTTTAGCATGTACTTCCAGCCGTTCGATTGGGTGATTGGAACAGGGTACTACAAATAATTTTTTTTAGGTCACGAAAGTCCTTACTTACTTGAAGCATAGGAGAGCTAGACGTATAGTCTGAAGCGGAATGAGACGTCACGGTCTCCGTATTATGAAAAACTTTACGGATCCACCACGATTAAAAGGGTTGGATTTTACAAAGAATCAAATCGAAATCGCTCTGCGGAATGGTCAGATCTTACGCTGTTCGATTGAACTATCGAAGGCTTGTAATCTTCGATGCCCATTTTGTTATGCTGATGCAGGATCAAAAACCGACGACGAACTGTCTCTTCAACGAATCTTGCTTTTAATTCAAGAAGCGAAAGAAAACGGGGCGCAAACAATTACAATTTTGGGCGGAGAACCGCTATTGTTTCCAAAGTTCAAAGACGTTGTGTCGCATGTCCATTCTATTGGTCTGACGCCTCTCATTTTTACAAATGGTACACTCATGACTCCCGGACTAGCTGATTTTCTTTATGAAAATGGCGCGTCCATTATCGTGAAGTACAACAGTCACGAAAATCCGGCCATCCAAGACGATATGGTCGGTGGGGTTGTTGGTACGTTTGAAAAAATTAAAAAGACGTTGCAGATATTAATCGACAAAAAATTTAATGCGCCAATACCAACTCGTTTAGGCATCGAGACGGTCATGAGTCAAAAAAATATCGTTGAGCTTCCAAAGATATTTCGATTTGCTAGAGAGAACGGTATTTACCCATACATTGAGCTCATTACGCCGACAGGTAGAGGTAAGAATGGCACGGATCGGATCGATAGCGGAACTTCAAAAGATATTTTTCATCAACTTTTAAAAATTGATGAAACAGAATACGGACATACCTGGATACCTCACCCGCCGCACGTTGCATCTTCATGCAATTATTATTTCACATCCGTTTATGTGCAGGCGTCCGGAAAAACCCAACCATGTCCTGGTGTCCCCATCGAAATTGGCAATATTAATCAGGAATCTTTACGGAATATCTTGGACAAACAGCGGACGAAACAGCTGCGCGACATTCGCACGCACATCAAGGGTAAATGCAAATCCTGTCCGATGAGCAGCTTTTGTTATGGATGCCGCAGCGCCGCTTTTCACCTAACCGGTGATCTGTACGAATCAGATCCGATATGTTGGGTGAGTTGCTAGTTCGGGTTTTCGTGCGCTTTCCTCAATAAGTAAAAACTCTCGTTTTCACCCTTTCCGGTTCTCTTCCCTGTCCTAACAATAAAACCGCTTGCGCGGTTATTATTGTTGGTTCCGGGACAGGGATTCGAACCCCGATTCACGGCTTCAAAGGCCGCTGTCCTACCATTAGACGATCCCGGAATGCGCGCGCATTGTGCCACGCTTTATAGCCTTGGTCAAGCCAAAAGTGATGTCTGAAAAATATCCACATCCGACCCTTGACCTGCTCGTCTTGGATGGTATGTTTTAATTGCCGCTAGATCATTGTGCCTCCGGTCAGACAGCACATCAAAAAACTAAGCGGTTGCCACCACGTCCTTTTACATGCTGCTACATGCGCTGCGTTTTCCACCGATCGGTGCAACCCTCTTTTCCTTCCGACTCCTCCCACGAAAACGCTCCTCCATGTAATTTCATTCTTGACCTTCGTCAAGAAATAAGTGCTCGACCTCAATCGAGATCCGTATCCCAATACCAGAGAGTCCCAGCACTTTGCCCCTTCTTTTTCTCCCCCTTCTCTCACCCTCGCCTCTGCTCGTCTCCAGCGGGGCTCATTTTTTTACGAAAGTTAATTAGCTCTGCGTATCCTTCACCTACGTTCAGGATGACTGAATAAAAAAAGACCGCTCGTGTGTCAGTAACCGAGCGGTATATCAACGTAGTTCGCGGATTGATTCATCCCAGTGGTGGCAATAGATGATCCAAGAGAGATCTTCCCACCATGAGAGGACAATGAGCTTGTTGTTTGCAATGAGCGGGGATAGGTGGGTGCGGCTTTCGAAGGGGATGGTGTCCATCGCGTAGATGCGGTCCACCGGGCAATTGGGCAGTGAAAAGCGTTGGGGCGCTTCACCGCAGAGCACGCCATGGGTTACTGCTGCCCAGACTTTGGCCGCGTTGTAATCCTTCTTGAGCGAGATGGCGGTGTCGATGTTGGTGCCACCCGTGGCGATCTCATCATCCAGGCAGATGACAATGGATTCGCGCAGGGCCATCAGGTCGCCGAAAAGCTGCTTGATGTCCGATGAGCGGCTCGACTTGCGCCGCTTGGCGCCGAAGACGGTGGCCAGCTGGATCTTGAGCTTGTCTTGGGCATCGGCCATGGCGCCTTCCACGCGTTTGGCTGCGCCGTCATCAGGCAAAGCTAGGCAGATCTTGCTGGTCTCCTTGTGCGCATCTTCGATGGTGCGAGTCAGAAGTCTCCGCACAAGCGAAACTTCTGTCACAAGGCCGATGCGTCCGGCAGCCACGACTTGTTGGGCATGCAGGTCGGCTACGATGATGCGGTCAAGCAGACCGCAACTTCCTTCCATCAGCAAGTCCGTAGTAGGGCGCGTCATGGCGAATTCCAGGGCGCCCTCATCCTTGTCGGAACGCGAGAGGGGGAAGTAGCCGCAGACAACGGCAATCCGGTGGGCGCGTCGGCCTACCAGGTACTTGAGCACGATATAGAGCTGCATGAGCATCTCATACGTGCCTGGGCCGCTGGTGATGACTACGCAGTCATGGCCCCCGATGTGGTCTTTACCAAGCCGAAGGTACGGTTCGCCGCTGGCGCGTTGGCCAAAGATTGGAAAGACAATATCCACTGGCGTAGGCCGCCTGTCGGGATTCGCCTCATACATGCTCTCCACTTTTTGTTTGACCCGCTGGCTGATGCTTTCAAAGCCTGGCATGGCCACCAGTGTCAAAGCGCCATTTCGACTGTAGGGTGCATCCATTCCAACCTCCTCGCGGCAATCTTAAACTGGCCTGGAAAGCCAGTCAAATCATTTTTTTGTTCGGGGCCAAAACTACTAGGGTCACGGCGTTAGCCTGTGAAGGATCTTGGCTGGTCCTGAATTTGTCGACTAATTTTGAACCGGACAGGTATTGGGCAATTCTTTCGCGCAAGATACCTTCACCGCGCCCATGGATTATTTTAACGACCTTAATTTCATTGCGCGGCCGGTCAACGAACTCATGGTTCAAGAAGGCATCAACTTCAATCAAAGCGTCACTGACATTTTTTTGGTGAAGGTCGATTTTAGGCGTCTCAGGGGTTAGTTCGGCCGCTAAGAGCGCGATTTCAATCGGATCTGAAGGTTTTTCCGGCAAGGGCATATCGATTTTGGCCACATTTCTCCATTTCATACGTTCAGCAGCATAGCAGAAGCTAAAGGGTTGCTCAATGTCAACAGTTATCATAAGATTCTAGCCATATGGGCAAGCAAAGATTGCTCTTTCTGCTTTTTATCCTGGCCTTGGTCGGCGTTTTTGGCATCTGGGATATTGAGAGGGCAAAAGACAATCGTCCTCAAGCGCCGCGCCCGCCAAGCTTCGCTGGCGATGCGGGCGGGTCCTTAACGTCCTCAAGCGTCCCAACCAGCGCGACTTCGTCAGTTGTAACCGCGACGACTCAGGCCTCCAAAATTTTAACGAATGCCACGGTAGTCCGCGTGGTTGATGGCGATACAATCGACGTCAAATTAGATACGGAACCAGCCAAGGAATATAAAGTCAGGTTGCTAGGTGTTAATACACCGGAGACGGTTGACCCGCGGCGGCCAGTGCAGTGTTTTGGAAAACAAGCCTCTGACTTCACGAAACACGCATTAAATGGTAAACGTATCAAGCTTGAGGCTGACCCCCAAGCTGACGAGCGGGACAAATATGACCGTCTGTTGCGCAATGTCTTATTGGAAGACGGGACTGATTTTAACGCCTTACTAATCAAAGATGGCTATGCGCAGGCCTATGTCTCATTCCCGCAAAATCCGGCCCGCAAAGTCGAATTAAGAAAACTTGAAAGCGAAGCTAAAGCTGCCGGGGCCGGCATGTGGGCGCCTGGCGCCTGTCAATAAAATTTATGACTCAACATCAAAGGATTACTTGGGCAAGACGGATCATGTTTTGGTTTGCGTTGGCCGGGCTATTTGCCGCGTCCTACCTTTTATATACCTATGTCACGGGGGTTGACCTCAAATGCGGGCCGTTGAGCGGCTGTGAAGTTGTGCGTAATTCTAAATGGGCCAATTGGTTTGGGATCCCAACGCCGGCTTTTGGCGTGGCTTTTTATCTGGCAGTCATCGTCCTTTCGATTTATCGCGCTTATGCGCCGCACAAAAACGCCAAGCTTACGCGCATTTTTATCCTGCTCATGGCTTGGGCCGGTTTCTTGGAGTCAGTCTTCCTGACCTTGATCCAACGCTACGTCTTAAACACTTTTTGTTTTTGGTGTTTGGTTTCAGCCGCTTCAGCCACCGGGCTTTTCATTTTTGTCTGGCTGGATAAAAAGGTTGAGTTTGGCATTGAGACTGCAGCCAAGGAATTAAAAATAGTTTTTGCAACCTTGTTTATCGGTTTAGTGGCTGGCGGAGTTGGATTTTATTTTCTGTTACAGCCAACAGCGCCCAAAACATCCAACCTGGCTCTGACCCAAGGAACACCGGAAAAACTTTATGTGCCTGACGGTGCAACTACGACACCTCAAGTTAACGAGCCTGCTGCGGAAGGCTATCCAATTGTCGCTGACACAACTCCCATCGAAGGCGCCATGACCTCCAAAGTTACCTTGGTTGAGTTTTACGATTTCCAGTGCCCGGCTTGCGGCGTTTACCATAAACTGGTCATCAAGCCTTTGCGTGACAAGTACCAAGGCAGGATAAAGTTTGCGCCACGCAATTTCCCGTTGGTTGAAGTCCATCCTTATGCCATGGGCGCGGCTATCGCGGGTGTTTGCAGCCAGCGTCAGGGCAAGTTTTTTGAGTATTACGATACTTTGTTTGCCAACCAAAAAGCCTTAACGCGTCCGGACTTGGAAAAATATGCCCAGTCGCTTGGTATGGATATGGAAAAGTTTAAGTCATGTTTGGATGACAAAACAGCGCAAGACCAAGTCTTAAACGATTATAATGCCGGCCGATCGTTTGGCATCTCATCCACGCCGACTTTAATCATCAACGACGCCCTAATCGAAGGCTCTCCTAACCTGGATGTCATGAGCCGGTTGATTGATGAGAGGCTGTAATTAGACGGTAGGTTAGTGCTCAAGGTATACTGTTACCGTCTTTTTAATAATTTTATCTTTATGTTTAAAAAATATTTTTTAGTCACGCTTGGTTTGTTTTTGTTAGCCACAGTCGGGGCAGGTTGTGGCAATAAGGCCCAAAATAGGCCGGCACCCACCGGCCCGGCAGAGATAAAAGTCAGCCAAGGCACAGGGGACACCAAGCAGGCGGTCACTTTCCAAAAAGCTCTAGTCAAAGTCGCTTTGGATTATAAAGAGGCGCAAGTTTTGACTAATGCCGTTTTGTTAACAAAGCTGCAGTCTGTCAAAAAAGAAGATTACAAGGCGCTTTGCGATAAGGCTGTCCAAAAATGGGCAGATGTCCAAAAAGATGCCAATGCCCTTGAGCCATTTACAGTGGAACATAAGACTACCAGTGTTGATACTGGAAATATCTCAAGCGCCTTCTCGACCAAGGCACTGATTAACACTTTACGTGACGCTGTCTTAATCAATCCGGCATACGCCGAAGAGACAGAGGTCCAGCTGGATATGCCGAAATGGGACAAGGTTAATATGATTACCAGGGTCGCTCCCAGCGCCAACACAGTTAAGATAGTCCAGAATGTGTTTGAGACTACGGCCAAGGATGCACAGAAAATCATGGAACAGCATTACCAGGACGAAGCCGCTGCTTGGGGTAACTGGATCAAAGGTTATGATATTGCGTCCAAAACAGCCCAGGCCATCAAGACAGCCAGTAAAGTTGGCTTGTTCATTGGTGGGGCTGTTATCACGGCCGGCGGCTCTGCCGTGCTGACCATGCCGGCCGGCGCAGCAGTTGCCACTGGTTTTGGTTCAAGTGTCGGTGCTGTTGGGGGCACTGTGATTGCAGTTAATGGCGTTGATATGGCGCTTGAGGTTTCAGAAAATACTGCCAATTTGGCTTTTGGCAATGACAAGTTGGGAGCGCAGTATACTCAGGCCCGCGATACCATCTCGCCGCTTACCACCTTGTTGAGCGTTGTTGACCTTAAGTCTGGAATGGAAAACCCGGGCAACCTCTATACTATTTATGACTTGGGTTCCAATGTTCTTTCTTCAGGCTACGATTATTTTACGGTATCCATTGCCAAGAACCAGGTCAAAGGCTCAGCTGACTATCGCAACAACATGCCGCCCATGTCGCTCAATGCGGACGGCATGCTCAAGCAGTTGCCCAACAACATGGTTTATCTTGTAGCGACCGATCAGTCTCTGCCGCCCAAATATCCAACAGCCGACGAGTTGAAAAAGATGTTCCCCAATTTTGGAGTTTATCGGGGCACGGCCAAGTTCGATACCATGATCATGGATAAAAAGATTACCTTAACAGCTGATTTGACCGTCACTGTCAGTAAGCAGGGTGACGTGAAATTTAATTTTTCTGATAAAGGCAATATCCCTTACTTGATTCCCGGTACCAACGAAGCAATGTCAGCAGATTATACTTTTGACGGAGAGTTTACCGGCAAGATGGCTGACAATAAACTGCAGACCTCGGGCGGTTTTAACAACTGGGCAAAAGTTAACTTGCCACCACAGTATGCAGCCTACCTACCGCCGGAAATGAAAGCCAAGTTAAGCAATTCTGCCAAAGGCACCGGCCATGCAGAAGGCAATTCATCCGGCCTGGGTGGTTTGGAAGGTACGATTAGCCTGACTGGTAATGGCAAGACAGTTGATGGGACTTGGCAGGCGCAAATGGAATAAGCTTCAAATCATTGAGAATTAGCTCCGGTCACTGGGTTGACCGGAGTTTTGTTTTTTGCTAGCGTGGCGTCATCTCGAACCTTGAGGTGTAAAGATGGAACGTAAAGCTCGCGAACGAATCGTGTGCATGGTCATGGCGGTCATCAATTCTTTGATCGCCCAAGGCAAGCTCCAACGCCGTGGGAACGGCAAGCTCCCGGCCATGATCTCAGACACTGACGGTACGGTCGGCAAGTGGCAACTCCTGATCAGCTTGCTTACCTTTGTCGGTGAGACGTTCAGCGAGAGAAGACCGATCATCAAGCCATTGGAAGAAGCTATACAGGAATACCACCAGAGCCGCTTGTTGTTTGGCGAGGTGGTCAAGCTGGCTCTCAAGATCTTGCCCGATGCTATTCGCGGTTTGCATTTTGAGATCGTCAGCCACTTGGCAATTGAAGTGGCCAAGAGGTATCGGAATCGTGTCTACCAGTTTCCCAAGGCTGTCTTGGACGGCCTCTCGGTCCAGCCACCGGAGAACCGTTGTCTGATATTGTCCATCACCGGAGCCCCGCAGATCATCGCCGATCCTTTTTGCCAGGCGTTGAAGTTCGACCTGGCAATTGGCTGTGAGTATTTCGTTGATGGAAATGGCCAGTTCACTGGCGAGCGCGACGAAACTCCTGCCATCCGGAAAGGCGAGGTCCTCAAAGTCTTGGCCGAGGACTGTGGGATCGACCTTGATGAAAGCATTTATATGGGCGATACAATAGCTGACTTGCCTGGCTTACTGGCGGTTTGCATAAAGTATCGCTGGGCCATCAACCCCAAGTTAGAACTGCAAGGGGCTATCCGCCGCAATCCAGGCCACAACATCGTCTGGGTGCATGACCACCACTCAACAGGCGTCCAGTTCTATCGGGCTTTTGCCGACGGCCGCTTGTTCGAACAGGAAAGGAAGGATTTCTTGCCGCCTGATCTTGTCGAAGCCTTACCAATGCTTCCCGGCGAACACCTATCTCTTTGACCAGCCGACTCTCCAGTCGGTCTTTTTTTACTTTGACGCTTTGGTAGCGCCTTAGTAAGGTATACCCACTATGCGATATTCCATCTTATCTGAACCGTTTTCAGGCCTCCAAGCGGATGCTGTTGTCGAGGGCTTATTCCAAGAAGATAAGCCAAAAATCGGTGAGGGTTACTTGTCGCCAGAATTGAGTAAGGCCATTTTAGCTGAGCTGAAGCGTCGCGAGTTCGATGCCAAGGAGGGCGATGTCTGCGTCTTGCCGCTTTTAGGGCACAGGACTTTTAAACATTTGATTATCGTGGGCGTTGGCAAGAAAAGGAATTATGAGCAAGACCAGTTAAGGTCAATGGGCGCTAAGGTCATCAAGGCTGCCAATAGTTTCCATGCCAAAAAAATTGTTTTCCATCCCGAGTTGCTGAAGCGCGCTAAAGACCAAGTCGAGGGTGCCCAGGCTTTAGTCGAGGGTATTGAGTTGGGTGGTTATCATTTTTCTTCATATCGTAAGCGTACAGCCGAGGAGCATACCAAAAAGCACCAAGCAGAAGAGATTTTGTTGCTGGCTTTTGATCGTCAATCAAAGTTTAAGATCGAAAAGGGGATGGCTCTTGGCAAGTTACTGGCTGAAGCAGCTATTTTGGCGCGCGACATGGTTAACACGCCGGCTATGGACATGCACCCCGAGCAAATGGTCAAGATTGCCCAATCGCTTTCCGGACGGGGTACTGGCATCACCTGCAAAGTGGTGGATAGGGGAGGCATGGAAAAATTAGGTATGAAAGCCTCGCTGGCAGTTGGCCAAGGGTCAATGCATGAGCCTAAATTTGTCCATCTGGTTTATAGGCCAAGCAAACCTAAACATCCCAAGAAAATTGTTTTGGTTGGCAAGGCTTTGACTTTTGATTCAGGCGGCCTTTCGCTTAAGCCGTCCGAACACATGACTGACATGAAGATTGATATGGCCGGAGCGGCCGCTGTCCTCGGGGTATTCAAGGCCTTGTCTCAGCTCAAGCCATCAGTCGAAGTCCACGGCGTATTCATCGCAGTCGAAAACATGCCAAGCGGTTCGGCTTATCGTCCGGGCGATGTGGTGACTGCCATGGACGGCACAACCATTGAAGTCGATAACACTGATGCTGAAGGCCGCGTCACTTTGGCTGATGCTTTATCTTATGCCACGCACAAGATTAAGCCGCAGGCGATTATCGACCTTGCGACTCTGACTGGCGCAGTTATCATCGCTTTAGGTAGTGACATGACGGGGTTATTCTGTGGCAACAAGGAGCTTAAGGCAGCTCTGTTCGAGGCGGCTCAAACCTCTGGCGAACAGATGTGGGAGCTCCCGCTTTACCAACCCTACAGAGAACTCATCAAATCCAAGATCGCTGATGTGAAAAATGTCGGTGGCCGGGCAGGTGGCGTCATTACCTCAGCTTTATTCTTGGAAAAGTTCGTGCATGACGTGCCGTGGGCGCATTTGGATATTGCAGGCACGGCTTACGCTGAAAAAGAATCAAAACCCGAGTGGGTCCAGGGCGGAACAGGTTGGGGAGTCAGGTTACTTTTGAACTACTTGCGCCAAGCTAAGTGATTTTTGTGGATAAGTGAGTCAAGAGGGTGTGCTATACTATGGGCGCACCCTTCTTTATGCATGTTACGATTTATACGACGCCGACTTGCCCTTACTGTAAATTAGCCAAGGATTTTTTCAAAGAAAAGGGGATTACCTTTACTGAGATTGACGTGGCCTCTGACCCAACGGCAGCCAATGAAATGGTTAAGAAGTCAGGCCAGATGGGAGTGCCGGTTATAGAAATCAATGGCCAGATCGTAGTAGGTTGGAACCAGGCGGCATTGCAAGATATCCTGGAACAGGGCACTAAGAAAAAAGTCAAAGAAGCAGCCTAATAACCAACGAACCTTACTTAACAAAAAATATGCCAACAGCAAAAAAACCCATGCCAAAGTGCGTAAAGTGCGCCAAGCCGAAACACAAAAAGATTTCGGAAAGCATGCTGCAGGATTTCGTGCAGCATAAGACCAGCGTTTTTGTGATCATGGCCGGTGCCTTGAGTCTTGGAGCCTTGTTCGCCATGATGCTGGGAGTAAGTGCGGCCCACTTTTAAAATCAGACTTGCGTCAAAACGACCCATGGGGATGGGTCGTGTTTAGTTATAAATTTAAAAATATATACACAAGATAGCGAGCTAGGTTATCAAAATTGTGGTATCTTACAGGCATAATTCAAAAAATTATCTTTTTATACGTACGTACTTATGAATTTACTTTTCAATAATCGGTCTTTCAGTATAGCGAGCAAGATACTGGTAGGCTGCTTTATCGTATTAGCCTATGGGTTAATACAGAGCCATTCGGCTTATGCCGGTACTTGTACTTTTGCCAGTACAGAGCCGACTAATAACTGGAAGATCGCTGCTAACTGGGGTTGCGGTGGAGTCCCGACCAGCACCTCGCCAGTAGTGATTCCTGCGGCAACCACAACATATATTTTGGCGGATGCTGCGGCCACAGCAGGTTCAGTCACCATCACTGGAACTCTCAAGCCCTGGGGCAGTACTTTGAGCATTAACGGCAATTGGACAAGAACCGGAACTTTTACAGCCGGTACCAGTACCGTCGATTTTACGGGCACTGCAGCGCAAACCATTAACAGCGTTACGACCTTTAACAATGTCACTGTCACCAAAGCATCGGGTACGGTTACGGCCGCAGCTGCTGTCACGATTAACGGTACGTTGGCAACTACGGGTGGCGGAACTCTGGACATGCAAGGTAATGCTTTATCCGTAGCTTTAACCACAGCCATTGGTGCCCTAACAACTGTAACCTCGACTTCCGGCACCTTAACTTTCACTGGAGCCGTAACCAACTCTGGCGCCATCGGCTCGGTTGATGGCGGCAAAATGTTTGGTTCAACTCTGGCTAACAGCGGTACCCTAAATATCGGTTCAGGTGTGGCTACATCCACCGGCACGCTGGATAACTCCGGTGGTACCATCAATGGTGATACGGGTACGCTTATATTACTAGCTAATTTTGTCAGCCCAGCGCCGGGCACATTTAATTCAGGGACAGGTACAGTCAGATTGGGTGGTGGAGCTGACCAGAGTATAAGGGGGTATGAATATAATAATGTTGAGGTCTTCAAAACCGGTGGTACGGCCACGTTAACGGGTGCCAACGCGTTATTTGGTGGCACGTTATTTGTAGCTGGGGGCACTCTTTCGGCAGGGGCCGCCAATTTATTGGTCTTAAATAATACGACCATCATTCCAGGGGGCACCGTGACCTCAACAACAGGCCTATTGGACTTTTTTAGCGCAGTTGGTAACTCCGGGAATGTCGGCTCATCGTCAGGCGATATTGTATTCGAGGCGGACTTGATAAATAATGGCACCTTGAATGTTGGTTCAGGCACGGTTACGACTACCATGAGCATTTTTTCCATTCCTGGTATTATTAACGGCAATAGCGGCACTTTGGTTATAACTGATTCGTGGCCCACGGGCGGTACTTTTAACCGCGGTTCAGGAACCGTGCGCTATGTAGGAGCAACCCCTCAGGACGTTAGGGGAGAGTATATATATAACAACTTAGTTATTAATAAATCAGCAGGCACGGCCACTTTAGACGGTCATGCAACCACTACTAATTTTACCTTGTCAGCAGGCACCTTGGCCGTAGTTAACAAAATATTCAGTGCTCAAGGTACTTATATTAATCACGGCCTGGTCACCCGCACCACAGGCAGTATTAAGCATGCAGCCAGCTATAAGAACTTCGTTAATGCGAGCGGCGTAACCCAAACTTCATACACCACACCTGGCGCCATCTACCTTGAGGTTAAAGATGATAACCGCAACATGAACGGTGCCCTGGCGGAAACTTTGACCATTCCATTGGTAGTTAATGCAGCCGGTGGCGGTGACAGCGAAACAGTCACCTTAACAGAAACCGGTGTAGCCACAGGCGTCTTCCGTTCTGGACTTATTGGCTTGTACACAGGCACATCAATCGTGCCAGGCAATGGGGAAGTTGTAATCTCAGCCAGCGGCATTGGCACAGAAACCTATACTGATAACCAAGATCCGGCAGATACTGGCGCCACGACAGCCACTTTGACCTACTCAACCGGCGCTGCTGCCCCTCGGGGTGGTGGAGGTGGCGGTGGGGGTTTGCCTCCGGTTGTAACCCATTATGAAACAGGAACCAGCGACCCAAATCGCTCAGCCAATCTGGCTAACCTGAGTTCCATGGGTTTAGATATCAACACCTTGGTCAAATTACCTGATGATGGAAACATATCCACCCAAGAGGATAGTGCTGTTTACTACATCAGTAGTGATGGCAAGCGCCATGCCTTCCCCAATTCAAAGGTATATTTCACATGGTATAGCAATTTCGACAAAGTTAAAGTCATAACTTCCAGCCAATTGGCCAGTATCCCACTGGGCGCTAATGTTCGCTATAAGCCAGGTTCTAAGATGATCAAATTTACTACAGATATTAGGGTATTTGCCATTGATCTTAAGGGCACACTGCGCTTCATAAAGAGTGAAGATGTAGCCAAAGCATTATATGGTGCTGATTGGAACACTAAGATTGACGACATGTCAGATGCTTTCTTTGGCAGCTACTCCTTTGGGGCTGATATCAACTCATCAGCAGACTTTGATGTGAGCAAAGTCATGGCCAGTGAACAGAATATCAGTGAAGACTTCTAGGTGATTATAAGTAAAAAGAGACGCCCATCTGGGCGTCTCTTTTAGTATGTGGTATACTATGTGCATAAATCAAAAGAATTTATTCTTTTATATATTTATGAACCTTCTTTTCAATAACAGGCTTGTCAGTATATCTAGCAAGATACTGATAGGCTGCTTTGTCGTATTAGCCTATGGGTTAATACAAGGCCATTCAGCTTCTGCCGGTACTTGTACTTTTGCCAGTACAGAACCAACTAACAGCTGGCACGTTGCTGCCAACTGGGGTTGCGGTGGAGTACCAACCAGCACATCACCAGTTGTGATCCCTGCGGCAACCACGACTTATATTTTGGCAAACACTGCGGCTACAGCCGGTTCAGTCACTATCACTGGAACCCTCAAGCCTTGGGGCAGCACTTTAAGTGTTAATGGCAATTGGACTAAGGCTGGAACTTTTACAGCCGGTACCAGTACTATTGATTTTACTGGCACTGCAGCCCAAACCATCAATAGTGTCACAACCTTTAACAATGTCACTGTCACCAAAGCCTCAGGCACGGTTACAGCTGCAGCTGCTGTCACGATTGACGGCACATTAGCAACTGCGGGTGGCGGAACTCTGGACATGCAAGGCAATGCTTTATCCGTGGCTTTAACCACAGCCATCGGCGCCTTAACAACCGTCACCTCGACTTCCGGTACCCTCACTTTCACAGGGGCTGTGACTAATGTAGGCAATATCGGAACGGTTTCGGGCAGTGAGCTATTCGCTTCAACCTTGGATAACAGCGGTACGTTGAGCCTTGGTGCGGGTACGGCAACTTCAACAGGCTCTTTGACTAATACGGGAACCATTAATCAAGAATCAGGTAAATTGGCGCTAATTGCTGACTACTCAGGTGCAGGAACATTTAATGGTCAGGCAGGTACCACCTGGTTTTATGGAACGGCTAATCAATCCATCCGGGGAGTCACATTCTATAATGTCGAGTTCAGAAAGTCTGCTGGTACGGTCACCATAGTAACTGCTGATGTAACCCTCGATGGTACCTTAACCATGGAAGGTGCTGGCACGCTTAACGCAGCCGACAGAGCTTTGACGGCACTGCATGGCGTCTCGATTGTTGGATCAACGGTCACTTCGACCACGGGAACACTAAGTCTTGCAGGTATTGCTAATGCAGGATTCATTGGAAGCTCGTATGGAAACATGCTTTTCCCCTCATTGTCATTCGCTAATGCCTCTGGTGTCTTAAATATCGGACATGGGACGGCCACTTCGACGATAACCTTTCCGGGTGATGGAACTATAAATGGAAATTCCGGTACCATTGTTCTTGCGGCAAATACCGCGAATGTAAATTTTATCTGGCCAACTGGTGCCACTTTTAACGCTCAGTCTGGAACTGTGAAATACGCCAGAGCAACCGGAGCTCAAGGTGTGAATTGTTCTTATACTTACAATAATCTGAACATTCAGACTGTTGGAGGTGATGCAACCTTGAGCGCGAACTGTATGGTTAATGGAACATTGTTTGTTGGCAGTGCCAGCACGCTAAATGCTGACATTAGATCATTGACAGTCGCCGGTGCCTCAACTATCGCTGGTACAGCCACTTCCACTTCTGGCACGTTGACTTTCAACGGAGCTGTGATCAACTCAGGCAGTATCGGATCGGTTGATGGCAACACGATGTTTGGCTCAACTTTAGCTAACAGTGGCATCCTGAACGTCGGTGCTGGCGTGGCTACAACTACAGGGACACTGGATAACTCAGGAGGCACTATTAACTGTAACACTGGCAAGTTTGCACTCGTAGCGAACTTTATCAGTCCGGCTCCCGGCACGTTCAATGCCAATACCTGTACAGTCACCTTCTATGGCACTGCCAACCAATCAATCCGCGGCATGGCATTCTATAATTTAGAGAATAGGAAATCTGCTGGTACTGCCACTTTTAACACGGCCGACGTGACTGTTGCCAATGTGTTCGACACCTATGTCGGAGGCACGCTTTCAGCGGGTTCTGTTAACTTTACTGTATCAGGTGGTACCACTATTCGTGCCAGCACTACAGTGACATCAACTTCCGGCACCTTGGCCTTTGCTGCCGTAAATAATGCAGGTTCTCTAGGCTCAAGTTCAGGTCCTATTACAATGACCTCACTGACAAATTCGGGTACGCTTGGTCTAGGCGCAGAGTCCACTTCAACTGGTTCGATAACAAGTTCCGGAACGATCAGGTTAAACGGCGAAACGCTGAACGTAGGTGGCAATTGGACAGATACCGGAACCCTGACACCGGTTGGTGGTGGGGTGAAGTTTAATGGCGGTGGTGCCCAATCCATTGGCACAGAAGCCAGCTTCTATAATTTTGGAGTCAATAAGTTGGCTGGAGTTGCTACTCTAACCGGCAATGTGTCTACTACTAACTTTCTCCTGACAGCAGGTACTTTAGCCGTAGCCGATAAGATCTTTTATGCCCCAGGCAACTATGGGAACGCTGGTTTGGTCACCCGTACCACAGGTAAGATAAAGCATGCAGCCAGCTATAAGAACTTCGTTAATGCCAGTGGCGTAACCCAGACTTCATACACCACACCTGGTGCCATTTATCTTGAAGTCAAGGATAACAACCGCAACATGAATGGTGCGGCAGTAGAGACCCTGACAGTGCCCTTGGTAGTTAATGCAGCCGGTGGAGGGGATAGCGAAACAGTTACCCTGACTGAAACCGGTGTAGCCACAGGCATCTTCCGTTCAGGGCTTGTTGGCTTGTATACTGGCACAACAATCGTGCCTGGCAATGGAGAGGTTATAATCTCAGCCAGCGGCATTGGCACCGAAACCTATACTGATAACCAAGACGCAACAGACACTGGTGCCACGACAGCCACTTTAACCTACTCAACCGGCGTGGTTACTCCCCCAGGCGGTGGTGGTGGAGGCTTACCTCCGGTCACAACCCAGTTCCAATCAGAAACCAGTGATCCTAACCGCACAACTTACCTGAATAACCTGAGTTCCATGGGTTTGCCAGTCAATTCCTTGGTTAAACTGCCGGATGACAACAACGGTGCCACCCAAGAGGACAGTGCTGTCTATTACATTGGTTCTGATGGCAAACGCCATGCTTTCCCCAACTCCAAGATATACTTCACTTGGTATAAGGACTTCTCAGGCGTCCGGATCATTACAGCTGAACAGTTAGCTAGTATTCCCTTAGGCTCCAATGTCCGCTATAAGCCTGGTTCCCGTATGGTTAAGTTCACCACAGACCCTAAAGTCTATGCCGTGGATGCTAATGGTGTCTTACGCTGGGTCAAGACAGAAGCTGCTGCCAAGGCCCTCTATGGTGACAACTGGAACACGTTTATTGATGACATGTCTGATGCCTTCTTCTCTAACTACTCATTTGGGTCTGACATCGACTCCGCCGCTGACTTCAACGCGAGCACTGCCATGAGTTTAGAGGCTACGATCAGTGATAACCTAGGTAAGGCTTAAGGATCAAGAAAATAAAAAACCCCGACATCACGTCGGGGTTTTTGATTAAAGGTTTAGGCTTTGCCTAACGTTTTTTCGCCTATTTTCCATTCAGCCGGGCAAAGCTCGCCAGTCTGCAGGGCTTCTAGTACGCGCAGCGTCTCCATAACCGAACGGCCGACTGACCCGGCGCTGATTAGCGCATAGCGGACCATTTGGTCAGGGTCGACAATAAATAGTCCACGGTTAGCTGAACCATCTTCTTCGTTAAAAACGTCGTAAGCCTTTGATAGGCTATGCGAGGTGTCGGCCAGGATTGGGAAGTTTACCTCGGGCAAATCGCGTTCAAACCAAGCCTTGTGGCTCCACTCGGAATCGGTTGAAGCTGCCAGGATTGAAGCATTGAACTTTTTGAACTCAGGCTCCTGTGCGGAGAAGGCCTTGATTTCAGTTGGGCAAACAAAGGTAAAGTCTCTTGGATAGAAGAAGAGGATTAGCCATTGCCCTTTATAATCAGATAAACTGATTTTTTTGAATTCTCCTTTTTGGTAGGCGGTAATTCCGCTAAAGGGCGGAGCCGCGTGGTTGAGGTTTAACATATTTTTAGATTGCGGCCAGGTAACGTTGTTCGACTACGGACCAGTTTATGTGGTTGATAAATTCTTGGATATAAGTCTTGCGGTCTGAGCCAAAATCAATAAAGTAAGCATGTTCATAAACATCCAAGACCAACAATGGGATGGCGCCCCAGACGCCACCTTGGTTGTGTGCGTCGCCATTATAAATCTTTAAGGCTTTGTCATGCGTATCCCAGGCCAACACCACCCAGCCGCGGGCTGCCATGCCGCAAGCAGCAAAGTATTTGAGGAAGTTTTCCATGGAGCCGTACTTATCTGCCAAGGCAGAGGCGATCTTGTCCATGGGTTTGCCGTCGCCACCCAGGTTTTCGAAATACCATTCGTGCAGGTAAGTCCCATTAACAGCAAATGTCTCCCCGTCTTTGAGGGCACGCAATTCGGAATAGCTTTGGTTGGCCGCCGAGACATCGCCGCCATGCGATAAAGCCTTGAGTTTTTCTGAGATCTCATCCTTTTTATCGACATAACCGACATAAAGCTTATCGTGATGGATGGCCAGGGTTTTTTCACTGATGTTGCCTTGCGCCCCGGAGAAGGGGAGAGGGAGTTTTGGGGTCATATAGTTTGTCATTCCGAGGGAGTTCGACGAGTCGAGGAATCTTGGTTAACTGAGATTTCTCCACTTCACTTCGTTCCGGTCGAAATGACACGGATGAGTTATTTATTGATTGATTTAAGGATTTCGATGTCTTTAGGCATTCCGTGGCGGTAGAACTTGATTATTCCATCCTTACCAATGGCCACAACAGTGCGTTTGATGACAGTAGCTGAAAAAAGTTTTTTGACTGCCCCGTATTTTTTACTGACTTTTTTATCTGTATCTATGAGCAGCGGGAAAGGGAAGTTATATTTGGATGAAAAGCGTTTGTGGCTGTCCGCGTCCGCATGGTTTATGCCAAAGACAGTAGCTCTGGCTTGTTTGAATTTTGACCAGTCATCGCGGATATTGCAAAGCTGGATAGTGCAGCCCGGTGTCATATCGCCGGGATAAAAAAATAGGATAATAGGTTCTTTCCCAATATAGTCACTTAGGTTGATATCTTTGTTGTCTTGGGTTTTGAGTGTGAAGATCGGCGCCTTGTCGCCAACTTTTAGTTCAGTGTCTAACATATGGCTAAATTATCGCATGATTTGCAACAGGTTTGAAATTGGTCAAGGGTAGGCTGTGGATAACCATGGACGAATTAAAGGACTTTACGTAATATATGCTTTATGAAAACTAAAAGTTTCTTGTTTGTTGCTTTGGCCTTGGCGCTTTTTGGCGCAGGTTGCAGTTGGATTGCCGGAAAGGCTCCAGGTATTTCATCCATAATCCCGGCTGGTCCCAGACCGGCAAATTTCGAAAATGCTTCTCCAGCCGAAGCTGCCAAACGTATTAACTTTGTTCCAGGCAGCCAGATAGAAATCAGGCAGACTTATTTGGGTGCTGATGCAAAAAGTGCCGCTGCCTTGGCCGGTGACAATAAAGAAGGCGTACGAATTATTACTTTGGAACGCTTCGCTCCAATGGTTTATGCCAAGTTGAGTTGGAAGATCAGCAGCCAGGGAGCTACTTCGACGGAAATGCAAACGGTCAAAGGCAAGGTCGAAAACATTGATTTGAAAAGTTCGCACAAACTTTACCCGCCAGCTTACTGGCCAAGCGAAGTCACTGATGCCAAAGAAACGAGTGCGATCTGGCTTACCAAGGATGCATTTGATGAGCTGACAAAAACGAAACACGCAACATTATTTTATGGGATGACTGACAGCTTACTCTTTGGAAACCTGAGAACTGCTAAGGAATTTGCTGATGCTATCACTTCTTTGGATGACCAGGTAAAGGAGGCGAGTAAGGCAACGGATTTGGATTGGGCCAAGGCAGATGAAGAATATTCAGACTGGACGCTCAAAGTTAACGGCCAGGACATTAAAGTCCAGGTCATCAAGGCTAGCAATTGGTTTGGTGAAATCGTTGTCTTAAATAACCCGCAAAATCCCCTGGTCATCAAGATGACTTTCAACCCAAAACTCCAGGACAAGTCTTTGCTTAAGGGTAATGATTTCCTTTCAACGCTTTTGGGTTACGAGGTTACGCAGTTGGATAACGTACAATAAGACGGTAAAAAGTAACGAGTAACGAGTCTTATTTACTTTTTACTCGTTACTCAGCCCGAGGTCTGGACGAAGGTGGCGAAAGTAGACTGCTTCGCGGATTTTTTTCAGTCGATCGAGCATTTCTTGGGGCCGGAATTTTGAGCCTTTTTGCCGGTAGGCCTCGAAAAGGCCATAGGCATGAGTCAGTTCGCCTTCCAAGAAACGGATGGCGGGCTCGTCTAAAGCCGCTTGTTCCGGCGAATCTTCGCGGCGAGCGACCATGGCCATTAAACGTGACCAATTTTTAAACTCTGCAGATTCATTCTCCGTGTCATCGCCGGCCGCTTTGCGGGCAATAATTTCCGTATTAGCGTCAGTCAACTCTTTCATGATGAGCCCTTTTATTTGTTTGATAGTAACTTCGGGCTTGGGATTTTCCCTTTTAGCGGCAGCTAAAGACAGGGCACGAAGCTCACGGACAAGCTGGGTTTGTTCTTTTGCCTCCGCTTCCGCCAGGTCATCCAAGAGCGCCATGTCGACTTTTGCCTTATCAAAAGTCGCGATATCGCGGCAAAGTTCCGGTCGACCCGTAGACTTAAAATAATCTTGGACATCAAAAACAGTCTTATGGTCAGAAAGGCGCCGTGCCTCGGCTTGGCGGATTTCTTCTTTCCGAGCTTGATCGACGTGCCGAAACGGATTGAGGGGCGCTGCTCTCAAGGAAAAAGGTTGGGGTCTTTCAAAACGGTTCATAGGGCTCCGAATTTTTCTTGCCACTTGGCATCAACTTTGACTTCAAGGTCCAGATGGACGGCCGTGTTCAGGGCAGCTTCCAATTCCTTGCGGCTGGCCATGCCAATCTGTTTGATCATGGCTGCGCCTGCGCCAATAATCATCCTTTTATAACGGTCATTAGTCGTCCAAATGGTCGCCTCAATGAAACGCCCGCCGGTTTTACGGAATTTAACATCCTCAACCGTCACGCGGACGGTGTAAGGGAGCTCTTGGTCCAAGGCCAGAAAAACTTTTTCGCGGATAACTTCCTCTATCCATTGCTGGTGGCCAAGGTCAGTGATTTGAAGATCAGGATAATATTTTTCACCTTCAGGCAAAATTTCAAATAAAGCATCTACCAAGCGATTAAGGTTGCTGTGTTTGACGGCCGAAACCATGAGCGTGCCAAGCTGGCCAACATCAATCTTGCGGTAAGTGGGCAGGTTTTTGGCTATCTGCTTAACCATGTCAGCCTTGTTAATGGCAAGATAAATTGGGGTTTTTGTGGCCTTGAGCATCTTTTGTATGTGCTCTTCTTCTTCGCCCGGGGCGCGGGTCGGGTCAACTACATAAACAATGGCATCAATACCTTCCAGAGTCTCTTTGACCGCCTTGTTCAGCCTTTGGGAAAGCGCGTCCCGTTTACCCAAAAAGACTCCTGGCGTGTCAACGAAAACGATTTGGCCGCGAGGGTCATGCAATATGCCGCGGATGGGCAAGCGCGTGGTTTGGGGTTTGGGTGTGACAATGGCGACTTTTGACCCTATGAGCGCATTTAAAAGCGTTGACTTGCCAACGTTTGAGCGCCCGGCGAGCATGACAAAACCAGATTTCATCGTAATAGTATATCAGAGATGGTCAGGATTGACAGCGGTTGTCTTTTATGGTACAGACGTACCATCCGTCAGCTGATATGAGATGAACTAGAGGTGCGAAATGGCAAAGCCGACTCAGAAGCAAATCGCGTTTCTTAAAAATCGCGGCATCGAACCCGCCAGGACCAAGTCTGCCTGTTCAAAACAGATTGCATTCGTGATTCATGGCAACGGCACGCATGGTAACAACGAAGCCGAAAGGATAAGCTACTTGCGTGCCATACAGTACAAATACTTCGGTAAAAGGGTAAAGGTCACGGATTTTAATTACGGGGTTATCGTTCGGGAGTTGACGGGGCGCGTAACATCAATCTGGCCTCCTTCAGCCGAAGAAATCTCGGCACGCAGGAGATTGGGCGAGATTTCTCATCCTTGCCATTGCTCGATCATGTTCGACGGCGGAGGTTCGCGTTCGAACATGTCTTTAACTAGTGCGGAGTTGATGGAAGAGGTGGACCCTAGTAGCGCAGAGAACTAAACTGCGCTATTTTTTTATCATGGTCACCACGACTTCGATGTGAGGAGTTTGCGGGAAAAGATCTAAGGGTTGGATTGAGGCAATTTCGTATTTTTGGAGAAAGGCGGGGAGCTCGTCTTTTAAACGGTGATAGTTGCAACTGACGTATATGATGGTGGATGGGTGGAGATGGCCGCTGTCATCCAGCAAAGTTTTTATGACACGCGGGTGCAATCCAGAGCGCGGCGGATCAACTATGACGGCTTGGGCATCAACGTCTTTCCAACTCAAATCCTCAGCTTTGCCGGAAAAGAAGTGGCATTGGGTTTTTACGCCATTCAAATCCGCGTTCCGGCCAGCGAGTTTAATCGCTTCCTCATCCAACTCATAGCCATGGACTTCCAGTTTCTTTTGTTGTTTGGCAGCCGCAATTCCGAAGAAGCCGAGGCCGCAATATAGGTCTAACAAACTTTGTATCTTGTATTTTGTATCTTGTAACTCGTTTAAGACGACTTGTTGAAGATGGGCGGCCATGGCTGAGTTGGTTTGGAAAAAAGAATTGGGATGGATTTGGTAAGTTATGTCGTTTACTTTTTCCTCAAGCCATTCGTTGCCAAGCAGCGTCTCAAATGATTCAGCGAGTGACAGGTCAGTCGGCTTTGAGAGTTGGCCAAGCAATAAAGTCGTACAAAACGGTTTGAGTTTGTCGGACAAAAATTGGCGAGCTTCTTGATTGATACGTGAAGCATCTTGGATGACCAAGTTAATCATCCTTTGTTGAGTATTCTGGCCGTCACGGATGACGACATAGCGAATGTCGCCTTTATGAAACTTGGCGTCCCAGGGTTGCAAATCAAATTGTTTCATCAGGTCGCGGACTATCTGCAAAATGTCCTTGACACCAGGTTTAAGGAGCAAGCATTCCTTGATGTCGACATAACGGTTCCATGACCCATATTCTTTGAGCCCGATTTCGCTGTTCCAACCCACGCAATAATCCATGCGGTTGCGATAGCCTAAAGTCTCATCAGCCGGAATGATTGGTTTTATTTTATCGTCTAAGTTTAGTTGGGCGAATAATTCTCGCACGCCCCGTTCTTTTTCTTTTAGTTGCGCCCGGTAATCCAAGTGTTGCCATAAGCAACCCCCGCAAACTCCGGCATGCGGGCAGGGGGCTGCTACTCGGTCTGGCCCGGGCTGAATGACCTTGTCCAGCTGGCAGATTTTAAGGCCATACTCGCGTTTAACAAAAGTCGCTTCAACTTCGTCGCCTTGGGCAGTAAAGGGTGTGACAACCTGGCGTATTTCATTAGGCAAGATCTCAATCTGCCCTAATCCGCGACCCTTCTCGTCATATCCCTCAATCTTCATGTTGATTTTATGGCCGTATTTCATAATGCCCCATCATAGCCAGAGCATTGACAAAAAGCAAAGGATTGGTTATTTTGCGGGCAAGGAGGTTACGAAAAATGCACATTACATCGAGTGAGTCAGCCCTTCTGCCTCGTGAGTACAGGCGGACCAACGAGTATGAACGTTCTGATCTGCAAGCTTCCAACGGCCAGCCGCTCTATGCCGTGGCCGAAGCTCCGGGGTATGTGGTCTTGGGCGAATGGAGCTGTTCCTTGGCTGGTAAGGCGGCATACCTGACCTCTCTCCGCAAGCTCGGATGGAGCGGGCGGGATCTGGCAGTCTATGTCGATCGGGCCAAGAGTCCTGAGGGGGAAGGCGACGTCGACTTTTTCGATGTCGGCGGAATCGGGCATCTGGTTACCAATGAGCAAGGCATGCCGCTCCGGGTCTTTATGCCCGAGAAGATGTTCACGGCTCCTTCGTCTCCCAACGCTCAGACGGCCAGAGTGATCTACGCCGCGTGCGACGAAGATGGCGTTGGGTACATCCTTGAGAACCTGCGAACCGATCCGCTGATCGGCGGCATCCGTGGGCTTGAAGATTACTGGACGATAGGCGGCAAGATCTGGGTCATAGCGCACGGTCCCAGAGCTTCGATCCAAGAACCGGTGGAACGTGTCCTCAGGATCTACGGCTTCGACGGTCGCGTCGAGCAAGAAGCCAAGATGAGCTGCGTAGCCTACCGTCGGCCGGTATTCGCCCAGAACAAGCTCATCTTTCCGGTGCAACGCTGGCCGAAAGGGCCATGGGAACTTACCACTGGCAGTGAATGCTTGTGGAAGGGGTTCGACATCTCCAACCTCTATGCCCGTCGGGATGGCGTTCACTGTCTTGTTTCCGAAAGGCCCGGCATCTGGAGGGTCTTGCGTGGCCAGTCGGTTTCAACGTTTGGCCACCTAGGCGAACTGGTCGGGGACGTGTCTGTGTGGAGTGGCGAACTGTTGTTTCATCTTCGTGGGTGGAATGACGATGAGTTCGTAGTTTACGGAGGCTCTACTTGCCGCCCCTTCTCGGAGATTGATCATGCGTCCTTGCGCGTTTTCGAGCGCGAACCGGTTTTTGCCGCTCGAAACACTCGGGGAACAGGCAGCTGGAACCTGGTCTACGACGATGAGATTATTAGCAAAACTTGTGACAGCGTTCTTGAGGCCGAGGCCGCACCCAAGATTCTCAAGGCCTGCGTTCTCAGGGGCAACCAGATCGTGGTTGAGACCTACAAGGTCTGATCCCCACTCCCGATGCAATGTCGGCGGGCACGAACTATCGTGCCTATTTTTTTACAAAAAAAATTAGCCCGGAACCGGTTGGTTCAGGGCTTTGAGTCGCGGCCGCGGGCTTCCTCCATCATTTCCTCAGGGTAGACAGTCCTCAGGGTGGTAGAGGACAATCCTGTTCTGAGGCGGGGGACCGCGGGTTGCGGTAGGGCGAGCAAGCGGACCCGCTCCTCTACCCTGTTCATTTTTGCCGTGTCCGGAGTCAGGATCAAATACCTGCGCTGGGTCCTCTTGTCTTTCCAGATCAGGGCCTGGTCTAGCAAGGGTATTTCGTCATCCAAAGCTTGACTGAATTCCCCCAGGGAACGCAGCTCGTCTTCGAAGAACGGTTCCTTAACCTTCTCGGTGAAGTAGACGACCCAGAGCGACTTAGCCGTGACTGGCAAATCCCTGACGAGGAAAGAGGTGTCCAAGACTACCCTGTGAAGGACTGGTTCTGTCTTGGTCAGGACCATGATGGGAGCGGAAGCGCCTTCCTCATCAGCCAAATCATCGAAACGGGAACGGGACACGAATTTGACGAACCTATCGAGGGTGTGAAGGTGCGGATCTATGATGCGGTTCAGATCGGCGCCGCAATGAAAGAGCAGCTCTCGGAGTTTTTCTTGGGTCTCCGGTGACGAAGGCCCGTGCGGGAACAGCGTAAGGCGTGCTTTTGTAGTTTGCACGTTGCCTCCTTGGTTTTTTTGCCCAATCCCCATGATTGAGCCTAACAGTCTTAGTCCAATTTCAACCGATTGTCAATAATCCTACGAAGAACTAGCATATGGACACATGAAAGAGTTACATCTGATAGCCCATAATATCCGCTCAACAGAGAACGTTGGCGCGCTTTTTAGGACCTGCGACTCTTTAGGCGTAACCAAGCTTTGGCTCACTGGTTACACGCCCGGGCCTGACCATGCCAAGGTCAAGAAGACTGCTTTGGGTGCAGAAAAATCAGTTGCTTTTGAAAAGGTGGTAAATATCGAAGAATTGTTGCCAAAACTCAAAGCTCAGGGCTTTAGCATCGTCGGATTAGAGCTTGACGATAAAGCTCAAGCGCTAGATCGATACAAACCCTCAAAAGATAAGTTGGCGTTGTTGTTAGGCAATGAGGTTGAGGGCATTACCCCATATTTGCGTGAGCAATGTGATGAGCTGGTTTTTATCCAGCAGGAAGGCGTTAAGGAATCATTGAACGTATCTGTGGCTGCCGGTATCGCCTGTTATGCACTTATGTTAAAATTAAAACAATTGTAGGATTTCATGCCGTTTCTCTCGATCGTCATACCGACGAAAAATGAAGAAGTGAATTTACCAAAACTGTTGGCTAGCATTAAGGCGCAAACTTTTACTGATTACGAAGTTATCGTGGCCGATGCTAACTCGACTGACAAGACCAGGGAAATTGCACAATCCTTTGGCGCCAAGCTTGTTGGAGGCGGCATGCCGGGACCTGGGCGGAACAGGGGAGCTGAAGTTGCTATAGGGCATGTAATTTTATTTTTAGATGCCGATGTCCTGCTAGTCAGCCCGAAATTTTTGCAGGCAAATTTGGATGAGATGAAACGTAAGGGTGCTTGCGTTGCTACGGTTAAAGTTAAGCCTTTGACGCGTAATCCGATAGACCATGCACTGCATGAGGTCTATAACGCTTATGCCATTGCTACGGAAAGGGTTTGGCAGCATGCCCCGGGCTTTTGTATCTTTGTCAAAAAGCATGTGCATGAGGAAATCGGCGGGTTTGACGAAACAGTTGTTTTTGCCGAAGACCATGATTATGTCCAACGGGCGGAAAAAGCCGGTTACCGTTTCCGTATTTTACGTTCTTATCCCATTGCGGTTTCTGTCAGGCGGCTCGAGAAAGATGGCCGGTTGGGCATTGCGATAAAATATGCCATGGCTGAATTGCGCATGATGACAGGAGGGTCTTTTAAAGAACTACCCAAGGGAGGATATGATATGGGAGGGGACGCGTTTAAGAATGAATAATTAAAATTAATAATTAACAATTTTTGATTAACGTTCAATAGCCAAAATTAGAAGAATTATTAATTTGTTATTTGTTAATTGTTAATTGCAAAAGGATGTTCAACTTCATAACAAAATTTTGGCAAAAAGAGACTTCAAACGTGACAGCGGCGGCTTTTTTGATTGGCTTTGCATCGCTCGCATCGCGTGTCGTCGGCTTATTGCGTGACAGGTTATTGGCCGGACATTTTGGCGCGGGCGACATGTTGGATGCTTATTATGCAGCCTTCCGTTTGCCCGACCTCTTCTACCAGTTAATTGTGCTGGGAGCCTTGTCCGCAGGTTTTATTCCGGTTTTTACGGAATATCTTGAGAAGAAGGGACATACTGAAGCTTGGAAGTTGGCAGAAAAAGTTTTTACGACCATTGCCTTGATACTTGGCATTGTGTGTTTAGTCTTGGCGATTTTTGCAGACAAAGTCGTGCCTTGGACAGTGCCTGGTTTTGTTGGAGATAAACTGGCCACTACCATCACCCTTTCGCGCATCCTGCTCATCTCGACTTTTACGTTGGGCCTTTCGGCTGTCATGGGAGGAGTTTTGCAGGCCACGAGGCGGTTCATCGCATTCTCGCTAGCGCCAGTGCTTTATAATGTCGGCATAATCATTGGCATCATCGGCTTCACTCCTTCTTTTGGTATCGCGGGCGTGGCTTATGGCGTTGTCCTGGGAGCTGGTTTGCATTTTTTGGTCCAGGCCCTGGTGGCTTTGCCCATGGGTTTTAGGCGCATCCTGCCGCCGAGTTTTAAAGACCCCGGCGTGCTCCAAATCTTAAAACTTATGGTACCGCGCATTGCCGGCCTGGCAGCGCAACAAGTCAACCTGGTAGCTTTATTGGTTTTTGCGTCATCGCTTGAGTCAGGCTCCATCTCGGTTTTTAATTTGGCCAATAACTTACAATATGTTCCGATTGGGCTTATCGGCATTTCGTTCGCCGTTGCGGCCTTCCCATCATTTTCGCAATTGGCGGCCAATAAAGATATGGAAGGTCTTAGACAGGCATTCTTGGCCACTACCCGTAAGATTTTGTTTTTCATCGTGCCGTGCACTGCCTTGATGCTGTTATTGCGCGCCCAAATCGTGCGTTTGGTTTTAGGCGCAGGCGCTTTTGACTGGGAAGCTACTATCCGCACGTCAGATGTTTTGGCGATTTTTGTCCTCTCGCTGATTGCCCAAGCTATGATTCCGCTGGCAGCCCGCGTTTTTTATGCCTTGCAAGACACCAAGACGCCGTTTTATGTGAGCCTTGTTTCTTTGGCAGCCAACGCTGGCCTAGCCTATTTGTTGCGCAAGCCGTTGGGAGTAGTTGGCTTGGCAACGGCCTTTTCAATTGATGCTTTTGCGCAGTTCCTACTCCTTTGGTATTTACTGCGCGGCAAGTTCGGCCATTTGGACAGCAAGGACGTCGGCAAATCACTGACCAAGATCATCTTGGCTTCGATTGCACTTTTTGGTTTTGGCTGGGTTGCTCGCCAGGCTTTGGGCACTCTTTTCCCGCTTAGGACTTTTTGGCAGGTTGCCTTGCAAGCCGGTGCAGCGATTGTTGTTGGTTGTGGGGCATTCTACGCCGTCGCGCGGTTGTTGCGTATCGAAGAGCTGAATGACTTCATACATACCATCAAACTCAAACTTTATCGCCAGGCCAAGATCGAGGAAGGAGCGGAAAAAGCTTCAATCTGATATCATATAACAGTATGAAAAAATCCATTACTTATCTCGCGCTGACAGTCAGTCTTGCGGGGATATCTTTTTTCGGGTGGGGGTGCAACAAGCCAGCATCAAACGTGACACGTGACACGTCAAACGTCCAACAACAGGCGGAGGCGACGAGTACGTCCGGCGTTGCGACATCAACCGATGAAATAGTACCCGCCCAACCGCAACCCTTGGCCTATCTTTTGATGACTAAAGACGCTAAGATCACAGTTACCCGCGGCGTAGAACAGAGGCAGGGAGTGCCTAATATGGAGTTGTATTACGCTGACCAAATTCAGGTCGTGTCTGGCGAAGCGCGTCTCTTATATCCGGATGCAGGCATGTCGGTTTTGGAACAAGGCACGCAGGTAACGCTTGGGCCAAACGGTGAACCAAAAGAAGGCGGCGTAGGCATAAAAATAATATTGAAGGCAGGTAAGATTTGGACGCGTTTGGAAAGGTTGCTTGGCCCGGACGAAGCCATGTCAGTTGATGCCAGCAATGTAGTAGCTACTGTCCGCGGCACTGGTTTTGGCGTGCAATATGTTGGCAAGGAAGTAGATGTGACTGTCGCTGACCACCAGGTGGAAGTTGTGACCCAGACCGCGCTCAATACGGGTAATACTGTTTCAGAATCAGTTTTATTGGCAGCTGGCAGCGGGCTGCGCCTTGATCCTGCATCCATCGATAAGATAACTGACATGCGCGCCTTGATGCTTAAAAACATCCGCAGCTTAAGCGCGACTGAACGCAAACAACCTGGATATATCTTTGGCATCAATAAGATCGACCCGATAGAGCTCAAGCGCCCGGAAAACCCGTTCAGGTGGAGCGTACCGGTGGCCTGGGATGACTATTGGAATACAGGTTTAACGCCGGAACAGATGAAGCGCTGGCTTGGGTCAATTCTGTGGATGCAAGAAAAACAGCCGGAGTTGTTACGGGCAGAGCAGTTGTACATGGCCAGCTCTTCAACAATTATAAAATTTCAACCGCCCTTGAGGTCAATCAACCTGCTTGAAGTCACTCCAACTACCACACCGCGTGCCGCTGGTCCGTCGGCGTAGCTATGAAGTTTTGGCTGGCCTATAAATTCAGAGGAGCTGATTTGGATGAACTTAAAAATCAACTAACTAAATTGAGGAGTCTGCTTGAGTTAAAAGGCCACGAAGTAGTGACTATGGTTGAGGATATCCAAAACTGGGATTGGCAGTCGCAACCCAAGACAGAAGTTCTTCAAGCTCAGTACAGGATGGTTAAGGACTGCGATGCAGCACTATGTGTCTATACGTCAGAAGATCCCAGCGAAGGCCGAGGTTTCGACGTGGGATTGTTTGCCGGTATGGGCAAACCAACAATTATGGCCATCCACAAGTCTTTGTCCATTCCTTTTACCGAGGCTTTTTATAGCGAAAACCCAGCTAACCAACAGTTTAAGTTTGATCCAATCATCAGGTTTGAGAGTTTTGAGGATATTGTTGATTCGCTTTGATGTCAGAAAATGTTGAATGGTTGCAAGACTCACTTCAATCGAGTTAGGATAACGTCAAATATTTTACTAAAATTATGCCCATAGGAAGACCTGAATCAATGTTTACTTACGACGAAGACTTGCCTGTGAAAGTGGAAGGAGAAGAATCGCAGGAAACATATGCACAATTTGCTCTAAAGCGTCTTGGATTGAGAATGGATGCAATGCGAGATAAGCTGACGTTGGATATTGGAGCTGGAGGGGCGGAGATAGCACAGGAAGCGAAAATACAAGGTGTTAGAGTAATTTCCATTGATAATGATCCAGAAAAATTTGATATCCACGTAGAAAAAGGGCGGGCACGGGGTTTGGAGTATTTCAAAGCCGATGCCGGTAGGCTTCCCTTTCGGGACGAAACATTTGACATCATCATCTCTCATGCTGGAGCAGCGACGGTTACCGATTCTAGGGAAAAACTTAGTGCGATAATAGATGAAGCTAAAAGGGTCTTACGACCAGGTGGTGAATTGAGGATTTGGCCACAATTGAATCCAAGAATTTTTCCGGAAATTGACAAAAAACAAACTTTTGACGAGCAAAAAGAGCGTTCAAGGGTTCTTTCTTTGGATTTCTTGAAAAGTATCGATGAAAATTTTAAACAAGAAGATACCGAAGATGATGAATACCCTGGGAATTGCAAAAGTGTTTTTAAGCTAAAAAAGTCATTAAAGGGAAAATAGTTGAATTCTTTAATCAACGGAAAGAGCGGTAACTCCAGTGAGCTTGATTCTTAGGCGTATTTAAGGCAGAATAGCCTAACCTTATGGACCAATCACTGATCCGGAATTTCTGCATCATAGCGCATATAGACCACGGCAAGTCGACTTTGTCGGACCGGCTTTTGGAATTGACCGGAACGGTCGAGAAAAGGAAGATGAAAGAACAGCTTTTGGATACCATGGATTTGGAACGCGAGCGCGGCATTACCATCAAACTGCAACCGGCGCGTATGTCTTACAAGGCCAAGGACGGCGTCGAGTATCAACTCAATTTGATTGATACTCCGGGACACGTTGATTTTAACTACGAAGTTTCGCGCTCGCTGGCAGCCGTGGAAGGTGCTGTTTTGCTCGTAGATTCCACGCAAGGCGTGCAGGCACAAACCATTGCAAATTTATATTTGGCCATTGAGCAAGACCTGACTATCATTCCTGTCCTGAATAAGATCGACCTCCCTAACTCGGAAGTCGAACGCCGCGCTGAAGAGTTGATGAAGCTGATCGGATGCAAACGCGAAGAAATATTGAGCGTTTCTGGCAAGACAGGGGAGGGCGTGCCGGAATTATTGGAACGTTTGGTGCGTGATATCCCTCCGCCGCATGGTGATCATGGCAAACCGTTTAGGGCCTTGATTTTTGATTCCAAGTACGACGAGTACAAAGGAGTAGTAGCCTATATCCGCGTGCTCGATGGCATTGTTAAAACCAATGACCCTATTCGTTTTTTGGCCACCCAATCCCAAGGCCAGGCATTGGAAGTGGGTTACCTCAAACCTGAATATAAGGCTACGGGCTTTTTGGAATCAGGCGAAATCGGTTACGTTGTTTCCGGGCTGAAAGACATTACAGCAGTCCGCGTGGGCGACACGGTAGCTTTGGGCATGCCAAAAGACACGGCCAATATGTCGCGCGAGGCCTTGGATGCATCCCGCTCAATGCTCGACGTCGAACCTCTGCAAGGCTACCGCGAAGTCAGGCCAATGGTTTACGCCGGCATTTTCCCAAGCGAGGGGAATGAGTACGAGCATTTGCGCGACGCTTTGATGAAGCTCAAGCTTTCGGATGCAGCGTTGCAATCTGAGCCGGAACATTCAACGGCGCTTGGTTTTGGGTTCCGTTGCGGGTTTTTAGGCATCTTGCATTTGGAAATAGTCAAAGAAAGGTTGGAGCGCGAACACGACATGGAAATCGTTGCCACTTTGCCGTCTGTGGCTTACGAAGTGACGCTGACCAACGGGGATGAAAAAGTCATCAAATCACCTTTGGATTTTCCTGACCCTTCACATCTTAAAGAAGCGCGTGAGCCTTGGGTCAAGGTCGACATTGTCACGCCTTCCGATTACCTGGGTAATGTCATGGCTTTGGTGCAAGATAGGCGCGGAGTTTACAAGAATACCGAATATTTTGATGCCCAGCGCGCTGTTTTGCATTATGAAATGCCGCTTTCCTCGGTCATCGTTGACTTCCACGACAAGCTTAAGAGCGCCACGGCCGGTTATGCCTCGCTGAATTACGAATTCGCAGAGTTTAGGCCCTCCAAGATCATCCGGTTGGATATTTTGGTGGCCGAAGAACAAGTGGCCGCCTTTGCCACGCTGATCCACGAGTCAGAAGCTTATCGTTATGGCAAGTACGTGGTGGAAACCTTGAAGGAATCTTTGCCGCGCCAGCAGTTCGTCATCAAGATCCAGGCAGCCATTGGCAGTAAGATTATTGCCAGCGAAAAGCTTTCGGCATATCGTAAGGATGTGCTGGCCAAGCTTTATGGCGGTGACCGTACACGCAAAGACAAGCTTTTGAAAAAACAGAAAAAAGGCAAAGAGCGCATGATGTCCATGGGCAAAGGCCGGGTGGAGATTCCAAGCGATACTTTTGTTAAAGTTTTGAGACGTAATTAATTATGAACCAAAAAACCATCAAGAAAATTTGGAGAGTCGTGGTCATTTTTGTTGCTGTTACCATGATTTTGGGCGTTGTTATACCTTTTGCGAATTTCTAACTGCTTGGCTATGACTAAAGCCTGGCAGTGCATGGAAACAGACCACAAGACAGTACTGCTTGGCGCAGAGGCCGAAGGCTTGCATCCGGTGGCAGCTAACATGTTGGCCAGGCGTGGCTTTTTTTCGCAGGAAGATATTGAAGCTTTTTTAAATCCATCTTGGGAGAAGGGTATCCATGACCCTTTTTTGTTTACCCAAATGCCAAAGGCAGTTGAGAGGATATTGTCAGCTTTGGAGCAAGGCCAACACATCATCATCCACGGGGATTATGATGCGGACGGAGTTACTGGTTCGGTGGTTATGGCAGAGACGATCAAAATGCTGGCGCAAAAATCCCCCCTGCCCCCCTTTGACAAGGGGGTTGTTACAGAGTTTGCCGGTGACCCCCTTGATAAAGGGGGAA
>JAJZQU010000003.1 GCA_021806685.1 bacterium | reverse complement strand
AGGAATCCCTTAAATAACCTAAGTTATAAGTCAAGGGATTTCTCCGCTACACTTCATCTTCATTTCGTTTCGGTCGAAATGACAATCTGACTTTTTTACTTTTTCTTGGGTGCCGGTGTCGTACCTAGGTAAATAACATTGCCGTCTTTGGGATCAACGGCGATGACTGAGCCTAAACTGGTAGCTGGTAACTTTTTAGTCTCCCAAGTCTGTCCCCCGTCCAAGCTAAAGACTATGGCCGTTGGCCCGGTATAAACTAAGTTCTTGCTGTTATTCGGGTCTATGGCCATCCAGGCAATCTTGCCTTCGCCCACATCAGTCAGCAGCTTCATGGCTGTCCACGTCTGGCCCTGGTCTTCACTCTTAGCTATACCCGAACGATGCACGATATAAACGCGATTGGGATTTGATTGGTCAAGCACGACCTCGATTACGCGCCTGGCTTCGGTAATGCTGCCAAACTCTTTTTTGGTCTGCAACCAGGTGATGCCACCATCCAAAGTCTTCCAAAGGCCATCGCCGTCAGTACCAACGTAGATAATCCGCGAGTCTTGCGGGCTGACCACCATAAATGTCACTGGCGCGTTGGCGCGCTTGATCGATTGCCATGTCGCGCCTTCATCCGTTGACTTAAAGACATCACCATCGTTTGTGCCGGCGTAGAGCAAAGTCGGGTTAAACCAGTCTAGAGTGATTTGCGTAAAAGTCTTGTCTGTCCGCGGGTCGAAAAAGGCTACTTGCCAATCACGGCCGCAAGTCTTGGTCTTGTAAATCTTGTTTTGGCTGGCAGCATAAACCGTGCATTTATTCTTAGTGTCAACCGCCACGTCTTTGACATCAACCGCTTCCAAAGTCTTGAAACGCTGCCATGAATCGCCACCGTCCAATGAATAAACCAAGCCATTAGCCTTGGTGCCGAGGTAAATTGTCAGCCTGTCTTGCGGATCAAAAGTCAAATTCTGAACCGCAAACTCAGCTGCGCCGGCAGTCAGGCGCGGGCCATCCACTAAAGCTTTTTTGTTAACCCAGGTTTGGCCATGGTCAGATGTTTTCCAAATGCCGCTGTCAGGCCCTGTCGGACCGGTCGGCTTGGCCGGCGTCAAAGAGCAACCGGCTCCGAACAGCGTCAGGCCGAGCGCAATGGCAGTAAAACGGAGATAATGTGATGACATATAAAGATCAAATGGTTAAACTCAATGGGAAATATTTCGGATAAAGGGTTGGCATTGGCAAAAAATCGCGCGAAACTTGGAGGCTGGCCGCATCCAACATCAAACGCGGCTGGACAGCGCTGTTGATACTGGCTTTGGCATCAGCCACTCCTTGGGCCAGGATTAATGCCGGACGAGTTTGAGCGACCAGCTCTTGCCTCAAAGCCAGCATGCATGATTCGAGGGCCGATGACCAAGCAGCAGCTACATCTTCCTGAGACTCACAGACTTGCCGTAACTTTTCTGTTGCCGCCAAACGATGGCCGACTGTCGGGCCTGCCACAAATTGGCGGGCAGCTGAAGCATAAACTTCCAGGCTTTCATCTGATTGGATGGCCAAACCCGGCCTTCCGCGACTAACCAAAGCGCGCTCTTCTGCTTCTTTTGGCGCCAAACCCTTGGCTTCCAAACCTTTTTGAATTTCTTTTTGGGAAACAAGCCCGAGCGGTACGCAAACTGTCCGGCTTAAGATAGTTGATGGTATGCGTGTTAGGTTTTCGGCAACAGCTATAAAAACAGCATCAGCCGGCGGTTCTTCCATGACTTTCAAAAGCGCGTTAAACCCGGTTTCATTTAAGCGATCAAGTTTTGGCAAAAAGGCCACTACCTGTTTGGCCAACTGGGGACGTTCATAAAGCCTTAGGCGATTTTTCCTGACCTGCTCGACAGAAATATCTTTTTTACCTTCTTCCGGCGCAAACACAACCACATCCGGATGGAGATTCAAGTCCCCTGCGGAACCTCCATCTACCAGCGCCCGGACAAACTTTTCAGCCAAAGTTGATTTGCCGACATGAGGCGGGCCGTAGAAAAGATATGAAAAAGCCGGGGTCTTAACCCACAACTTCAAAAGATCGACCACTTGCCCATGGCCAATCACGTCATCCCAATATTTGGATGGCATGGGATGATTATAACATAAAAAAGAGCGACCTGGTTAGGGTCGCACGCGAGCGAGGAGGAGGACGAACCATTCGGTCAGAAGCGGGTCACGAACCGGCGCGAAGCTGTCTTCGCTTCCGGCTTGTCCGTACTTGGCGTGACCGGCTTGGCCGTGTTGAACGGGTCGAACTCGAACCCCAGGTTGATGCCCACAAGAGCATCGAATCGGGTGTATTGCTGGCCCTCGTTGACAGGGTGCGAGAAGTGGCTGGCACCCAGGCCGAGGTTGGCTTGGACAAACGGGGTCCATTGATCCCTGCTGAACAGGAACCGCAGGCCGCTGTTGATGCCGAGCCAGCTGATGGCACCGGACTCGAACGAGTAGACGTTGTGGCGCTGGAAACGGGGGCCGATCAGGAACTTGACGTAGTCCCCTAGGCGGAACATGCCGCCCGGCTCCATGTGCCACTCGTAGAGATGGCTGTCTCGGGCGTAGTTGTTGCCGTAGCCGATGCCAGCCGCGAAGTAGAAGTTGGCACTCCCGTTGCTGCTGCCGAAGAGCGAACAAGCTGCTTCGCCGCCAACTGCGCCGATCGTGTAGCTGTAGATCTGCTTGGCGTGAACCGAGCCATAGGCTGAGAGCGAACAGGGCAACCTCGCGGCGCCGTAGTTCACCAGCGTTGATCCGTTCGGGCCTTGCTGGTCCAACCGGCTCTCGACTGTCGTCACTCTGCTACCCAGGTTCGAGACGTTGGTCTCGACCTTGCCCATGCGCTGGTTCAAGTCGTTGTACATCGTGCCGAACCTGGCAATGGCCTTCTCCGTGGCGATGCGCAGCTTCTCGGCTTCAGCACCCATCTTGTCGACGCCTTGGCGGATCTGCTCGAGCGTACGGTAGTCTTGCTGAACGCCGGGCGGCGCCTTGGTGCCGGGTGCCGGAGGATTGCCCTCGAGCACAGCCAGCCGTGCCTCGATCTTGGCGATGCGGTCGAAGGCATCCTGGAGCTTGAGGCACTCTTCCCGTGTGACCAAGATTCCGTTCTCATCAGTCGTCTCGGTCTTGCGATAGATGCCTTGGGCAGCTACGCAATTGTCCCGGTACGACGATGGTCGGTCGCGCTTGGTCTGGGTCGTGTGTCCGCCACCAGGTTGCGGCGTCTTGGTTCCGGGCTGTGCTTGGTCGCCGCCAGCCGGTGTGGTCGTGGTGGCCGGGGGCACGCAGGCCGGATGGCAATGCGCCGTGACGCTCGCGATGCAAGACTTGAACCACGCGTTGTAGCTGGCGAAGTCTGCGTCGCTGACGGCTTTGCACTCTGGCAGTGCGCCGCACTTGGCCTTGAGGTCGGGTGCGTTGCCGTCGATGCAGATGTTGTAGGCCTTGCCGCAGGCATTGGCACAGGCCTCGACTGATGGCGCGCCGGCATCCGGCGGATCATCCGCGAAAGCTGGCATGGCCAGCAGTAGGACAGCGAGTCCTACGAACAGCATGAAAAGTGCGTTTCTCATCTGACCTTCCTCCTCGTTGAGGACGTATGACGTCCGTTTAGCCTTTGGGTTGTGCTCGTATTTAGGCAAAAAAATGGGAATTTGTCAAGCCTAACTCCTCCTGCCTCCTCTTACTTCGCAAGAGGAGGTTCTGATCAGAACCCTCTCTTTGCTAAAGAGAGGGCAGGGTGAGTTAGGCTAAGCGAGTTATTTAGCTAAAATTAGCAGAAATGCAAAAGGCGCCGGTGTCAGGATGAGCATTCCTGAACCAGCGCCCCAGTTGAGATTGTGATTGTCAGCCCCTTAGCTCGTTCATGAGGGCTGATAATCGAGAAGTCGTGGCTGCCTTACGGCGCCACGTGGAGCCGCAGGTTGACCCAGCGCGGGTCACCTGTGACGTTGATGACGGTCTCGGCCGACCCGACGGAAGAGGTATAGACCTTCACTCCGCTGGAATCCGCCTCGGCCACCTTCTGGCCGTCGATGGTGACCACGCAGTACTCGCCGCTCGCCAGGTGATTGGTGATGTCGAAGCCAAAGCGGCAAACGCCATCATTCTCTGCCCCGGTGTCGCGCAGGTAGACCTGCAGGTCCTCGGACGTCGAGCGGAGCATCCACAGTGAGCACGTGAGCTTCCCGTTGGTGGACGAGCAGTTCGGAATTGCCTGGTAGTAACCGCACCACTCTGCCTTGACGCAGTTGGGGAAGTTGGCCGGGCACGCCTCGGGGTTGTGGTCCAGGTAGTGAACCTGGCCGCCCTTGGCATCCATCTGCTTGGCATGGGACGTGCAGTCGATCTTGACCTCGCGTGCGGGATTCGATCCTACGCACTCGTTGGCAGGGCTACCGCCGCCAGAGCCACCCGCGCCGCACGGCTGGTCGCCGCCCACGCAGTCGTCGTCCTTGCCGTTGCCGCAGATCTCGACCGCCCCGGGGTGAACCGTGGGATCGGCATCGTTGCAATCGCCGGACTTGTCTGCGTAGCCTGCGGGCTTGGTTGGCGCCTGGATCGACTCTGCGCTGCCATAGCTGTCGCCGTCGCTGTCCCTGTAGTACGTGTTGTTCGTCGGCTGACAGCTGAGGTCGCTGCCGTTGCAGTCCTGGTCCAGGCCATCGCCGCACACTTCCGTACCGCCGGGGTGGCAGGTATTGCAACTGTCGTTGCAGTCGCTGCCGTTGTTGACCCAGCCGAACGGCGGGGTCGCGTACTGAGCGCACTGGTTCGGGTCGCCGAAGCCGTCGCTGTCGCTGTCGCGGCAGTACGTGCCAACCGGCGTGCTGCACTCGCAGGCCGAGAACGAACGTCCGTCGGCGTTGCAGTGATACTTGCCCGAAAGGTTCATACACTGGCATGGGAACTCGGCGCCCGGCGTGCAAAGATTGCCGCCGCCCGAGCCACCCGCGCCTCCGATGCCTGACCCGCCGCAGCTGGGCGTGCCGCAGTTTCCGCCGCTACCGCCTGCTGCAGTTCCAGCAGCCCCATCAATGGGGTGCTGATCGTCCCACTCCTTGGCGTCCATAGCGCAACCGCCGAGAATCAGACCCACAAGAGCCGCCAAACCAAATCGGAAATTCTTCGTCTTCATCGTCGTTCTCTCCTTGAGACCTTCTCGCGGTGCACATGAGCGCCACGAATAGTTACGAACTCAATCTGCCGACAGTATGCCGTCAGATTTTTCCCCTCCTAATTTTAGGCGCCGTGAATTTTTAAACGTTGGATCTAAAACAATCGATAGTAGCTGAATCCATTTTATCCGTCACAACATCCTAAAATCAGGAGGGGAATTTTGTTGTCTATTGAGCATCTGCACAACAGAGTTATGCAGCGACATGAGTTACTTACAGAGTAAGTGCCTCGTGTCGAACGAGGCGGCAAAGGAGTGGTTACCTTGCCGCCTCAAGCTCGAGGGAAACTTCTAGTTGGCGACTAGAGGTTGGTGGTGAAGCCCAGGAACACGTTCCCATCAAGCATGATGGGCGTAACGGTGTGGGCGCGGGACTGGGGCTTCTCTCCGCCGAAGTACGAAGCCTTGCCGCTTCCGATCCCACCCTCAATTCCGACGAAGATCGGTGACTTGGGGATGTCGTAGCGGAGCTGCAGTACTCCGGAGAGCATGAAGCCGCGGAAGTGCTCGCCATTGCCGCCGGTGACGAACCGCTGCGTGGTTCGGAAACCGATCCGACCCTGGAAGCGGCCTTCTTGGTCGAAGGTCGTGCCAAAGCCTGCAGCGCCGCCGGCCGTCCAGAGAGGTCCGGAGCTGCCGTCGATCTTGATGCCGTCGGATGATCCGTAGCCGAACCGAGCGTCTGCCCAGAGGATCAGCCTGGTATCGGGGACGGTGCCATGGAAGCCAACAGACCCGATCCCATGGACCGTAGTGCCTGCATCGCCAAGGCTCATGGCTCCGACACCTGCCGCGACCGAGAGTTTGACAGCTGCTGCGCTGATGCGCTCGATGTCCCTTCGCAGCTCCATGAAAGCGCCGGGGATGAAACTGAGCCACGCATTGAGTGCGTCGATCCGAGCCATGGCGCTGAGTCCCAGCCGCTTGGCCTCTTCGGCCTCCTTGAGCGCCTTGTCGATCTTGGCGTAGAGATCAGCGATCTTGGCGTCTTGATTAGCGTCGATCACGGCCTGCTGGGCCTTGAACAAGTCGAATTCCTTCCGGAATGACTTGAGATCAGCGATGATCAAGTCCAGAGCCTTCTCTGTCGGAACGCACTGGTACCACGTGGTGACGTTGATCGACCGGACTTCTTTCGTTGTCTGGTCGCTCGTTACCCGCGTGTTCAGGCGAACCACCGCGACGCTGCCCTCGCGACACTCGCAGGTCTCCCTGCGATTCGCGTCAATGACCATCTTGCCACCCTCGCCGCAATCGGCATGCGAATGGTAGACGTTCCTGACCGTGGCCGGAGGGGTTGTTGCCGGGCCAGTGCCCGTGCCAGTAGGCGCTGCCGGCGCCGGTCCGCAGTTCACCGTGCAGTTGACCTGTACGTTGATGCACAGGCTGCAGGTGGCTGCGAAGCCGGGCTGCTGGCAGAGGACCGCCGTGATGTTGGGGTGGCTTGCATCGCAACCCGTCTGCGCCGTGCCAGCCTGAGGCCGAGTGTACTGCGCCATCGCAAGGTTGAGGTTGAAGAACATGACAACTGCCAAAGCAGCCGCCGCCCAGAGATGCTTGACCGTACGAATCATTGTGAGCTCCTTCTCCTGCCCTTGCAGGGGCAGAAACTAGTTCTGCCCGCCGCATGCGGGACAGGCCACGTCACTATGAGCAACGTGTCGGATCTTGAATTCCCTCGAAATAAAGTCAATGTACTGAACCGCACCATGCGGCCTCAGCACCTCCCTCTCCCAGTGTGGGATAGATCGGAAACTGTTGCCGCGCAGTGCGGCCCTCAAGCCGTCTTGCGCCGCGTGAGAAGAGGAGGAAGGCTTCCCAATTGGCACAAAACGGCTCCAGAGCCGCACACACTTTGCATGAAAAGAATACGTAAATATAGCACAAAACATCATTTTTGTCAACCCTCCCAGGCAGCAAGGCTGACTTGGTTTAAGTGGATTTGGCTAACTATACAAAAAATAGCTCCATTGAGCTATTTTGTTTCATTTATGTCAAGACTATCTTATCTCCTTCATCTTAACCAGTACCCATAACGAACCAACTAAAAATCCAAAGAGGGCACCCAAGGCTCCATTGCGCAGGAAGTCCGGTTTGGCGAAAAACCTAGAAGGCAGCGGATCGTCAATAATTTGCAAACGGACAGAATAACCAAAATAATTGGGGGCCTGGGCAGCCAATTCTTTAGCAACGGCAACAGCAATGGCCGTGGCCTGGTTGCGATCCTTGTGGTAGACAGTCACTTCCATAATCCCGGTTCCTGCCACGACATTGGTTTCGACCGTATCTTTCCACTCTTGTCGCTTATCTATTTCATCTTGTGGGAAATATGTACTGTCAATACCTGACTGCTGCATGACAGCATTAAAGAAGCTGCTGGTATAAATTATCTCGGTCAAGTTTTGGCCGATGCGTTCAGTTGACTTGATGGCAGTATAAGGATCAACTCCAGTAGCATTTGTCTGCGTAATCAGCAGGCGGATGGTCGATGAAAATTTTAAGGGCTGGATAGCCGAGCCAAGCAAGGCAATAATCATGCCGCCAAGCGTAACCAAAAGCAGCAGGCGCCAAGCCCGGGCATAAAGGTACAAGATATTTGTGCTGGCCATGTTTATGGTAAAAGTTCGCTTGTCACTTGAGAGCCCAAGACAGTTGCAATGTCGAGCTCTTTACCGCTGCGCCAAACGCGCAATGTGACGCTGGAGTTTGGGCGATACTGCATTATGGCATCGCTTAAGTCCAGACTGTTATCCATTATATCACGATCTATCTGAAGAATCACATCATTACTTTTTAAACCGGCTTTTTCGGCAGCGCTGTCTTTGATTATGGCCCGCCCTGTCCTCTTATCTTCTTTAACCCATGCCCCGCGGTTTGGCATGGAAGCATCTGATGACATTGACCGTATGGCCTGCCTGTCTAAAACATAAACTCCTAAGCTGGCATGGCGGATTTCGTTCTGCTGGACAAGGCTTTGCAGCGACGCTGCCAGGTTGCTGCCAGGTATAATCTGTATCCGGCCATCAGACGTGGTTTCGGCAATACCAATCAAGGCGCCTTTAGCATCCCAAAAAGCTGCTCCCCTTTCGTTCTTCTGCAAAGATCCAAGGGCAATCAGGCGCCGTTCGGCCCGTTCGCTCAATAACGGTTCTGCCTGGACTGACGCACGCAAAGCAATAATTGAGGACGGGACATATTCCTCTGGCGCAGGCTCCAACCAGGCAGCTATACCAGAACGGTCTGCCCAAATATCCGCAAAGGGCGTGGCCGGCAAGTCTTTGGCCGATGTCTTAAGGAAAACTGCTTGGGTTGCGTGATCTAAAATAGCTTTTTCGACACGATAGGCCTTGCCATCATACCAAACCAAAAGATCAGCTGTTCGAAAGTCTTTAATGGCAGATGAAGCTGTGACAAACCATCCATCGGATGTCACTGCCACCAAGCTTCCCACCTGGTCGTTTTGTCCCAAGAGGCCCTCAAGCGGCAAACCCTTCTTATGGAGATAAATGATGCCCACCGGGCTACGGCGAGTAAAAATACTTTCTGGCACCGAGCGCGTCGAGGCATCAACCAGCTGCACCGGGACGAGTTTAATTGATGAAGGGGTTGTCGTGGCCACTTGAGGAGTTCTCTGGTTGGCCGTTGAAGTCGAAGATTGAACAGTAAAACCCTGACCGCTTGGTGAAGCCGGAAACATGCGTTTGGCAACAATGCCTCCGCTCAACCCTCCGGATATGGCACCGAGCACAATAATACCAGCCCCACAGATAACTATAGGCCAGACATTGCGTTTTATATGTTGGACGAAGTCATGCATAAATTTTTCTTGTTATAACCAGCGCGAAGTGCCAAGGGCTACGCCCAGCACAATCATGGCCGCTGAAGCTTCCACCCAGGCTTGGCGCAAGCCGGGGAAGGGATGGTACAGGTAACGGCGCATGCGCAAAACCACGCAAAAGATGATCATGCCGATCGCGCCTTGGGCAGCCATGGATAAAGGCAGGGCAATACCCAATAAGCCGATATGCAAACCAGTTAACCCGCCGATCAAGACCCATAACCTATTTTGGTCGCGAGTAGCGCCCGGGTGGCCAGTAGTGCGGAACAATACTATAGATAGCGCCGTAAGCAAAGCAACGTGTATCCAAGGCGGGCTATGCAAGAAAGCCATCAAGCCGACCGAGTTGGCAATCACGTACCATACAATGAAGGGCACTAAGGCAATATTAATATGGGAAAGCCCGTTAACCGGATAACGGGAAGGCATGAAAGACAAGAGGAAAAGCAATTCCAGGCAAAGGAAAGTGGCCAAAGATCCGAAAAAAATAATCAGGCCCCTGGCAAATTGGCCTTCAGCCAGAAGCATCCCAAAAATCAAGGCCAACTGGAACAATATTGTCGGCAAGACCTTTTCCATCAAATCCGTAAAACGTACTCTCCGCCTGGCTATGGCCAACATCGAGATAATGGTTATGGCGACACCGAGCAAGGCCGGCCAAGGAAAAATTAACGGGTTACTGAGCTGGAAATAAAACACAAAACCAACTGCCAGTGCGGTCAAAATCGGTAATAATCGGTAAAAGAAAACCATGTGGTTTACTTGTTTAGTATGATATTTAATCCTTTCTCAAGCAAGGATATGGATTGGATGCCCTTTTGGCCGCCAATATTGATTTCCCAAGAGCCTAGATCCCTCGAAAACACATAACCGGCTATGGCCCTGCCCCAAGAAGGAGGCAATGGGTAATCCCCTAGCCGGACGCTCATGACGTCAAATTGCACATCTCCATCCTGGTCAACAACGGGCTTGAAACTGAATAATAAATCAACATTAACATAACTGGACCAAATAACCTTTAAATAAAGTTCCATGGCCGAAGGAGTGACAACTGTTTGGGCAATCTCGACCTTCCATTTGGAGCTGCGCAAGGCCGTTTCAACAGTGTCCAACAAAAGCCCCGAGATTTCCTGTTCACTCAATTGGACAGTATAATTTTTCGAGCTTGTTCCCCGTTGTTCATAAATACGCGAGGCCAGCATGACGCGGAACTCGTCCCAGGTGATTGGTTTGGATTGGACCAAGCGAATCGGCGTTGGTCCATGGTAAAACCTGGAAAGGATGGGCACTGCCAACAAGCCTGACTTGGTTATCAAAAACGCCAAAAGCAAAAGGAATAACAGAATCGCGCCAATAAGCATGAGCGTACAGCTTAGGGCATTCATGCCAAGTTTTGGCCTGATCGACATAATTATTGGGCAGACGAGGACCAATAGCTGCGTGCTTCTTTAACGATGACAGCAACTGCCGTGGCAACCGGTATGGCCAAAAGCGCTCCCAAGATGCCAAAAAGTTTCGCACCAACCAACATGGCGGTGATACTGAATAACGGATTCAAGCCAACAGCTTTTTGCATGACCTTTGGGACAATCAAGTGGCCTTCGGCCTGTTGGATTATGACCAGCAGCAAAAGCGCCAATAGCCCCTTGGTGGGAGAAATGGCAAAAGCCACAAAAACAATCGGGATGCCGCCCAAGATAGGACCAAGGTATGGTATAAACTCGGTCAGCCCGCCAAAAATGGCAAGTATCAATGGGCTATCAACACCAATGATCAGCAAACCGACATAGTAAAGGATACCGATGATCAAACAGAGCAATAACTGGCCGCGCAACCACCCGCCCATTTTTTCCTGTACTGCTTCCACCAGGCTAAAGGCAAACTTCTGGTGGCGCAAAGGCACCATATCTTTGATGAGTGTCATGGCCTTATGTTCTTGAGCCACAAGATAAAACGCCATGACCAGAACAATGATGAAAGCCACTATGCCACCAAAGACATCAGTCAATGTTTTGAAGAGGCCCGTCACGGCAACACTGACTTGGTCCTGGAAAGAAGACAGATCCGGTTTAAAGGTAGATGAAAGATTGTGTTTTTTCGCAAAATCAGCCAAGCCTGTTGCCACATCTTGGATGGTGCTCCACTTCTGGCCAAAGAGTGAAGCCAGCTTGGTAGCCTGCTCGATCAAAGTCGGAACCATCAAGGCTATAACTAAAGCCATCAGGCCAAAAATAACCACATAAACGCCTAAGACCATGACGCCCCGCGGAATTTTATATTTTGCTCCCCATTCGGCAGCCGGCTGGATGAGTGCGGCCAAGAAAAGAGCCACGAAAATCAAAGCCAAGATATCTGCTATCTGCCACAAGAGCAGCAAGCCAATCCCAATAGCAACAACCTTCAAGATAGTTGAGGTTGAAATATGTATCACGCGTTCTGTCATAATGATGCACCAATCATACCACTGTTCACTGTCCCCTGACCACTGTAATATACCCCCATGCCGACTTTAGCCACTAACCGTAAAGCAGGCTTTAATTACGAGAAACTCGAGGAGTTCGAGGGTGGTTTGGTTTTAACCGGCCAAGAGGTCAAGTCCATCCGCGAAGGGGGTGCTAAGCTTGATGCTGCCCATATCATTATCCAGGGCGGACAACCGAGGATGGTTGGGGCTGTCATTTCCCGCTATAAGAAGGCATCCAGTCTGTCTCCCCATGACCCGGAAAGGACCAGGAACTTATTGCTCAATGCCAAAGAAATCCGTTATCTTACAGGTAAATTAGGCGAAAAAGGCTTGACACTTGTGCCTATTTCCATATATACTCGTGGCCATCGGATAAAGATCGGTTTTTGGCTGGCTCGAGGCAAAAAAACCTTTGAGAAGCGCCAAAAAATCAAGAACCGTGATTTGGACCGCGAAACCAAGCGATTCATGCGCGGTGAAGACATCTGATCCGCGAAACTTGTAACCTGTAACTTGTAACGCCGAAATCGGCAATGCGGGTTACACGTTGCGAGTTGCAAGTCATAAGGGGATGCCGAGCTTCGACGGCACGTCATTCCATGTTCTGCAAGCCGAGCCGACGTGACTCGTAAAACCATGTCAAACAAGACAACTGCCAACGTCTTATCAAGGGCCAAGGCTGCTCTCGCGCAAGCGTTCAGCATGCCTTCGCTCCAACCAGTACTCGCTTAAAGCGACTGCTGCGGTCACCCAACTTGCGGCCCGACGGGCTGGGCTGACTGTCATTAACCGGGCTAGGAATCAATCGTTGGCATAGCGATTGAAACGACAAGGCTTATGCCACCGGAAACCGGCCCTCGCTTGCTCGCCGCGGTTACCGTGTATCTGAGCAAGCCAAGCTTGTGAAAGAAGGGCCTGGCATACGTTGTCGGACGGGGGTGCAACTCCCCCCATCTCCACCAGTAAACTATTTACCATGCGCATCCATTATCGCCGTAGGCGCTTCATCCCGAAAGAGGAAGCAGCGCAATACCGGCACAATCAGCAAATTAAAGTTCCCGAAGTCAGGGTCATTGACGAAGAGGGGCAATTCCTTGGAGTCATGCCAACCGCCCAAGCCATAGCCATCGCCGAAGAACGTGGCTTTGACCTGGTAGAGGTCTCACCCAAGGAACAGCCGCCTGTTTGCAAACTATTGGACTTCGGCGCTTTCAAATACCAAAAAGATAAGGAGTTCAAACAGCAAAAGGCCCATGCCAAGAAAGTGGAAGTCAAAGGCATCAGGCTCTCGGTCAAAATCGGACAGCACGACGTGGATAACCGCGAAAATCAAGCCATCAAATTTTTGGAAGATGGACAAAAGATCAAGATCGAAATCATGTTGCGCGGCAGGGAAAAGGCTCACGCTGACATAGCACTGGCCAAAATCCAAGAGTTCATCAACCTGATTTCCAAAAAGTACGAGCTCTATATCGAACAACCTCCCAAGAACCAAGGCGGTAATGTCTCGGCCATCATCGGAAGGAAATCCTAAACAAGATAACAAGTAACTTCGAAGATCAAACCTAATCAAGATATGAAAACCTGCAAAGCAGTTGCCAAGCGCGTCCGCATCACCAAGACCGGCAAGGTCATGAAACGCCACGGCGGCCAAGACCACTTCAACAGCCGCGACTCCGGTAAAATCACTACCAAGAAACGCCGCGACCAATCAGTCCCAAAACAATACACGAGGACAATCAAAACTCTTCTCCCCTTCGCTAAATAACATTCAACATAGAATATTCAACATACAATAATTGAATGCTGAATGTTGATAATTCATAATTGTAAATATGCCTCGAGTTAAACGTGGAATGCACCGCATCAAGCGCCGTAAGAATATCTTGGCCAGGACCAAGGGCATGATGTGGGGCCGCAAATCAAAGATCACCCTCGCCAAAACCGCTTCAGCCAAAGCCGGCGTGCAGGCTTATGTCAGCCGCAAGCTCAAGAAGCGCGTTAACCGCGGTTTGATGCAGGTGCGTATCAACGCCTCTGCTCATGAACTGGGTACTTCATTCAGCAAGCTCATGGGAGACCTGAAGAAGCGCAAGATTTTGCTGGACAAGAAAGTCTTGTCACAAATCGCTGCCAAACATCCGGAAGTGTTCAAGCAATTAGTTAAAGCTTAATTTCATCCACAGGCCAAAGCCGCCCCGATATAACGTCGAGGCGGTTTTTAGTGTATAATTTAGCCAGATATTTTATATAAACTTATGCAAAAATTTGATATTCCTTCGCTGAAAGTAGAACCAGAAGCAACCCCAACACATGAAACGCCTTCCAAAAGGAAGCCTTTCAGCATGATGGAGGCCAAGCCAAAGCCTCGTGAAGTCCCGGCTGCGGAGACTCCTAGCGCAAGACGTAGATCGCTTAGGTTGGTTAAATCCGAGGCTGAGGAGGCTCAACATGTGGAATCCCTCCGCAAGGGTGTAGCCGAAGTCTCGTACAAAGCACCAACTGATGTTGATAAGCTTAGAGCAAAAACTAAATCACTAAAAGGAAGGATCGAAGCTTTGGTTGGTCACCCCGTCAAAGGCAAAACCGCTGAAGAGATCAAATCCAACGTCTCTCTTGGCGATAGATTCAGTGCCTGGCTAAGTAAGATTTCCGGTAAGAAAGAGAGTTCAAGCCTTAGCGACTTGCTCAACCAACTGCATCTGGCCGAAAAAACCCTGGAGGTTAAGATGACTCCGGAGATTTCAATTGTTGAACCAACCGCCCCACCCAAAAAACCCAAAACTTTAAGGAGCATCAAATCCCGTCTTGATGAAGCCAGAGCCAAAGGTGAATCGCGCGCGGCTGATGAGGCCTTGGAAAATCTCCATGTTGAGGTAGTTGAACCTGAAGCGCCTAAAGAAGGCATTGGCACCAGAATCGAGGCGGCCAAAGCCAGGGGCAGGAAAAAAATGACACTTGGTGAGGAAGACATAATCCCCGAGATTAAGACTTCAGCCATGGCTGAAAGTGTCAGGATGCCCCAAGCTGAAGAAGAAGTTGAGATACCAGTCCATTTTGAGGAAGAAAAAGATGAAGCCAAAGAAGAGGCAAAGCGCCGTGAGCTAGCCGAAGAAATGACGGGAGAAAAGTTTGCCGGTGAGGAAGCCAAAGGAATTGAGAGCAAATTCTGGAATGATTCTTTAGACAGGCTGAATAACCGCGTATCAGCCTTGTCAAAGACATCAGCTGATTTTATGGCACTGGGTAGGCTGAAAAATGATCCCAAAGTATCCAAACAAATTTTGGAGCTTATGCGGCAGGATGTTAACCATCGGATCAAAGATGATTCCCGATTAACTGAAGAATCACTCCTCAAAGAAGGCTTTGAAACTCGTCTTATCAATGCCCGCAAGGCCAAGGATAAAGCAGCTGAAGCTTCGATTAAGGCAGAATATGACAAGGCTTTGCAAGCTTTCAATAAAAAAACACTTGATATCGCCTACCAATGGGCAACTCAATATGAGGAAGAATTGGATAAAATTGCAGCCCAAGCTAAAGAAATCGAAGAGGAAGCCTCACTCCCGGAAGCTGAAATGATCGAAGAGAAAAAACCATCAGAAGTCGCTCCCCCGCCGCCTACGGCCAGAGAACGCAAGAGAAGGTTAGTTTTACAAGATGCCTTAGTTGGCAAGACACAGCCTTCAGTTGAGGTTGGCGAGGGTGAACTGACACCTGAAGAGATTCAAGCTGTTTATGGAGAACCTGAAAAAGTTCCGAGCCAAGGTGAAAAAATAGTGAAAGCCGCCACTGAATTTTTGGAGGAAAATGAGAAAATCGCCAAAGCAGGCTGGCTTGGTAAAATACTCCGCGACCATCCCCTGATTGCGAAACATGCTGAGAACGAAGCTGTGGCTTCACTCTTGAAAGATCTGCAGCACGATATCAGTGTTTTTGATGCCCGCAGAGATGGCATAAGCGAAAAAGCTAAAGGCAAGTACACTAAAAAAATTATTCAGGAATTGCGCGAACTATCCATAGAAAGGTCTGAGGCTATCAACCGCGCCACTAACGAACTGGAAGCAGCTGCCCAGGCTGTAGAAAATCCGGTTGCCCGCAAAGCCAAGACGCTACGCACCAAAGAAAAAGCCGATGCATACCAAGGTCTTAGGCAGGATTTGAGGGCTCGAATAAAAGACGAGAAACAAATTGAAGAATATATTGAGCTGGCAGGTTATCGTGATAGATACTTGCGCCAGAACGATGAAATTGAAGCAGCTTTGTACCAGGCTAGGATCGATAAGATGAACAAGGAGTGGAACAAACAGGGCTTGATCGCAGATAACGAAGATCCTTCAGTAGCCCTGAGCGGCAAGTCAGGAATCGGCCGCATGGGCGTAATTGGTTCTAATTTAGCTTCCGAGCGCATTCAAAGAGGAAAATATGAGGGACATATGCCCTCGGGCGTGCGTGAAAAGACCCGCTCTACACTCGAAAGGACTCGTGGGCGCGAGACAAAAGAGCTTCAACCCTTCAACACAGCCTGGGCCATGGAAAGATTGGGTAATGGCGCAGCTAAGAGGTGGGACCAGGTTGCTCCGGTCATCATGGAACACAAGCTCGGCCCGGTGATTGCCAGGGAAATCAACAATATGGTCCAGCAGATAGATAAACTGGACGAATCTGAGAAAAACCTTCTTTCAGATGAATATCGCAGCCTGGCCAAGATGATGGGCATAGTCCGCAACACTCCGCGCTTTGACCAATCTCCCGAATCAGCTGCTTACATCTTCTTAAGGGCGCTCAAGCCTGAAAATTTTTCAGATTTCGTGGCCCAAGACATAGTTGAAGCCACTTTAAACAAACTCGATGAAGAGATTGCCAAGGCTGAACAAGAGTCGGCCAAAGCAAAGGCAGAGAAAAAGAAAAAGGAAGAGCAGGGCTTTAGCATGATGCGCGCCAAACCCAAGCCGCGCGGCACTGAACCTGAGGTTGAGACAAATAATAATCCAGGCGCCCCCAAAACCAAGAAAGCCCGAACTGTTCGGGCTCCTGGAAAAAGCGAAGCAGCCTAGCAACTAGGCTCGCTCGCTAATTTTCTCTAAGACTTTTTCCAGGAACGCTGCATTGGGCAGCGTTTCTTGGTTTTGCTCCCCGCGCCAGCGGACGGTCAGCTCCTGGCCTTCAACTTCCTTATCGCCATAAACAATCATGCAAGGTGTCTTTTGTTTTTCTGCATTGCGGATTTTCTTGCCGACCGATTCTGCCATGTCATCAACCTCGACCCTGATCCCCTGCGCTTTGAGGGTTAATGCGAATTTGTGGGCAGCCTCAAAGTGGCGGTCAGCTACCGGCAGGACAGCTACTTGGACAGGAGAGAGCCAGAGCGGGAAAGCGCCGGCATAATGCTCGATTAGGACAGCCAGGAACCGCTCGATTGAGCCCATGATGGCGCAATGGATCATGACAACCTGTTCTTTTTCACCTTTTTCGTTAATGCAATTCAACTCAAAGTTAGCCGGCATGTTGAAATCGAGTTGGATGGTTGCTACCTGGTGCAACCGGCCCAAAGCATCCTTGCCCATGAAATCGAGTTTGGGCCCGTACATGGCAGCCTCGCCCTTGCCTTCCACGCAATCTACTCCCCGCTTCTCAATCAATTTCTTGAGTTGGGACTCAGCCTCTTGCCAGACCTCAGGCGTGCCCAAATATTTCTCAAAATGATCCGGGTCATGTGTTGAGAGCCTCAATTTAAGCTCAAAACCAAAAGTGGCGTAAAAAGCATCCACAATATCCCAAATTCCAAACATTTCCTGTTCTATCTGGCTCTTACGGCAGAAGACGTGCGCATCATCCTGGGTAATGCACCTAACGCGAGACAGGCCGGATAGCTCGCCCGTTTGCTCATCGCGGTAGCACATGGTTGTCTCAGCATAGCGCTGCGGCATGTCGCGATAACTCCGCATCTCAGAATCAAATATCTGCGTGTGGTGCGGGCAATTCATGGGCTTGAGGGCAAACTCATGTTTTTCGCGAGTCACGATCTTAAATAACTCATCTTTGAACTTGGACCAATGTCCGCTTTTGACGTACAAATCCTTTTTGGTGATATGCGGGATGGTAACTTTGTTAAATCCCTTGGCTTTGCGCAACTCCCAAACATAATCATCCAACAGCGTCCGCAGGACAGTCCCCTTTGGGCTCCAAAGCGGCAAACCGCTGCCTACCAAATCAGAGAAAGAGAATAACCCTAGCTCCTTGCCGAGTTTCTTGTGGTCACGCTTTTCAGCTTCTTCCATCATCTTTTCATAAGCTTCCAGCTCATCTTGCGTCGCAAAACACAAACCATAAATGCGTTGTAATTGCGGGTTGGTTTCCTTGCCGCGCCAAAAGGCACCAGCCATTTTCCAGACTTTAAAAGCTCCAATTTTGCTCGAATCTTCTACGTGAGGGCCACGACAGAGATCAATAAACTCACCTGTCGTGTATATGCTGACCTTGCCTTTCATGGCCGGGTCAATATCGCCTTCCTCTTCGGCGGAAAGCTTAGTTGTGCCCTTTGATTTAATGTCGTTCAACAACTCAACCTTAAAAGGCTGGCCAAGTTTCTCAAAAAGCTTGATAGCCTCGTCAATCTTCATCTCTTGCCGCTCAAAAGCCAGCTTTTTGTTAGCTAACTTTTGCATGGCCTTTTGGATATCTTTCAAATCCTCGGGCGTGACTGTCCTGCCTATATCAATATCATAGTAAAAACCGTTATCAACGGCAGGACCAACTCCAAATTTTGCTTTGGGAAACAAGCTTTGGATGGCGGCAGCCATGACATGGGCCGCACTGTGGCGCATCATTTCTATCGGGTTCATATTTTCTATGTCATTCCGAGGGAGTACGACGAGTCCCCGCCTGCAACGCTTGATGCGTAGCATCTGCGGGCAGGGAGGAATCTTAGTTAACTGAGATTTCTCCACTACACTTCGTTCCGGTCGAAATGACAGGGGTTACTTATTAAAAAATCCGACCAGCTAATAATTAACTCGTCGGGGTCCCACTTCGCCGAGGCTTCGTGGGGCGGTTCCACCCGTCTTCCCCGACCGAAGTGTCGGGGCGCTCTTTAGTCTTAAGTTTTCCGCCGGGATCCGGTTGGTGGCCGGAACAAGAGATAGGATATGACAATTGCCAAAAACCGTCAATTAACACGCTCTCCGTTTGCCAATTACAAATATTTTATCGGAATCAACCCTTAATATTTCTACAATAGGGCCAAATTGATCTTTTTCCTCCTCCTTTGGCCCGGAATAAATTACCATGCCATCGTACTCATAGTTCTCAGGATCGTATTTTATGACTTGTCTGTATCCGCCAAATGTCACATCAACATTATAACCTTTTTCAGTTTTCGTAATTTTATTCAAAACCAAGGAAGGCCCAGTTGTTGAGGTACGAGTTCTAAATGCGTCCGCTTCAGGGCCAGTACCGCCACCGCAAGGAGTTGCAATGATGGTTGTATTCCCTGGCTTCATGCTAAAGATCTTGCCATCAAAAACAAGATCAGGGCCGTGCGGCACCGCATTAGCATCCATTCTTAAGGTCGTTATATCAGCTTGTAACTGATCCATACGAAAACTAGAATTCGTCCTCGTCTCCATATTACGTTCAAGTTCATCAACTTTCTTGGATAAAGCCTCGATTTCATTACTCAAATTCTTTACATCACCTACTGTCACAGGCTGAGAATTCGCCACCTTATTTTTCAAGACAAAAAGACTTCTTATTACAACAGCTTCTATTCCAATTAGAGCCACCAGTAAAACAATCAATGTAATGAGTCCCGCTCTACTCAAATTTTTCATATGAGTTTATTGTACAACCACCGTAATCTTATCCTTCATGCTCGGCAAGCGGTGCACCCAATTGGGCTTGAGTTCCACATCAACTTCTTCGACGCCGTTTAAGGCCGACCACTTGCGGATAACTTCGTCGCTCGGCAAGCCGACAATCAAATCCTTGCGCAAAGCCGGGCTGTCGGCCGTTAGCTGGCTATCAGCTTCGGCTGAAACGGCTAGATGGGCAACGCCTTTGGATAAATCAGCGCTTTCGAGTTTAAAAGAGACTTTTGAAAAATCGAGGTCTGACAAGATATAGCCCTCGGGGATCTTGTCACCCAACTTTGACCGGATGAAGGCAATGACATCTTCTTTTGGGAAAAAGACAGCCGTGACAGTGACCTTGACCTGGGCTAAGAGCTTGTCCGCGCTTTGCCCGACTGCCGTATTACTCTGCTTTTGTGAGTTGTTGATTAAAAAGATTGATTCCCAGCCGGCATTAGCCCCTGCCTCAACAGTCAAAGTCTGTTTGGCTTTTTCCAAAGCAGCTGCATAAAGCTCTTCGTGGGCCTTGGCCAGAGCCTCGGCCGTGACGATTTTAGCAGGACCGCCGCTACCCGGGCGTTTAAAATCAGCCAAAGCCTCGGCATAAATCAAAGGCTGGACGCCTTCCCAAAGACCAGGGATAGTCAGGCGCGTACCGGCCGGCATAGCGTACTGATCCCCTGCTTCATCTGATATGGCCTCAACCTCAACCGTGCCGCTGACCGGTACGTTGACGCTCTTAGTTATCCTGTAAAGCCTGCCATCAGCTGTCAGCAAACGAGTTTTGACGACAAGAGGCTGAGGTTTGGAATAATGGTTGATGATCCTGACTGTTCCTGAAATTTGGGTTGGTGTTTGGGCAACGGCCGCTGTTGAACTCACGACCTGTACGGCAAATTCCTTTGATTCGGCAAAAGTCCCGCTCACAACCCGGCCCTTAATCTGGCCGGAAGCTGGCATCGAGGCAATATCCAAGACAGTATCCACTGAAACCGGCTCCTTTTTGACCTTGACCGTAACCTTGGCATTAACCGAAGACGTCCAAAGAGCCACGGCTATGACGGCGATTGTCACCAATACAAAAGTTACGGCAATGTTACGGAAGAGTTTTGGGGTCGGTGGCTGCGGGAAATTGCCAGCCGGACTGCGGGAAAGCTTAATGCCCATACTGAGACAAATTATAGCATGAAAACACAAGGGTTAAAACGTAACTGTCCTGGGGCCAAGCAGGGCTTCGATCTGAGTTATGACATCAGGTGTTAAATGGATACGGGAAGAAGCCCTAACCCGGCGTTGGCCACCCACATCATCAATCATAAACTCAACCGGCTGGGTACCAAGATTCGCATCAAAAACCTCACGTAGTTTTTTAACTGTTGATTCGGGCAACGTGGCACTGACATACAGGACAACCGGCTTCTCCTCGTCCTCAACGAGTCCTAATGAGTCCTTAGAGTCCTCCGGGTACTCAGGACCCCCAGTACTCAAAGGACCCTGTCTCGCGATCTCATCGATATTCTGTGGCGTGACTTCATAAGCCGCCTCGGCTAAGAGCTTCCACTTGCCAGCATCTTCAGCCGGCCGGCCACTGGCAACCACAACCTTATCTTCGACCCAACAATCAACAGTATCCTTGTAAACCCGCGGAAAGACCACGACCTCGCAATCGGAAATGCCATCTTCCAAACGGCAAAACAACATTGGCTCGTTCTTTTTGGTATAGATTTTTTTAACAGCCGTGATAACTCCGCCGATCCTGGCTTTCTTTTCCTGTTTTAACTCCGGGAGCTTGGCAATCGGCGAGATGACTCCGCTCAGTTTAGAGGCTAAGAACTTAAATGGATGTTCAGACACATACAGGCCCAAAAGTTCTTTTTCCCACTTAAGTTTTTCTTGCGGCGAAACAATCGGTGATTGCTTGAGGTTTAAGCCCACAGCCGGGCCCTGGGAGGAGGCGGCAAAAAGGTTGAACTGCCCGGAACTGGCTTCGCGCTCGGCCTGACGATGGTAGTCCAATATATTTTCGATGTTGTAGTACAATTGGCCGCGCTCGCCAAAACAATCCAAGGCGCCTGACCTGACCAAAGCTTCTAAAGACTTCTTGTTGATGTACTTGCCCTGCACCCGCGACACAAAATCAGCCAAATCTTTGTATTGGCCACCTTTCTTCCGTTCATGGATTATGTTCTCGACAACATCATGGCCTAGGCCTTTGATGGCCAACAGGCCAAAGCGGATCGTCCCGCGTCGCTCGTCCCGCGTCCCATCGTCCTTATAAAGGATGCTGTTTTTGATGACAGAAAAACCGGCATAAGATTCATTGGCGTCAGGCGGTAAGACAACCATGCCCATACGCCGGCACTCTTCGACTTCGATGGTCACGCGATCCATGTTCAAGCTATCGGAATTCAGGAGCGCGGCCATGAAGCACTCGGGATAACGGGATTTGAGGTAGGCTGTCTGGTAAGCAATCATGGCATAACAGGCAGCGTGCGACTTATTGAAACCATAAGCCGCAAATTCCTCAAATTGCGTAAAGACAGCTTCAGCCACTTCCTGCTTGACCCCGTTCTTGATTGATCCGTTGATAAACTTCTCGCGCATCTCAGCCATGAGTTTGGCGATTTTTTTGCCCATGGCCTTGCGCAAAGTATCGGCCTGGCCGCCCGTAAAGCCAGCCATGTCTTTTGAGACTTGCATGACTTGTTCCTGGTAAACAGGGATGCCGTAAGTGCTCTTGAGCGCGTTTTCAGTCAGCGGGTGGGCATAGACAATTTTTTCCTTGCCATGTTTGCGGGCAATGAAAGACTCAATGAATTGCATCGGACCGGGGCGGTAAAGGGCCACCATGGCAATAATGTCGTCGATGCTCGATGGGCGGAGCTCGCGGATGTAACGCTTCATGCCATCAGATTCAAGCTGGAAGACGCCTGTTGTCTCCGCCCTACCTAATAGTTCAAATGATTGTTCATCATCCAAAGGAATGGCATCTAAATTAACCGTATCGCCGTGCACGGCATCTACGATTTCCAAACATTCGCGGATGATTGTTAAGTTAGATAGACCCAAGAAGTCCATCTTAAGCAGGCCAACCGCTTCGCAAGGATGCAGGGAATATTGAATGACTTGGTCTACATCTCCACCCTGCGCTTTTTGCAAAGGCGCATAGCCGACCAGGTCGGCAGGCGCAATGACAATGCCGCAAGCGTGTTGGCTGGCATGGCGCGAAGTTCCCTCGAGCCTTGAAGCGAGATCAAGCAATTGCGTCACGCGTGGGTCAGATTCATCTAACGCTTTAAGCTCAGGATTTTCCTTGCGTGAAACGTGGATGGGAATATTTTTACCTTGCACGGGCGGCGGTATGACTTTGGCCACCCTATCCACTTCCTGGAACGTCCAGCCCAGCACCCGGCCCACGTCGCGCACGGCGGCGCGAGCAGCCATAGTACCAAAGGTGATAATGCCAGCCACGCGGTCTGCCCCGTATTTTTTGGTGACATATTCAATCACGTCCTTGCGCCGGACATCATCAAAATCCAAATCAAAATCAGGCATACTGATACGGTCTGGATTGAGGAAACGCTCGAACAGCAAACCGTAATGCAATGGATCGAGGTTGGTAATCCGAAGCGCGTAAGCCAAGATAGAACCTGCTCCCGAACCGCGGCCGGGACCGACAATGACGCCATTGTCCTTGGCCCAATTCACGTAATCTTGGACAATCAAAAAGTAACCCGGGAAACCCATGCGTTCGACGACCGACAATTCAAACTCCATGCGCTCCTTAGCTTCAACTGAGGGTTCCGCGCCATAACGCTCCTTAAGACCTTTCTCGCATAAATTCCGCAGATACGACATTTCTGTCTCTCCTTCAGGCACTTCAAATTTAGGGAGTAAATTTTTGCCTAGCTCAAGTTCAACGTTGCAACGATCTGCAATCTTGCGCGTATTCTCAATCGCCTCTGGCACTTCAGCAAAAGACTGGATCATGACATCAGCCGTCACCATGGAATGGTCCATGGTCCTGATAGTAAAACGGTTGGCGTCAGAAAGCAGTTTGCCGGCATGGATGCACTGGAGAGCATCTTGAGCTTCGGCGTCATCCTCCTCTATATAATGAACATCTTTTGTAGCCACTAAAGGTGCACCCGTCTTTTTTGCGAGCTTAATCAAGTTCTGGTTAATGTCCAACTGGGTCGGTGACTCCGGGTGGTGGACCAGCTCCAAAAAGAAGTTATCCACACCAAAAATATCCTGATACTCACGGAGAGCTGCCTCTGCCTTTTCCAAATCATCTTTCTCCAGGCAGGCTTTGGGTATCTGCCCCTTCATGCAACCGGAAAGCGCAATCAAGCCTTGGTGATATTGGCGCAGGACATTTTTATCCATACGCGGCTTATAATAAAAACCGTCCAAATACGAAATGGACACAAGCTTAAGCAAATTTTGGTAGCCTTCGTGGGTTTCAGCTAATAACGTCAAATGGTAAGTCCAGTCATCAATGCGAGGCCGCTTATCAGTCAAAAGGTTGGGCGCGATGTTGGCCTCAAGCCCGATAATGGGCTTGATCCCCTCTTTTTGCGCGGCTTCGTAAAACTCAATCGTTCCATAAAGCGCGCCATGATCCGTCAAAGCAATAGCATCATAGCCTTTGGCCTTAGCTGCTTTGACGACTTCATCCACATCGCCCATGGCATCCGAAAGCGAATACATTGAGTGGACGTGAAGATGGACGAACGGACTCTGGTCAGACATAAGCATTATTCCTGCTGACGGCACAAGGCCTGCAGATTTAAAATCGCCAGTATCTTAGCTGGCGATCAACGAGCTGCCAAGTTGACTATTCTTCCTCCTCTTCGTTCAGTAGTTTATTAAAACGTTTCTTGGAAGTCTTTGGACCCTTGGGTGATTCTTTGACGCTGTTGGCGAATGAAGCCAAGCCTTTGGTAGCGGCTGCCACTCCGGCCAATGACCCAAGCACGCCTCCCAGTTTTTCTTTGGCATGGGCAATATCTTCCTCTATGCCGCCTACAATCTCCCGCGTGTGCTCCACTACTTCGTTGCCCTGGCGCAACATGCGGGCGACTTCGAAAAGCACCCAGCAAATAAAAGCCGCGACGCCGAAGATAGCGACGCCGAAGGCTAACCAGAAAAAAGCTTGTGAAGAGGCGAGATCCATATGCAAATAGTATACCACGTGTAACTTGTAACACGAAACTCGAAACTCCGGATTCGGCGTTACAAGTTACAGGTTACAAGTTGCGAGCTAAAATTAAAAAAAATAGCCCGGTCACTTGGACTCGGGCGAGGAGATAGCCGACGAGACGAGGTCAGCTCTTGGACTCAACGTGTAGGAGGCGCTTGGAAACGACTTCCCAGTTCAGGACGCCGAAGCCCGCGCCGAGCAAGCCACCGAAGATGACGAGTGCGACTTGCGCTCCCAGCGTATGCGTTGACCTGGCGAGCAGGAGGTAACTCATAGCTCCGCCAATCGCACTATCGATGGCGCAGAGCAGGCGCTTGTGCGAGTGGATCAGCCTGAAGAGCTTCCAGCCGAACAGACAGGGGTAGTACACACAACCGAGGAGGAATAGGCCTACGTAAATCAAAACATTAAGAAAGAACTCCCCCACTGGCCTCCACATGTCCCGGAAGAGGAACTTGATGACTCCGAGGCACACGACGCCAATTCCTCGCACCAGCCAGCGGTAGGCATTGGCATAGGTGTACGGCTTTTCCGTATACCCCATGTCAGAATAGTATTTACGCCGATTCGCCCATCCCAATACGTTTTCCCGCGTCGGAATCCAGAAGCAACCCTCGGCTTCCGCACCCGTTTCAATTAATCCCAAGAAAGTCACGCCCGTGAAGGTAGCTATCACAGCCGATGGTATGACTGCAAAAAATTCCAGTCCGATTTGATCGGAAGCGTATCGTCGGGCCAAAACCAAGAAGCCTGTGCCCCCGGCAACTGCCAAAAACACAGCCGGGTAGATGATGGGACGCGGCTTGGCCAGCCACTTTTTGGCCCCCGGCCATTCTTCGGCGATGACCCGACCCACTTCGTGTGCGGCCTTGGGAATCGCCCGGAGCACTTCGCGGAAATCATAGGCAAGATAGCCGCCGACAAAGCCAGCGATCAGGCCAAGCCACCAAAAGGCTGGCGCGAAGAGCAGCGCAACGGCCGAGCAAATCGCTCCGCCGATGAAACAAGCCAACGCAATCTTCCTGGTTTCCATGGAACCTCCAATTGTGACAGAACAACAACCTCGACAACCAACGATTTTTTATATCAGATCGCCAACTATGTCAATAAAAAAATAGCCTGCTCACTTGGAATCAGGCGGGAAGACGTGGAAGCGTGCGGGGAATGTCAAGATTAACAGAATCGTGTATCATGTAACTTATATCTCGAAACTCGAGACCCTGGACGCGGCGTTACAGGTTACGAGTTACAAGAATATTAATAATTCTTCATCAAATACTATGATGTCTTCCCTACCCATCGATTTAAGCAAAGTTCCGCAACAGAATATTGATAAAGAGATTCTGCGCGCAGCTATCATCGCCGAGCTGGATGCCGTAAATCTCTACGAGCAATTTGCAGCTAAGTCAAAGTCAGCTAAAATTAAAAAAGTCCTGATGGAAATTGCCAAGGAAGAAAAGACCCACGTCGGTGAATTCCAAGTGCTCTTGCTTGGGCTAGACAAAGAACAGGTCCGCGAACTGGCGGCCGGCAAAAAAGAAGTGGATGAGATGTAAAAAAGTAGAGGCGTTGCAATGCAACGCCTCTACTTTTTTATCCCCTCACTTCAGCTTTAAACTTTTCCTTACAAGCCAAAATAGCATCTTCCAGCACGCCATCAACCTCAGAGCTTTCGAGGGTTTTTTCGCGTGAACCGATTGTCAGGTGCATGGCCACTGATTTTTTATTGTCTGCAATCCCCTTGCCTTCGTATGTATCAAACCACTCGACTTTCAAGATTCGCTCATCCGCACGGAGGATGGCTAATTCCATTTCGCGATAATCAACATTACGATCGACAACTAACGCCAAATCGCGCTTAGCCTCTGGATATGGCATGGGTGGCACATATGTTTTGGAAGTTTTGGCAAAAGACATGAACTCGCGGATATTAACCACAGCCGCACCGACCCGGCCCTTAATCTTAAAGGCTTCGGACATCTGCGGGCCAATCTCACCGACCATGGCCAAAGGCTTGTCATCCTTAAAAGCCTGGGCAGTGCGGCCAGGGTGCCAAACTGCATCGCGTGAAATGCGTTTCCAATGAACATCGCTGATGCCGTACTCTTCAAAAAGATGTTCAACAAAACCCTTTGCCTTGCGCCAAGGCTCAAGGTTGTCGGCTTCACGGATCATGAGCGCAAACTCCGGCACCTCATCCGGCAGGTCGGTCCATGGGCCAGTTGACTTGCCATCCTTACGGACAAAAATATTTGAACACTCAAAAAGATGGAGATCTCTTTCACGTTCCTGGTTATCAGCCACAGCCTGCAACATGCCAGGCAAAAGCGAGGGCCGCATGACTAACCAGTCGCTGGAAAGCGGGTTCTGGACATGCAAGAGGTGCGTAGGATCATAGCTCGCCTTGCGCAACATGTCTTCGGAAACAAACGACCAACTGAAGACCTCAGTATAACCGGCTGCCTTGGTAATATCCTTGAGGCGGTCTTCCCATTGGATAACTTGGTCTGTTTCGCGCGGCGCAACAGCTATCGGCACAACCGACGGGATTTTGGCATAACCAATGACGCGGGCAATCTCTTCAACCAAGTCGCGTCCCATCTCAATATCATGGTCACGCCACCATGGCACAGTTGCCTTGATATGCTTACCGGAAGCTGAAACTTTAAAACCGAGGCGGCGCAGTACGTCGATCATTTCAGTCTTTTTAACTTCAACGCCAATCAGACCATTTACCTCATCTGTCGTGACAGAATAAACCAGAGGTTTATAGGTAGTTGACATAACGTCGGCCGGTTCGCCCATGACTTTTCCGCCAGCCAACTCCAAAACTAATTTAATAGCCCGCGCCATGGCTGGAGGCGGAGCCATCTGGGACAAGCCTTTTTCAAAACGCAATTGTGAATCTGATTGCAAATTAATTTTGCGCGAGCCTTTGCGGACAATGACTGGATCAAAAGTGGCGGCTTCGAGCACGATGTTGGTCGTCTTTTCGTCAGCTCCGGTCTGCTCCCCTCCCATAACACCGGCAATAGCCACCGGGCGCTCAGCATCAGCAATCACCAAAATCTTATCATCGAGCTGGTAAGTCTTGCCGTCCAAGGCCTGCATCTTTTCATTGGCACGCGCGAAACGGACGCGGATTTCCGGGCCCTTGAGCTTGGCTGCATCAAAAACGTGCATGGGTTGGCCAGTCTCAAGCATCACGTAGTTAGTAATGTCGACCAGGTTGTTGATGGGACGAATACCGGCCGACATCAAGCGACGTTTTAGCCACCAAGGTGACTTTTGGACTTTTACGCCATCAATCCTAACTCCAATATAACGAGAACAAGCCTGCTTGGCATCAATGTGAACAGAAATTCCCCCTTTGTTTCCCCCCTTACTAAGGGGGGCTTTTGAACGCCTCCCTTGTTTAAGGGAGGGTAGGGAGGAATTCAGCTGCGGCTCCTTCCACTTGAATGGCCGTTTGAGGATGGCCGAGGCTTCGCGAGCCATGCCAACCATGCCCATGCAATCAGGACGATTGCTGGTAACTTCGATATCCATGGCCACGTCGTCTTTGCCACCCAAAGCATCTGACAGCGGAGTGCCTGGTTCGACGTTCATTTCAGGGATTTCTTTGCCCAAATCCAAAATCTCGCGCTCTTCATGTGGGAAAGCCTCGCCCAAACCAATCTCACTGGCCGCGCAAATCATACCCTCGCTCTTGACGCCACGAATCTCAGCAGCCTGCAGCTCAATCAAATCACCTTGGCCATGCCAGCGCACCATAGCGCCAATCAAGGCGACCGCAACTTTTTGGCCGTCATATAAGTTCGAGCCACCGCAGACCAATATCAGCGGCTGTTTCTTGCCAATATCAACTGTTACGAGCTTAAGCTTGTCCGCTTGCGGATGTGGCGCGAGCTTGAGGACTTTGCCCACCACTATTCCATCCAATCCAGAATGGAGCGTCAAAATCTTTTCAACAGCCGGACCGGAAAGCGAAATCCGCGCCGCGAATTCTTCGGGCTTTATAGGAAGACTGACGTATTCCTTTAGCCAATCGTAAGATACAAGGAGGTTCATATTAGAATTGTTTCAAAAACCGCACATCGTTCTGATACAGGATGCGGATGTCGTCGATTTTGGCGCCCTCTTTCATCATAGCCACGCGCTCAACTCCCCAACCAAAAGCAAAACCCGAATATTTTTTGGGATCTACGCCGCAAGCCTTGAGGACGTTCGGGTGGACCATGCCTGCACCGCCGATTTCCAACCAACCGCGTTTGCAAACTTTACACTTTTGTTTATTGACGAGCCCTGTGCCGCCACAAACTCCGCATGAGATATCGACTTCAAAAGAAGGTTCTGTAAACCTAAAGTGATGCGGACGAATGCGTGAGATGCGGCCTTTGCCGAAAAATTGCCCAGCAAAATAATCCAAAATGCCGCGCAAATGCGTCAGGTTGACGCCCTGGTCAACATACAAGCCCTCAAACTGGTGGAACATGGGCGTATGCGTGGCATCGATCTGGCGGCGATAGCTCTTGCCAATATCAATCATGCGCACCGGGAATTCATGGCGCTGGAGTTCGTGGATCTGGCCGTTGGAAGTATGCGGCGTCATGACCATCTTCCCCTTTTTGGAAATTGGAGCGTCCATGAAAAAAGTTTCCCAGTCATCGCGCGCCGGATGGTCAGGCGGCATGTTCAAAGCCTCGAAGGCATACCAATCCCAATCAATTTCAGGATAACGCGGGCGATAAAAACCAATCTTCTCAAAGATAGATGTTATCTCGCGGATGGTATGCGTCATGAGGTGCAAGTGGCCTTCCGGCGGGCGGATGCCAGGCTCAGTCACATCGACTCTTTCAGTTTCTGCTACTGCATCATAGCGGCTGGAAGCAAGTGACTCACGCTTGCTGGCGAGCAGGTCCAAGCCGGTTTGCTTGATCTGGTTGGCCAAGGCTCCAAGTATTGGCCGCTCTTCAGCGGTCACGTTGGCCAAACCCTTCAGCATCGAAGTCAGCTGCCCTTTACGCCCCAAATATTTGACTTCAATCTGCTCGAGCTCTTCGAGTGACTTGGCTGCTTTGACATCGCGCTCGATTTCGAGCCGCAAAGCTTCTAATTGGTCTTTCATAATTCTTGATTATTTTACATTCCTACCAATCCCTTAATCCCTCCCCAGATAACGCCACCGTACTTGCCAATATCGCGAATGGTGACGAGCAAGATCAGGATGATAAGTGAAAGGAAAGCGATTTGGTGAATCCTGGCTTCCACTTTGCGGGCTACGGCTTTGCGCCTGATCTTCTCGATGACAAGGAAGAGCACACGACCGCCATCCAAAGCCGGGATGGGCAGGAAATTCACGACCGCCAAATTTATGGAGAGGATGGCTGCAAACTGCAAAAGCGGCACAATACCCTGCTTAGCCACCTGGCCGGTAATGACAGCAATGCCAATCGGGCCAGCCACATCTTGTTCCACGTGACGCAAGAAAACAATATCCCTAATTAAGGTGCCAAAACTGACAATCACATCGCGCGTGTAGCCAGCAACTGTCTCGCCGGCATAGAACAGGGCTCGGTCAAAACGGAATCTGACCCTGCCGACGTCAGCTAAACCGACTCCAATGCCGAATTTTTTTATTTCTTCAATATAGATTGGGCTCACGCTAAGGCTTTTCTTTTGCCCGTCCCGTTCAATCTGCACTTCAAAAGCCTTGTCGTTCTGGGCAGCTATGGCCTCGCGTGCCTTCTCAAAAGTCTCGGGCACAACGCCAGCTACGGAAAGGACCCTGTCACCCGGCAATAGACCAGCCTTGGCAGCAGGGCTATCAACCATGATGTTTGTGATCCTGACTTCCCTGTTTTCAATTTTGGCGTCAGCCGGCACACCTTCCAAGATGGCAGTTGCCCCGATCGAAAAAATGCTGGCAAAAAGCACAAAGGCCAATAGCCAATTCATTGTCACGCCGGCTGCCAAAATGATGATGCGCTGCCAAATGGGCTTGGAATGGAAAGCATCCTTATCTTTGATCGTCTCTTCTTCACCGTTTTCACCTTTGATCCGTACAAAGCCGCCCAAAGGCAACCAGTTCAACGACCAAATTGTGTTCTGGTATTCTTTTTCGTCTTTGCCGCTGACTTTGCGCCACTTACCCTTGTCCTTAACAATCCCAACCAGCCGGGGCGGAAAACCATAACCAAATTCGTCAGCTTTAACGCCAAAAATCCTGGCTGCCACAAAATGGCCGAATTCGTGGATAAGCACCAAAACGGACAGGACCAATAAGAAAATAAGTACGATTAACATGGCCTATATATTACTTAAATGTCCGTGGTTTGTATAGCTTGCGCTAGTAGGGCCTCTCTTAATATAAAATGATTAATTTGTTATACTATCCTTAGTTTGGTTACATCGAAACGGCTACGGCTATTCGAGACCTGACCGGCAAATGTACGTTGAGAGCATGAACGGCCATAGCTTTTCATGGAGGATGTGCAGATTGTCATAAAAATAGAAATACTTGGTGTAACGCGCTTTGTGATTTACGATCACGCATAAAATACAGTCCTGAGCTTCGTCGAAGGACAGTGGCTTGGACGGCGCGCTGCACAAAAACTGATCCCGACGGCAACCCGAACGTCTTCAAGCTGGAACGCAATGCCGACGGGCTCTGGCTGAGCAACAACTGGGCGAAGCCCGCGAATACCTGGAATCCGAACAACGAGTTAATGTTCCGCTCTCGAAAGTATTGTCTTTTCCGCGCTTACAGAGTGCGGTTTTTCTTTTCCGGATTGTCCAGGCTTTTCCTCCAACCGCCTAGCATCTTGCCGACCTCATCGAGTTTGTTGGCGATCTCATCAAATTGTTTGTGCGAAATCAATTTACCTTCCCAAGCCACCGAGATAATAAACTTCAACGTGTCTAAAAGAAAAATGGCTTCCGACACCTTTTCCGCTTTTCCCTCCCGTTCTGTAAAATACGCCGTATGGGCGAGTTCAAGAAGATCAAGAAATTTGTTTTCAATTCGTGCGCCGATGGTATAACGCGCCCCTTTGTTTATGTGCGGCACGATTTGCATCCACGCCAAATAGCTTTCTTTGACGCGCTGCAAAATCGAGGCGTTATTAAGAGAGAGAGAGAGAGAGTAAATGGCTGCCTCATATTTACGATGATATCATTTTCGTGGAGAATTTGCTCGCTTCCTGGCAAGAATTTTTGCGCGGCAAGAAAAAACGCAAAGACGTCGCGGAGTTTTCCATGCATTTCATGGACAACGTCCTGAATCTCCACGCAGAGCTGACGGAAAAGACCTATCGGCATGGTCCCTACCATCCTTTCAAGATCAACGATCCGAAACCGCGCGATATCCACAAAGCCAACGTACGAGATCGGCTGGTGCACCACGCAATCTGCAGGATTCTTTATCCGTATTTCGATAAGCAGTTCATCCACGATTCCTATTCGTGCCGCATTGGCAAAGGCACGCATCGTGCCATGGATCGCCTGAGATATTTTGTAAGAAAAGCCTCAAAAAACCACACGCGTACTGCTTGGGTGCTGAAGTGCGACATTAGAAAATTTTTCGCCAATATTGATCATGAAATTCTAAAAAATATCTTGCGGTGGCGCATAAAAGATGGCGACATCCTCTGGCTATTGGAGCAAGTTATCGACAGCTTCCATGTGGAAGGAAAAGCAAACATCGGCCTTCCGCTCGGCAACGTCACCAGCCAACTCTTGGTGAACATTTATATGAACGATTTGGACCAGTTTTTAAAACGGCAAGTCAAAACCCGCTTCTATATTCGTTATTCTGATGACTTTGTTATCTTACATGAAGATAAGAGATACTTGATTGGTTTAATTCCAATCATTTCAGAATTTCTGCAAACACAATTGCATCTTGAGCTTCACCCTAAAAAAGTTTCTATCGAGACCCTTGCCTCTGGCGTGGATTTTTTAGGTTGGGTTCATTTCCCAAATCATCGCATACCGAGGACCGCAACAAAAAACCGAATGCTAAAACATTTGCGAAAAAATAAGTCACCACAAACTCTGGCTTCATATTTAGGCTCGCTAAGCCATGGCAATACGTTTGAGCTGGCTCAAAGCATCCAAGCACCAAAGAACCAAAGCGTCTAAAAAAGAAATAAAATTTCAAAAAATCACTTGCGAGAGCGGAACACCAACTCGCCGTGCGGAAGCCAGGTACTCGCGGGCTTCGCCCAGTTGCGGCTCAGCCAGAGCCCGTCGGCAATGCGTCCCAGCTCGAAGACGCCCGGGTTGCCGCCGGGATCAGCTATTTGTTTCATTGCAATGTAAATCCATTCATTTAATGCCTAATCCTTATACTCCAGACGAAGATAAGGACCGACTTCGGCCGGGCAAAGCTCCAAACCTAGTTCTTCGACTTTTTTGTAAATTTCATCGGTTGTCGGATTATGGTTAAAACCAAGATCGCCGACTTTAAGGCGAACTAGGTCTGCCTGTTCGGGTTTCTTTTCAGTCGTAAACTCTTTTTGGCGCATCATGTGGCGGGCATAATTATTGACGTTTATTTTGGCTTTTTCAAGTTCTGCTTCGAGCTGTTTTTTGTCCTTTCCTCCGATCTCGATTGACTGTTTCCTGATCCTGCCTTCAGGGAAAGAAGTATAAATATGTTCGAGATGGCCAAGTGCCTTGAATATACCGGGGAAGAGCGGGCCGATGTAGGCTTTGGTGGTTTCTTTAATATCCTCTTTCTTCCAAGCTATTTCATCTGGCTTACACTCAAAGACAATGGAAGCGTCTTCTTTGGGGTTGCGCCTGTCACGGAGCTCCTTGATGCGCGGGTGCGCCTCGTAACCAAAACCTTGAATGGGAGAGTCGATCTCATAAAGGAAGATGAGGTCTTCCTTCTTAAGTTGCTGCCCGGCTTTGGATTTCACATAAATCTCATTCAGGCGTTTCACATCAGCCGAGGCTTTCTTGTACCGTTCGCATCCGGGCAATGGTTTCATTTTTTCATCCGCAATCTCCGCCATGTTGCCCTCCAGGTTCTGCCGGCTGTCGGCCACTCCCCTGACTTCGCCGATGGCATCGCCCTGCATGCGGATGGCAATGCGCGGGATGGCGGGCTTGCCCTGCTTGTCTAAAGTGTAATAGACGTAAAAGTCCCCTCCTTTGAGCTGGGTTTCGGCCGTGGCAAACCCCTTGGTGCACCAGGCCGTGCCTTTGTTCTGGAGCGAGGCCCAGAGGGCCGTGGGATCGGTGCCTTGCTGGTACTTGACCCACCTGCCGCGCGTTTCCTCGCGCATCTCGGGCGTGATCTCTCCGGCCTGCTTGATGCCTTCCGCGTATTGCTTGGCAAAAGGGAGTTTGGCGAACCGCTCCGCCTTGTCTTCAGTGATCAATAAGTCCTCCGGAGTGCCGTTCGCCTGCTCCACGCGTTTAAGGCGCTCAAGTTGAGCCGGATCCTTCGAGGCTTCAATCCTGTCCTCGACGTATGCCAAGGCCCCGCGGTCTATGTCAGGGAAAAGGCGGGCCGTGCCGGCCGAACGCTTGGGAAACTCCTGCTTGTCTTTGTCGTAGTCAGAGAGGTCAAGGATGTTGCGGAAGGCGTAATAACGGAACCAGATTGGATAGGGTTCGTTGGCGTCTGAAAGATACGAAATCCAGTTATCTAAAGATTTTTCCAGGTCCTCAACCGCGATCTCGCCGCGCTGCTCAAGTTCCTGCTCGCCGTAGTGGGCCTGGATGCCCATTTCCCTGGCCGCGCGCTCCTCTACCCGGGCCGCGCCTTCGGCCATCTTCCGCTCGTTCACGCGCACGTACTTGTCCATGACCATTTCCCTCAAGAGAGAAAGAGCCCGGGGACGAGTTTGGCCGGCCATCTGAATCGTCTTTTGTTCTTTTTTCGGGTCAAGTATGAGTTTTTCCAGGCGGTCAAGATAGGCCTGGACCCGGTCTTCTTTGTTGCGGATCTTCCCGCCCTCTCTCTGCACCTTCCCTACAGCCGACTCAACTGGCTTGGAGCCTGGCAAATCCGGGTATTTTTGGATGAGGAAGGGATTTTCGAAAGGCATAAAATTAATGAGATTATATATCAATAAACCCACTGAATCAACTTTCAGCTTGAGCTTACAGGTCAGCCTTGACTCCTTTAACCTGCCTGCCCAACCAACGGCTGGCCACCTGGTCCGAGGCTGAAGAGGTCTCAGTAAAGGTAATTGTTTGCTTGGGATTATCTTGTGCCAGAAATAAGTCAGGATAATTTTCCATGGCCTGCTGGATAACTGTCCCAGCCGAGTCAATAACTTTGACTTTCTTGCCCATGAACCTTTGTATTAATGGTTTTAGGAATGGGTAGTGCGTGCAGCCGAGTATCAAGGCATTAACATTAGCTTGGCGCAATGGCATGAGGTACCGCTTGACCATGGTTTTAGTCACTTGATCATCCAGCAAACCTTCTTCAACCAAAGGTACGAACAATGGACAGGCTCGCTGCAGGATTTCGGCCGAAGGGGCGTATTTTTTGATGACTTTTTCATAGATGCCTGAGTTGACCGTAGCCCTGGTCCCGATGACTCCAATTTTATGGCGTCCCAAAGCAGCGGCTGCCTGGGCAGCGGGTTTGACCACGCCAATAAAAGGGATGTTGGGGAATGTTTCCTGCAACTTAGGCAAGGCCAATGAGCTGGCAGTGTTACAAGCCACGATTATCAGCTGCGCACCTTGCTTAATAACATATTCCGCGTCTTCTTTGGCATAACGTTCAACTGTTTCCTGGCTTTTATTGCCATATGGGTAACGGGCCGTATCACCCAAATACACAAAATCCGCCTTAGGAGCTTTTTCCAACAAGGCTTTAACAACAGTCAACCCACCGATACCAGAATCAAATAAACCGATCATAGCTCATTACGAATTGATTAAGTCAGTCAGTTCTTTAACCTTGGCTCTCATCAGCTCTTCGGTCGTGGCTTCGAGGTTTAACCTGACCAAAGGCTCTGTGTTGGAGGCCCTGACATTAAACCACCAGGCTTCCTTGTCTGCTTTAGGATCGCCAAACTCACAACGAATACCATCTATCTCAATGACTTTAGTGGCCTTGGCAGCGTAGACATCCTTCAATTTACTAAGAACACTTTTTGTATCCTTTACCTCAAAATTTATTTCTCCGGAATGGAAGTAATGAGCAATTTTTTTCCACATTGAGCTTAGCGGCTGATTATTGGCAGCTAAAGACTTTAACAAAATCAGCATGGCATAATCCCCGCTCTCCACATTCCAAAGCTCATTAAAGTAATAATGCATGGATACTTCCCCGGCAAAGACAGCCTGTTTTTCACGCATGGCGTTTTTTATTTTGGCGCTGCCGACTGGAAAGATTTCCGGTATGCCACCAGTAGCTTGGACAGTCTCGGGAACTGACCAAGAAGATCGGATATCAAACAGGACACGTCCGCCTTGTTTAACCTTTTCCTGCAAGCTGGAAAATAAGGCTGTTAAAATATCACCCTTTATTTGCTCGCCCTGCTCGTCAACAAAACCGACTCGGTCAGCATCACCGTCAAAAGCAATGCCGCAAGTAGCCTTAGTATCTTTGACCCTTTGGCGCAAGACATCCAATGTTTCCGGCTTAATCGGATTAGCTTCGTGGTTTGGGAAATTGCCATCCAGGTCAAAATATAATTGCTCAGCTTTTATCCAAGGACACTTTTCCAGCAACCTAGGCAAGACATGGCCACCCATGCCGTTGCCTGCATCAATCACAACTTTCATTTCAGGCATGTCGGCCGGAAGATTGGCGAGCTTGATAACGTAATCAAGATAACGATCGAGCGCAGTCGGATCTTCCGTGACTGAACCTTTTGTCACGCTTAACTCCCCTGGCGCCTGGTCAGGCCAGGCATCACGAATTTTATCCATGCCACTGTCCAACCCGATGGGCACGCAATCGCTGTTTGAAAATTTGAAGCCATTGTATTTTCCCGGGTTGTGCGAGGCAGTGATCATGACTCCCAAATCAAACTTGGGATTTGCCAAACCAAGCAAGACATTGAACATGGGAGTTGAACAAAGCCCTATCCTGACCACCTCAACCCCCTGGCTAGACAGTGACTCGACCAACGCCTTTTCGAGTTCGGGTGAGGTAAGCCGCATATCTCGGCCAACCATGACCCTTTTAGGGTTACGTGATTTAACGATAGCCGCACCCAAATTAGCCGCAAAAGCAGCGTCAATGACCTGCGGCGACTCCCCACGGATGTCATAGGCCTTAAAGACCGAAAAAAGCTCTTTGTGCATATGAAAAACATTATTGACCATGCGCAGCCATTCGTCTATAATTCGGGGTAATAATTCATAGCTTTAAATCCTCTATGTTTGGATGGATTTTGCTGATAGTTGTCGCTATTTTAGCCGTTTGGCTTTTGGTGACTTACAATAGCCTGATTAAGTCCCGCAATCAGACGGACGAAGCCTGGTCAGACATTGACGTCCAACTCAAGCGACGCCATGACTTAATCCCCAACCTTGTATCCACTGTCCAAGGTTATGCTTCTCACGAAAGCACTGTTTTCACTAAAGTGGCCGAAGCCCGGTCGCAAGCCATGCAGGCCAAAAGCATCGATGAAAAGATCGCTGCCGAAAACCAGCTGATGGGAACCTTAAAGAGCCTGTTCGCCGTAGCCGAAAGCTATCCCGAACTAAAAGCCAACCAAAATTTCTTGCAGCTCCAAACCGAATTGGCTGACACGGAAAATAAAATCCAAGCTTCACGCCGTTTCTACAATGGCAACGTGCGCGACTTCAACACCAAGATTCAGGTTTTCCCGACCAACCTGATTGCCAACTTCCTGCAATTCAAGGCCTACAAATTCTTTGAAGCTGCCGAGGAAGAAAAAGATGTGCCTAAGGTTGAGTTCAACCAACCGGCACCCCAAGCGTAAGTTCCAAGCAACAAGTTTCAAGTTTTTTTGCTTGAAACTTGTAACTTGAGACCTGACACTGCCCATGTATTCCCAAATTGATTCCAACAAACGCAAATCGTGGTTGCTTATAGCCTTATTCGTTGGGTTGTTAGCTGTGGTCGGTTATATTTACGGCTATGTGACTGACACGGGATACACTGGCCTGATTCTTGCCTTGTTTGTTTCAACCGGTTGGACGCTTATTTCGTGGTACGCCGGATCAAGCATCGCCCTCTGGTCAGCAGGCGCAGTTGAACTGACTGACCGGGCGCAATTCATGACGCTGTGGAATGCCGTCGAGAATTTGGCCATTACGGCCGGCATCCCAAGGCCGCGTATCTTCATTGTTGAGGACCCATCGCCCAATGCTTTTGCCACTGGGCGCGACCCGCAACATGCCAGCGTGGCAGTCACCACCGGCTTGCTGCAAATTTTGGATAAGAACGAACTCGAGGGAGTTTTGTCCCACGAAATGTCGCACGTCAAAAATTTTGATACGCGGCTCATGATCCTGGTGGCTATCTTGGTCGGAGCCATTGTCATGTTGGGCAACTGGATGTTTCGCGGCAGCTTGTTTGGCCGACGCCGATCCCGCGAAGGCGGAGGCATCCTGATAATCCTCGGCATACTCTTTATCCTGCTGGCTCCCCTGGTCGGCGAGTTGATCAAACTGGCCATTTCCCGCAAGCGCGAATATTTGGCCGATGCTTCCGGCGCACTCCTGACGCGTTATCCCGAAGGCTTGGCTTCTGCCTTGGAAAAAATCCGCGACAACGCCTCCCCGATACGCAGCGTCTCCCCTGCCACCAACCATCTTTGGATTTCCGACCCAACAGCCAAGTCACTGGGGCAACGCGCCGCTGGATTATTTTCGACTCACCCTCCCATTAACGAGAGGATTAAACTTTTAAGAGAAATGCTCGAAAAACCCTGACACGTGAAACGTGATACGTGACTTGTCGGATCAAACGTGTCACAGGTCACATGTCACCATACTATGCTCCCCAACGACCTCATCCACCGGTTTACCAACCATCTGAAAGACACGCTCCAAAAAGCGTTGAGCTTTGCTGTTTCCAATGGCCGGGACTTGGTAGAGCCGGGCGATTTGATCGTCGGCCTCTTGCAGGAAAAAGGCGCTTTGGGTGGCGAGATCCTCAAGAAAGCCGGTTGCAAAGACCTTGATGCCACTGCTTTTTTCCTGGGCAGCCCTTCTGTCAAAAAATCCGTCATGGCCTTGGACTTATCACAGGGCGTTAAAAAACTTTTGGAAAAATGCATCGTGACAGCCCACTTGCGCGAACACAAATTCGTGGGCACGGAACACCTGGTGGCTGCCTTGGCGGAATGCGATGACAAGACTGTCTTGGATTATTTTAAATCCCAAAACATTGACCTCAAGACTTTGCGCGAACAAGCCGAGAGCGTCTTGCGCTCCACTTCCAACTTCCCGTCCATGGACCAAGTTTTGCAAAGGGCTGAAGACGAAGATGACTTGACGGGCGGCATGGAAGAGGAAAGGCCCATGCAACCGCCTTTTGCTTCGCCGCGCAATTGGCGAGCCTCGCAAACTTCTGCTTTGGAAAGTTTTGCCCGCAATTTGACGCAAGCTGATATTGCCGAAAAGCTTGACCCGGTTATCGGCCGCGAAAGCGAGATTGAAAGGGTGATTGAAATCCTGATCAGGCGCACCAAAAGCAATCCCATCCTCTTGGGCGACCCGGGCGTAGGCAAGACAGCCATCGTGGAAGGCTTGGCCAAGCGCCTGGCTGACGGCGATGTGCCCGATGCCCTGTATGGCCATCGCTTGCTTTCTTTGGATTTGGCTTCGACGGTCGCTGGCACCATGTATCGCGGCGAGTTTGAAGCCAGGCTCAAACAAATCGTTGAAGAAGCCAAGCAAGATCCTAAGACCATCCTTTTTATCGACGAGATCCACAACATCGTGGGCGCCGGGTCTACCTCCGGCTCGCTGGATGCCGCCAACATACTGAAGCCGGCCTTGGCCCGCGGCGAAATCCGCTGCGTGGGTGCCACGACTTGGTCTGAATATAAAAAACACATTGAGCCGGACGCTGCTTTGGAACGCCGTTTCCAACCGATCATGATTGAGGAACCGACGGCTGAGGCCACCCATGAGATGTTGAAAGGCTTGGAAGAAAGGTATGCCCAACACCATAACGTAAAATTCCATCCCCAAACCTTGCGGGCAGCGGTTGATTTAGCCGGGCGTTTTATGACCGACCGTTTATATCCAGACAAGGCTGTTGATTTGATGGATGAGGCAGCTGCTTCGGTTGTGGCCAAGCGCCAATCACGCGAGCAGATGGAAAGGCTTTCTGTTTTGGACGCTGCCATCAAGGCTAAAAAAGAAGAAGCCGAACAAAATGTCCAGCGCCAAGAAATGGAACAGGCCGAGCAAGCTTCGGCTGACGCTGCCAGGCTAGAGCAAGACCGCTTGGCCTTGGCTGATGAGCTGGATGACTTGCGCCTCCGTAACCGCCCGACGATTAAGCCGGAAGATGTGGCAAAAGTCGTGGCGCGCATTGCCCATGTGCCCGTCTCTGTCATCTTGGCTTCGGAAAGGGAAAGGCTGGGCGGATTGGAAGAAAGGCTGACATCACGCATCATTGGGCAGGAAGGTGCCATCAACCAAATAGCTGACGTGATCCGCCGGGCAAAACTTGGTTTGCATGATCCCAGGCGTCCCAAAGCTTCGCTCTTATTAGTCGGCCCGTCAGGCACCGGCAAGACAGAACTGGCCCGCGCCTTGGCCCAAGAGCTTTTTGGGCGGGAAGACGCTCTCATCAAACTGGACATGTCGGAGTTTGCAGAATCGCACTCACTATCCAAACTGGTCGGTTCCCCTGCCGGTTATGTTGGTTACCGCGAAAGCACAAAACTGACCGATGCTGTCCGCAAACGCCCGCATTGCGTCGTCTGTTTTGATGAAATAGAAAAAGCGCACAATGACGTGCAACAAACTCTGCTTCAGATTTTGGAAGACGGGCAATTGACCGACTCAACCGGCCGG
>JAJZQU010000039.1 GCA_021806685.1 bacterium | reverse complement strand
TTCAATCCCGGTCAACGGCTCCAGGGCAGGTACCGAAGCGGTCAAACGGGGCAGACTGTAAATCTGCTGGCTCACGCCTTCCCAGGTTCGAATCCTGGCCTACCCACCATAAAAACACGATCCTCATTTGAGGGTCGTTTTTTTATAATGCGGCCAGCGGCCAGGATTCGAACTTATGAAAGATAGTCACTGGACTCAATTTGACATTGAGTTATAATAATCCGACTCAAAGATTTTTAACCCGTTAATCGTGTCCTATGAATGCCTTTTACGAATCGCTCATGCAGCGCCTGAGTGCCATTAAATCAATCGCTAACTTTACTGACCGCGAGATGGAAGTTTTGCTCAACTTTAAGCGGGTCAGCAAGGTTGAACTGGAGGTTGATGGCCAAAAATACCAAGCTTGGCGCGTGCTGCATAACGAGGCATTAGGACCTGGCAAGGGCGGTATTCGTTTCCATCCTGATGTAGTGGAAGACGAGGTCAAATCATTGGCCTTGGTCATGAGCCTCAAGAACTCATTGGCCGGGTTGCCATACGGCGGAGGCAAAGGGGGAGTGGCTATTGATACGAAAGGCATGGACCTCAAACTTGTAGAAAAAGTCAGTCGGGCTTACGCAGCTGCTTTTGCCGATGTCATCGGCCAGGACAAGGATATCCCGGCACCAGATGTTTACACGAACCCTCAAATCATGGGCTGGATGTTGGACGAGTTCGAAAAGAAAGTCGGGCATCATGAGCCGGGCGTGATCACTGGCAAGCCTTTAGCGCTAGGCGGCATTGCCCAACGCACGGATGCCACGGCCAAAGGCGGGTTTTACATGATTCAGTCCTTCATTCAGCAACTTGGATTGCAAACCAGCGGCCTTAAAATTGCTGTCCAAGGTTTTGGCAACGCCGGATCTTTTATTGCCAAAATGTTGCATGAAGCCGGCCATAAGGTCGTGGCTGTCACTGACTCAAAAGGCGGAGTCTATGACGAGAACGGGTTGGATATCCCTGCTTTGATAGCCAAGAAGGCAGAGGGCCAGGCTTTGAATCTGGTTGGCGTAGGCCAAGTTATAGACAACCAGGCTATCCTTAAAATGGAGGTGGACATCCTGGTCCTGGCTGCACTGGAGAACCAAATTACGTCAGCCAACGTCAACGAAGTTAAGGCTAAAGCCATCGTAGAATTGGCTAATGGTCCAATCTCGGCCGATGCTGACAAGGCTTTGTTTGAAAAGGGCATAATGATCGTGCCTGATGTGGCAGCCAATGCCGGAGGCGTGACAGTCAGCTATTTTGAATGGGCACAGAACAGGACTGGCAATATCCTTGACCCGGAATATCTGGAAAAGAAGCTCAAGGACATGATGCAGCTTACCTGGCAGCGGATGTACGGAGTTTATGAAGAACATGGCAAAAAAGTCGACCTAAGGACCTGTGCTTATCTGCTGGCTATGAGGCGGATCCTTGAGGCTGAGAAGGCCAGGGGCAATATTTGACGCAGGAAAGGTAAATTGTGAGCTTTTGTGCTATAATGCTCGCACTTATGAGTTATAAAACGACCCTTAAAACCGTTGTAATTTTATTTTGCGGCGGATTTTTGTTTTTCGGTTTGGCTGGGAAGGCGGAGGCGGCAGCTTATCTGGAATATAACACGGCTAAAACCGATGGAGGAACTACGGGGATTGTAAATGTGTACCAACCCATCCAAAATGCACCCTCAACTGCTACCTATAGCAATAAAAAATGGGTACAACACAAAATATATCAATACCCCGGAGGTGCTGGTTCTTGGGACAATAGCGGAAATGTGATAGGAAACATTGCCACGGTGTCAGCATATAATTCCGCTACATCGAGCAGTGATTGGACATGGAATAATGGAACCGGCGGAGCAACTTGGGCGAATAATACACCAGTTGCGGGTTATAGCTTTAAAAGGTTTATAGCACCGACCCCCGGTTATACTGATTATTCAGCATCTGGGCAGATAACCTTATCACAAGACGCTGACAGCCTGCTTTTAGGGTATTGGTATAATCCCACTGTCAATGGAGTGCTTAGAGTAAAAATTAATGGTGTAGTTCAATCAAACGTTGGCAACCTTGATTCAAATGGCGAATTTGATACTTCAGCCACCACAAATGCAAATTTGGAATCCTCTGGTAATGTCTATTCAATTACAATTGGCGCCAATGTTAAAGCAGGAGATGTTGTCACAGTTGAAGTAAAAACCTACAACGGAACAAAAAGTAGAATTTATATATACGGAATAAAATACGCAAACTACGCTAGTGCTGTTCCTGGTTCTGCGAATTGGCAGTTTGTAGATCAATATCGATATGAAAGTGATTTTATAACAACAACTATAGCTGCGTCTCTTGCTCCAGTGGGAGATAGTGGCAGTTTTAATAATTTTTGCACTGGCCCTGCGCACCCAAACCACGAAAACGCTGGTTCAATCACTTCAATTTCAATAGACTCAACACCGTACACATTGGGAACCAATCTTAATGTTGGTAATGTTGTAAGTGGGGATTCAATAACAATCATTGAGGCAAATAATGTTTATGGAACTGCATCTCCAGCAGATGATTTTGCCGACATCACAAGAACATTTGTATGGACGACCTCTAATTTAACAAGAACGTGGAATTTAACTTTTAAAAAACAAGGAGCTAATGCAACATTTTTTTACATAGCGATGGACACGCCCTCCACAGACACGACGGATTCGCGCTATTGGAGTATAAGCAGCACTACAAATATTTTGATGCCATCGGATAGAAACAAGTCAGGAGTAGATTTAATGACGCCTCTTGAAAACAGTAATTATTTATCTATCGGCGGAGGAGACGTTGGCGTCAGGGTAGCAATCTCCAGCCAAAATACTGCTTATGGTTATCAATCGGGGGCTAGTAGTAATAAGATATATTTACGGAAAATGAGTTGGGAAAAATTGTGGAATGCAAGCGAGTCTGTTTCAAATACCGTTACTATCACTTATAGCCATGAACTGCCCCAAAGTATTGATTGGAGAGGCAAAACACTAATCGTTGCAAAAAATGACACTATTAGCGGTGCTGCATCGGCGTTGCCTTTCCAGGGAGCTGGAAACTACGTTAAATTTTATACTAACACAGGCTTAACTTTTAGTGGTTTGGCTCCCACGAGGACATTATTTACCAGTCTTAAAGATTCGAGTATTGGTGATACGGTCTGGGAGCTTTCTGGTGCGCCAGCTAAAGGTAATTGGTCAGGCCTGACAGTAACGGGTGCAGTAAATGCAACTGAAAATGTCATAAACTATAGTACTACCGGGTTAACCCTCTCCTCTAATGCCAACGCTTATAACAACACCCTTTATAATAATACTACGGGTATTAATGCCGCATCTGGATCGGTTGTAAAAAACAATATACTTAATAGTAATACTGCAAACACAACTGGTGCTGGAACTTTTGATTATGATTTATATATTGGCAATATAGAAAACCATGGTATAGCAGGTGATCCTTTATTCACCAACGCCGCTGGTGCTGATTTCTCTCTTCAATCCGCCTCTCCCGCAATCGACTCTGGCACGTCAACCGGCATCACCAGCACTGATTACTTGAGTGATCCCATATACGGCACCCCTGACATCGGAGCATACGAATACCAACCACCACATGATATCGCCCCAGTGACTCCCGACACGATAGACGTAGGAGCCGGAGCCAGGATCTATGGTGACGGAAAGTTCAGGGACTTGGGGACAACTAACAGCAATGCAGCCCATCTGAAGATAACGCCCTCAGGCGGAAGCTTTGATGTTTTTGGTTCAACGGCAAGAAGGCCTGCCTGGCTGGATGTCACGAATATCACGAATTGGAGCAATACCCATAAAACATGGACTGAGTCCAATGCCTCAAGCTCAAGCATGGTTACGGACCATACGGTCGGGGATTTGAACGCCAATAAAAGCTATACAATCACCATAACCGGAGCTTTAGCTTCAAACATAACAGGCATAAACGGGACAACCTGCAGCAATGGAGTCTGCCAGTCCAATGGCAGCGGAAACCTGTCGTTTAGGTACAACGGAGGTTATTCAAATCATACTTTTGACATATTCGAGAATCCGCCTGCTCCGACGTTAGGCATGGCTACCACTTCCACCATACCTTTAGTTATAAACACCAACGGGAACCCGGGCAGCGTGACTTATGCCGTTTATGACGCGATTAATTCCCATTACTTCACTTCCTCCGGGGCTATCACGAGCATCCCGACGTTCTTTGCATCCTCGACTTGGTCCGGCGCAGCCAGGGGACTCAGCGCTTCCTCGTATTACACCTTTCAATTGATCGCCAGGAGCGGGGATGGACTCAGTTTTGCTACCTCGACCGGCGCGACGGCAGCCACCGCCGGCGCGGCCGTTAACCTTTCAAAAACCATTGTTTACACCAATGAAGGCATTGCTGCCGATACATACGACATAGTCTTGAATTCACAGCCAACTTCAACCGTCCAAATAACCATATCGCCTGATTCCTTGTCCACTGTCTCTCCTAGTACCATTAATTTCACTCCTGCCAATTGGAACACCCCGGTGACGATTACTGTTACAGCCATAGTCAAGAACCAAGGCGGCCATCTCAGCACTATTACTCATACGGCCTCAAGCCTTGCGGCTGGCTACAGGAACGTCACGATTGCTTCCGTGACCAATTCCATAACTGCCAGGACGATTGTCCCGGGAGGGGGAGGCGGGGGTGGAGGAGGATTGGCTCCGGTCACAACCCAGTATCAATCCGAAACTAATGATCCGAACCGTGCTGCTTATTTGAACAACCTGGCTCTCATGAACCTGCCAGTCAATTCTCTGGTCAAGTTGCAGGATGATGGCAATGGCACCACACAAGAGGACAGCGCTGTCTATTACATTGGCTCTGATGGCAAACGCCATGCCTTCCCCAATTCTAAGATCTACTTTACTTGGTATAAGGATTTCTCAGACGTCAGGATTATCTCCCTTGATCAGTTGGCCAGCATCCCATTAGGCACTAATGTCCGTTACAAGCCAGGTTCACGTATGGTTAAGTTCACCACAGACCCCAAGGTCTATGCCATTGATGTTAATGGCATCTTACGCTGGGTCAAGACAGAGGCCGTTGCCAAAGCCCTGTATGGCGACAACTGGAACACGTTTATTGATGATCTCTCTGATGCTTTCTTTGGGAACTACAAATTTGGCCAAGACATCAATTCAAGTTCTGAGTTTGACTTAGAATCCATTAAGCTGTCACAGCCGACTATATCGGCTAATCTGATGCTGTAAGTTGACAAGTCCAATATACTCCAATCTTCCCTTATCCAAGGGAAAGACCGCAGATTTGACGAAATCGAAGGTTTTGGCTATACTGGGCGACACAATTACATCGTCGCTTGAGCCTAGATAGCTCAGCGGTAGAGCAACGGTTTTGTAAACCGTAGGTCGCGGGTTCAAATCCCGCTCTAGGCTCCACTTAACACATCAAGTATGTCAACAGACACCCTCATCAAGCTCGAATGTACAAATTGCAAGTCAATTGGTTACCATTCGTTCAAGAACAAGAAGACCATCAAACAGCGCCTCGAGCTCAAGAAGTTTTGCCGTAAATGCAAATCGCACCAGGTGCACAAGGAAACCAAATAAGTTTTGTAAGTTTTTTATGAAGACGTCCGTTTGGGCGTCTTTTGTTTTATTTGCCATACGCCATCCATAGTCGCATAATGTTTAGAAATATGAATGACCAGCTATATCGTCCACTGACGGATAAGGCTATGGAGTTTGCTGCCATCAAGCACCAGGGGCAATGGCGTAAGCATCCGACCGAAAAGATTCCATACATTGAACATCCGGCCATGGTGGGCTTAATGCTGGCACAGGCAGGTTATGGTGATGAAGTTGTGGCGGCCGGTATCTTGCATGACGTGGTAGAAGATTGCGGGGCCACCCTCGAAGAGTTGGCGGATAAGTTCAGCCTGCGTGTAGCTCGTTTAGTCGACCAGGTCACCGAACCGAGCAAAGTCTTGACTTGGGACGAGCGCAAACAAGCTTATCGTGAAAAGTTGGCAGGGGCAGAGGTTGAGGCTATAGCCATTGCTGCGGTTGACCATCTCCACAACCTTAAGAGCTTGATTGCTGTTTATGCTGTTGATCGCTCTGTCGCCAAGATGTTCAAGGCCAGCCTGGAAAAGAAAATGGAGCATGAGCGTTTGTGTGCAGAAATTTTCAGAAAGCGACTGGGCGGAGTTTTGAGTGATGAATTTGATGAAGCTTTGTCCGAAGCTGTTTTTACTGATTGATCAATAATTATGCCAGCTTATAAAGATTACCTGACAGCCTCGGATTATTACCGCTTTCTCCAATGCCCGCATTGGCCATATTACGAAAGGCATGCGACTGAGGAGGAAAAAAAGTTAAAACGTGAGTTTACCAAAGGTGAGCTCCAGCGGCTGGAAGACGGATTGTTGCACGAGAAAGAAGTTGTTAAGGATTTGTTCAAAGGCGAGGAAGTCCTGGAAGCTTCGAGGGTAAAGGACCCGGAGAAAGATTGCCAAACTACGCTTGAGCTTATGAAACAGGGCGTGCCCTTGATTTATCAAGGCACTTTGACGCACGAGGATTGGACTGGTAGGCCTGACCTTTTGCGTAAGGTGGAAGGGCAGAGCGACTTGGGCGATTGGTATTATGAGCCGGTCGACATCAAAAGCTCTCACTCGCTCGAAAAGTACCATCGCCTGCAGTTGATGTTTTACGCGACCTTGCTTGAGTCGCTACAGGGCAAGTTTCCGGCTTATGGCTATATCCTGGCCAAGGATAGGACAGAGTTTGCCGTTGAACTGGGTAACTTAGTCAGCGAGTTTGAAGATTTGACCAAAGAACTTGATCGCATCAGGGCAGGTGAACGACCTGATCCTGTCTTGCGCAAGAGTTGTTTTGATACCGGGCCGTGGGGCAAAGCATGCGAACATCTGGCCAAATCAACCAATGACATTGCCCAGCTCTTTAACGTGGACGTCAAAAAACTCAGGGCCTTGCGCGAGCTTGGCATCAGGACAGTTGATGACGCGGCTGAGATGGATATAGTTGATTTGGATGGACGTGCCCCAGGCCTGCGTTTGCACGGCTTGGAGGTCGCTAAGCTACAAGCCCAGTCCCTCAAAAACCAACAAGTCATTATCCGCGAGCCTGTCCTGATATCGCAACCAGCTTTGGAAATCCATTTTGACATTGAAAGCGACCCGCCTAACGACGTTGATTATTTATATGGGTTTTTGGTCCGTGAAGCAGACAAATCGTATTACAAGCCATTTGTCGCGAAGCGTCTTGAAGATGAAAAAGCCATGTGGCAATCTTTTTTGGATTGGATAGCCACTTTGCCGCTTGATTACCAAGTCGTTCATTACGCTTCTTATGAAAAGACCCGCCTGGCTGTTATGGAAAACCGTTATGGCGGCAGCCCGGCTTTGGAGCTATTCCGCGAACGCATGGTAGACCTAAAACAAATTGTGACGTCATCCTTGGTCATCCCGCAGTATTTTTACGGCCTTAAATATGTTGCCAAGTTTTTGGGGCATCACTGGCGCGGGGAAGTGACTGGCGGAGGGCAGTCAGTCGATGTGTTTGAAGAATACTTGGCTACCGGCAACAGGGATTTATTGGATCAGATCATCTTGTACAACGAGGATGACGTGCGCGCCACGGCTTTTGTCATGGATTGGTGTCGCGAATTTGCAAGGCAATTAACAGCCTATGACCAACCTTATCCTTGGGCCGATGGCTTTAAACATCCTTACGGTGATTGATCGTCTGGTTCTAAAGGTAATGGCATTTGGTCATCGATTTCCTGGGCCATTTCTTTGCGCCAGCTGGTAGCGCGTCTCAAAGGGTCAGCGCTGCGGAAAGCCCTGGTCCATGCCAAGGTCGCGACCAATGAGCTGATGGGTAATGATAAGAGCAAAACAATTGTCCCAACCAAGGGCAAGATAATGGCTTGGGCCACGCTGTCTTGGTTGATGAATTTAATCCAAGGGTACAAAGCCAGGTTACTTTCAAGAAAGATGGTTGATGACAATCCAATATAGATCAGGCAAATAATTGGTGCCAAAGAAACGAGGCGATCTTGTCCGACTAACATGCCTGCCTTGAACAATTCCTTAAAACCCAAACTGGGTGCGAACTGTTTTAGCTCGGCAATTGTTTTTGAAATAATAAGTGCCAAGTCTTGTATCAAGCCGGCTGCGATCAATGATGTAACTAGTAACAAAAGCGCTTGCGGGTTGAGAAGAGGATTGTTTCTAAAGATC
>JAJZQU010000038.1 GCA_021806685.1 bacterium | reverse complement strand
ATGCTCCCTTACCGATACACCGTCCCGAAGGACGATCGTATCCCGCGACTTCGGTATCATGCTTAGCCCCGATAAGTTTTCAGTGCGGAAAGGCTTGACCAGTGAGCTATTACGCTTTCTTTAAAGGATGGCTGCTTCTAAGCCAACCTCCTGGTTGTCCAAGCCTTTCCACCTCTTTTCACACTTAGCATGAATTTAGGGACCTTAATCTGCGATCTAGGGCTGTTTCCCTTTTGACCAGTGGAGCTTAGCCCCCACGGTCTGACTGCTGGGAACATTTAACGGTATTCGGAGTTTGGTTAGGAGTAGTAGGCTTGCGCCCCTACCCCCATTCAGTGCTCTACCCCCGTTAAACTATGTACCAACGCTAGTCCAAAAACTATTTCAGGGAGAACCAGCTATCACCCAGTTCGATTGGAATTTCACCGCTAGCCACAACTCATCCCCGAGTGTTGCACGGCTCGTGGGTTCGGACCTCCATCCCGCTTTCGCGGGACTTCATCCTGGTCATGGCTAGATCACCGGGTTTCGGGTCGTGTGTGTGCCACAATCGCCCTATTCAGGCTCGCTTTCACTATGGCTTCGCTCCCGCAGGAGCTTAACCGCGCGACACACAGCACACTCGTCGGCTCATTCTTCAATAGGCACGCCGTGATCCCGCATTGCTGCGGGACTTCGACTCCTTGTAAGCGTACGGTTTCAGATACTATTTCATCGCCCTCCCGGGCTGCTTTTCAGCTTTCCATCACTGTACTAGTTCACTATCGGTTAGGAGGAGTATTTAGCCTTGCCACATCGTCGTGGCTGCTTCCTACGGGGTTTCTCGAGCCCCATAGTACTTTGGATCTGGAACAATGCGACGCGAATAATATTTCATCTACAGGCCTATCACCTTCTTTGGGCCAGCTTTCCAGCTGATTCAATTATATTAACGCGATCACACTCAAATTCTTGGGAAATTAACGTTCCGTCCGCAACACCTTCTTGTGCGACAGCCCAAGCTCATCACCCATACCCGCGGTCAAACTTGCGTCCAACTCGGTATACAGGCTTGCACAAAAAGGTTTAGGCTCGTCCGCTTTCGCTCGCCACTACTCACGGAATCATATCCCTTTACTAATTTCTGCAGATGTAATGTTTCCGCAGAAATTAGAAAGGGATGTCGTTTTTTTCTTTTCCTCTGGATACTGAGATGTTTCACTTCTCCAGGTGCCTCTCGCTGCGCCTATGTATTCAGCGCAGGATATCGCGACATCATCGCGATGGGTTGCCCCATTCGGAAATTCCCGGATCACAGGTTGCTTGCCACCTCCCCGAGACTTATCGCAGGCTGCTACGTCCTTCATCAGCTCCTCGCTACCAAGCCATCCACCGTACGCTCTTACGTGCTTCGGCCATCCAATGCTCCAACTTATGTTGGTGCGGATGGTCCGTTACATTCGTATGTACGTTTATATTTTTACACTTACAATTTATTGCTATGTTTGATAGGTGCTTTCATCTATCAAGAACATGCCTTGTACGTATGATCTTCTATCAAACCTCTGCGGCTTATCATTGCAGAGGAAGATAGCAAATTGTCGAAGTTCCTGCCTTTCTCATCCCAAGCGGTACCTGGGTGAGGCGGACATAGGTCGATCTTTTAGACCATCCTCTGTCCGTCTCTTGCCCCACTGTCATCCTGAGCGGAACGCAGTGGAGTCGAAGGATCTGAGTTTAAAAAACTTGGCCGGTGGCCAAGCATTCTGATCTCACAATAGAGATTCCTATGGGCTTAGCCTTGTATCCCGCAATTCTGCGGGACTAGTTGCGATTTGCTCATGATAATTGGATTCTCCATTGCTCCCCTAAGATATTAACTAGTTATACTATGTGGGAGTTGGTTTTTTGACGTGCCCGTATAATAATGTAAGTCCTACCCTCTGTCAAGAGGCGTAAATAAGCCAAAATATATGAAAACTCACATCCAGGTACGTAGTGTTGGCAAGCCCCAAGAGCCATGGGGCAAGGAGGCTATCAACATGTATGCCACAAGATGTTCACTTTTTGGAAAAATCGAGCTCATCGAGGCGGCCGAGGGACACGAGGGATCAACCAAGCCCAATGTTACCAAGGCCAAGCAAACAGAAGGCGCAAGCCTACTTAATAAATTGCCCAAAGACGCCTACCTCGTTGCCTTGGATGAAGGCTGTAAACAACTCAGCTCACTTGAGCTCTCATCGACACTGGAGCGCGAAGCTTCAACCGGGCGTCCGGTTGTCTTTATCATTGGCGGCTCTTGGGGCTTGGATAACGAGGTGTTAAAAAAAGCTGACTTGAAGCTGTCACTGGGTAAAATCACGCTCCCCCACACGTTGGCGCGGATAGTTCTGCTGGAACAGGTATATAGGGCACAGATGATTAGCTCTGGCCGGGAGTACCACAAGTAAACCACACACTTTGGCTTTGTTATCAGTAAAAAAATAGGATGATTTTTAGCCAAAATGGCTAACTTAAGCCTTAAAAAGCACCTAAAAGGGTTGACAAAAGCCCTTTTTTGTGCTATATTAGTACGTTCAATTGGAGGATTGCGCATGAACATCTGGCAGTAGCCTAGACAACAAAATACGGAGGGAACCATGGATATCCGAGAAATCGCCAATTTGGCCAAGCGGTGTGGATACGACCTGATCACCATCGAGGCCATGGGGCCGCAGACTCTCGTGACTTGCGAGAAGCGGATGAGTGGCGCGAAGGAACCCTGGGTCGAGGAGCTGGATGCCAACTTCAACGATCTCGAGTTCCAGATTCTCGCCGAGCTCAGCCAGGACGCGTACTGGGACGCTCGCCCTACGAGCAAGGGCATCCGCGTGTTCGGCAAGCAGTCGACTGGCTTGGACGCCATCTGCAACGCGCCAAACCGGCCCAAGGCTGCACCCATGTTGGGACTCCCGAAAGAGTTCGCGCCCCAGGGCGTGCACCGCGACGGCTTCAACGTTGAACCGGAGAAGCCCAAGCCGCCCAAGCACCGTTACTATCCCATCTACTGAGCGCGCGCTCCTTCACACGTATCTTGACCTCACATCAAGATAACTCAGCCTGGACTGTTCAAGTCCGGGCGCTGATCCGAAAACACGACTTGCTCGCGTTTCCAGACCAGCTCCTTACATAGACATTCCAAACAGCGACTTTGTCGCGGAGGTAAGAGTGAAAAACGTCATCAAAGCCATTACGAATCTGCATCTGCTGGATGTTTCCATCTGCGGCGCCGTGCTCGTAGCCGGTTTCGCAGTGGCCTGCAAAGCCATCCCGGAAATCAACTCTTTCTGGGGAATGCTGGCCATGCTGCTCGGAGCAGTCATGCTGTTCTGCCTGGTTGGCGAGGAGCTTGATCTCCTCCGGCCGAAGCCGCAGCTGACCAAGGCTGAGATCCTTCTCAGCCTGCCGCGCAACAAACGCATCCGCAGATCACAACTCTCTCAAGGAGACTTGCCATGAACGCAACGGACTTCGTGAAAGCTGGGTTCCGCCTCAGCTACTGCATCGACTGTGGCGTTCGGGAAATCCCGAGCGTGCTGGACGTACTGTATGCACTCCACTTGTCCGACAAGCAGGAGTACTACGAGTTCAGCCTCGCGAACCACTCGCCCTACATCGCCAACGTGCATCTCGTGGCCGCGACCCTGGACGTGAGCTCGCTCATGCCCTACGACGAGAAGACCAAGCGCGAGATCATTGCGTGCGCCATCCTCGAGCTCTGCCCCGAAGAAGCAAAGTGCGTGGAGTACCCGGCCTATTCCGAGCTCCTGCGCCAGGCCGACATGCCTGTGCCCAAGCATGACCACGCCACGTGCCCCCACTGCATCGAACGCGAGAGACGCGACAATATTGAGACCCCTGAAGGCGGTTGGGCTGAGCTGGGCGGCTGATCCTTCTACTATCCTCACTCCGAACCCATTTTCTCCACGGGTTCGGAGACAAAAGCGATTTCATCAGCCTAAGGCTGACGGACTCACTTTCGTGATTCACATTAAAATAGCAGCCACAAACCACTCAACTGATTTAGAGTGTTTTTTAATGCTCTTAAAAAATTAAACATAAAAAAAATTGACCCAGACGGGTCGAGTAGCACGCGGAGATGATCACTCCTTCGGATCAGATGACGGCGTGCCCGGGGCGTTATTCGGGTTCAGAACCGGCGGCATGGACATGGAAGGAGCTGGGCTGGGCAATGTCGGCAGGCCCATGGGCGTAGCCACCTGGGCAACTTCGCAGCCCGGGCTGGGCAACGTAGTCGAAGCCTTGGGTGCTTCGGTCTGGTCAACAGGCGGCGGGGCCGTGGTGGCCAGTGGCGCCTGAAGGGCTTCCGGGATGTCCGACGCAGGGATGAAGAGGATCCTCAGCTTGCCTAGTTTGACGAGGACCTGGCTTCGCTTCATGGCCGCAGCGGCCTCGAGATGCTTCTTGATCACGCACGGCATGAGCAATCCCTTCAGCATCTCTGCTTCCGTCTTCTTGCGGGCGGGCATATCAAGCGTCACAACATGTGGCGCTCCGAGCCGGATCTTGTGCAGCAGGAACGAGACGCCCTGGTAGGCGCGGAATGAGAGCCGCTTCTTGGCATCGCGTTTGTAGACCACGACATGGTCAGCGGCCAGGACGCGCTTGCTGTCGGCCGAGACCGCGACAGAAGTGTCGAAGTCTATGCCGGCCTGGTCGCGCAAAAGCGCGATAGCCGCCCGTATCACGGTGAAGAACCAACGACGGGCATAGTCACTTCGCTCATCATGGACAGCCCAGGAGTGCAGGGCCATGTCGAACGTGTCACATTCTGAGAGCTCGTGGATCTGGGCTTCGTCGTCGCCCTCTTCCAGATGGATGACGCACACATCATACGGCGGTTTGGTGTTGGCCAACACCAGGCGCGTCGATTCGATCGGGATCGCCCTGATGCTGCTCCAATCAAGATGGCTGAAGAGCCAATGTTGGGAACCGGTCAGCGCCTCATGGAATTTGGCCAGCTGCTTGGGAGAGAGGTCGTACGGCGCCGTCAGCTCCATCAAGAGCTTGCCTGGGCCATGTTCCTTCTCCTTGGCGATGACTTCTCGCAGGCCGAAAGTCTGGTCGCTGAAGAGCTTGCACCATGTGATTGCGTCAGGCGATGGAGCCTGCGCCTGGCTATCTGCCCATGCAATGAGCTTGCCGAGGCTGCGGTTTTTGACCCAACCCTCTTGGGTGTAGATCTCACGCTGTCGCGCTTGGGAAAGAACTGTTTTTTTGGTTGTCATCTTCCGTCTCCTTGTAAGGCGATATAAACACAAAACAGCAGAAACGTCAATGGTTCATCGCCTTAGCAATAGTTGTCGTCTTGGCATAAAAGAAAAAGCCCTGTGTTAGACAGCTGCCGGGGAGGGGGAGAAAAGGCGGCAGGCAACGCAGGGCCTTCCGCAGGCGGTGGGGCTTTACAACATGGGGTTGGTTAGCCCGAGGCGAACCGCCGCGGAAAGAGGGAGGGACAGGACACCGACTGAGGGGGAGGTCGGGCAATTCGGTGCCTTGTCCCATAACGAGAGAGAGCATGCGGGAGTCCGACAAGTAGTGGCAGACCTGCCGGCGAAAACACACTCCCTCTCTAGGAACGCTGACGATGTGTCAGTCGTCTGCGATCCCTGTACCGGAGATGGGATTTGAACCCACGACTTAAGAGAGGAGAACCCTACGAACCCCGCCCTTTGCTCTACCAGCTGAGCTACCCCGGTGTTTAGAGGGAATATAAAAGAAACAGCGGCCAATGTCAAGGCTGCAAAGCCTTATTTGGCCCGCCAACTATTTCAGACTATCCAAGGCACTCAAAGCCCAATAATCGGAAAGCGACGCTCCAAGGCCTATCTTGGATAAATGGAACTTAAGGCTCTCTTTTGCATTTTTAAGTTGTCCAATATAACTGCTTTGGCTGGTCTGCCAGGCGTATAGATCCTGGGTCGGGTCTGCCGGCCATTCGGCATTAGCCAACCTGACGCGTTCAGAAGCAGCATCGGATGAAAGCGAACTCAAATATCCAAAATCAAGGCTTGATTTTTTGTTGGCTAAAAAATCTTCGCCTGACAGGAAGCGGTCGATGTTATATCTGGCAATCATTTTTTCCGAAGGCACCAGCAACATGAGCGAGGTGACAATCAAGACGCCCAGGAAAGCGAATTTGGCGGCTGGCGCATAAGCAATCTGTTTCAAAGCCACAACAGCCACCATGAGCAAAGTCAGGCCGATTAAGATGATGCAGAAAGCTGCCCACCAGCGCGAGAGCGTCAGGCCGTAAGCATCTATATACAATAAGAGACGCTTCAACGCCGAAACGATTATGATCCCGGTTTGGATAATCAACGCCAAACTTAAAATCTTTGTCCAGCGCTGGCGCATGTTAGTTAACCAGTAGATGACCCAGGCCATGCCAAAGACGACTCCTGCCACGAACAAGAGTTGGAAAAACCCTTGTCGTGCGTAACTAGCATAAGTAATCCCTTGCGCTGCCAGGTAAGACTGCCCGCCAAAGAAATAAGCAAACTGAAAACCAACGAAAACCAAGAACAAAATATTAATCAGTGCCAAGAAAGTCACAAAGACTGTTTGGTTGAGTGTTGTCGGTCCTTCTTTAGGTTCTGCCGGCTTCCTGCCATCTACCAACCTGGTCAACATTGTTGTGCCGGAAGCCAAGAAAAAAATGGCTACTATCAAATCGCGGATGGTTTTGGAAACATAAACTCCTAAATCGGCGTTTTGGAAGATATTGGAAAACGATTTGGCGAATAACTGGTCAGCCGAAGAGAAAGCAATGGCGAATAACAGGAGGAATGGCAGGGCCAGGATGGTACCAATGGCAACTCCGCCTAACCTGCGGTCCCCTTTCATCTTAGAAACGACGTGGGTTAATGATCCTAAAGGCCAAATCGTTTCCTTGACCAGCATCCACGGCCAAAACTCCCTGACTTTACTGAAATCAATCTTAGGGATTGTCAGCCAGAAGGCAAAAAATATTAAGGATAAGAGGGAAATGACAAAGGCCAAATCTTGGACAACTCGGCTGCTATAAAGCGCACCTGCCACAGAGCTAATTAAGGCTGGTAAAAGAAAAATATATGACCAACTGTTAAGCGGCTTTTGGCCCAAACTTGCCACCAAGACCATCCCCAAAGACAAGGCTAGGACAAAAATTGCAAAAGCTATTCCCATGGGGTGGTCCGCCGGCAAAAAATGGAAGGCTGCCGTCAAAAGCAGGGATATTACCAAAATTTCGATGTAACTGCTGCGGGTTTGGCCTGTTGGCTGATTACTAATCTCTGTTGTCATATTAAGCTTAAAACTTAATGCCTAATTTAGAATGACACTTTAGCTAGATATTTACAAATTAAGACATGAGGACAGGTGTGTTATGATATATACATATGAAGAACCCAAATATTTCAAAGTTGATGGGCTTAACCATCTTTTGCCTGGCCTTGGCCGCATTATTCCCATACTTGGTCCAAGCCGAAACAGTTGATTGCGGCAATGATCCGGTTTATACGCGCAACTTCTCGGCCAAAACCATTACCGGCGCCCGGGTGCGCAGCATTGCCTGCATGACAGGATCAGACATCCTGACAGTCTTGCCGGCTGGCACGGTCGTGCCTGTCATCGCTGAAACTGATGGCTGGTACAAGGTCAAAGCCGGCGACAAGATCGGCTGGGTCGGCAGCCAACTCATGGCCAAGGTCAGCGATGACACTGCTGTCTCAGCAGTGCCGGCAAGCCCTGCAGCCGTTTCTACACCCAAGGCCACTGGTTTAGTCGGAATAACAGAGAACAACTACTCGCGCCTGAAAGCCAAAAATAAATCTTTAATCAAGCTATTGAAGAACAAAATCGTCTTGCGCGTCCACTCGCGTGGTGAAGCTTATTTTGTCAAAGCAAATGGCGACCTGACCTACTTAAAAGATTCAAAAGAGGTAAAGAAGTACTACAAATCCGAAGAGAAAAAAGAAAACGATTCTTCAAAGGAAGAAAAAACCGACCAAGAATCTAAACCTAAATCAGATGTCACCGGCCAGACATCATCTTCCGGTCAAATTAAATTAACCGGCACACTGACTGACCCGGGCAAAGTAGCCTTGTCTTGGACAGCCAGCGGAGTTGATGTTTCAAAAGGATTTAAAGTTGTTATTTCGGAAAATGCCAATCCGGTTTACCCGGGCAATGATTACCATTATTTGTCTGATCCGAACGCCAAGCAAGATATTTGGTCAGGCTTGGATGATAAGGTCTACCATTTCCGAGTTTGCCAATATCTGGGCGGGGCTTGCGGGGTCTACAGTAACGACTTGGCCATGATCGTTGCCACAAATGGCTCTGCTACCGGAAACATCTTGCCGGGGTCAATCAAACTCAACACTTTAGAACTCGGCAACGGAACAGTTAGTTTGACTTGGAGCCTAACTGACATGACTTCACCCAAAGGCTTTAAGGTCGTGATGTCAGAGAACCCAAATCCTGTTTACCCGGGCAACGATTACCATTACTTGTCTGATCCAAACCAGGTAAGTGATAATTGGACGGGC
>JAJZQU010000002.1 GCA_021806685.1 bacterium | reverse complement strand
GTCGCATGTCAGCTTCCATCTCTTTAGCCATCTGCGGATTGGTCATGGCAGCCTCATGGCTCATGTGGCTCCCTCCGTCGCCATGGCTCTGGCGGGTAGGCATTTTATGCATGTCATGCCCCGCATGATGATTGGTATGGTTATGCGTTTCGTCCATGTATATAGTATAACATGTGCGTCTTCGCTTTATAAAAAATAACCCGTCGTTCAGAGGCGGGAAGAGGTCTAGGTATTCGAGAGCGCCTGGAAGGCGGAGTTGATATTGACCCTGCTCAGCGCATAACGGATCAGCCCGCTGCGTGAGGCTCGTGTCGCACCCCGTGCCTTGAGTTGGGCGACAACCTCGTCGAGGTTGGCCAGGTCACCGTCGTAGATGGAGATGCAGATGACCTTATAGCCCGGATGGTTGGGGTCGACTGAAGGAGCGTTTCCACCTTGCTTGTTCATGGTATTCCTCCTGACTTTGGTTGGACTTCGCTTGCACGATTTATCATAGGATAACCTGAGAGTCAAGGATAGAATAAAAAAAGACGTCTTTTACGGGACGTCTTTTTATTTAAAACAATACTTCTATACGATCATGGGCAGCGTTTCCACGTCCATCCTGGTACCTGTGATGATGCCTTCAATGCGGTAAGCGCCGTGTTGGGGAGCTTCCATGTAGCCGTTCCAGGCAGCGCGGGCAATACCGCCGCTGGCTATCCAGTCAAAAAGCCATTCGTTGGTATACTTGGGATCACCCTGGTCAATGCCTGCGCCGATGTACATCAGCCAGGTGCGGTTAAAGTCCTCCTGCGACCCGATGGTCGGCGCCATGATAATGGGCAAACCCATGCCGCAATAAAAAGACATTTCACTGGGCTTTGTCCAAAGAATATCCGTCTTGCGCAGTTGTTTGGTGAACTCACGGAAATAAGTTGGCCTATCAGCATGGTAGTCAATGAAAAGCTTCTTGCCCAAAAGGCTTGTTATCTTTAATTTTTTGACAGCTGAATAAAAGTTTTCAGCAATTTCCTTTTTTGTACCGGCCACCAACCTTAACCGCAGGCCGTCGCGCACCAAAATCCGCTTTAAGCTGGATAGGATGTCAATTCCTAATTGTTTTTGGGCGCCAGCTCCACCGACCGTAAACATGACTGTCAAAGGATGGTCGCGTTTAATCTCACAGGTATTTGAACCAAGTTCGCTTTGGATAACGCGTTGATACTTCTTCAAGAAAATGCCATTTGGATCCAAGTTGCAAAAACGTGACATCATGTCTTTGCGGATAATGTTGCCAGTTAAGTCACCAATGGCTTCTTTAGGCAGGGGAAAGCCGGTCAGATATATGTTCTCCTCGCGTACACCGTATAACTTAAGCCTCTCAACAATCCTGCCATTAGGCGCAAAGTATTTAATGCGGCTCTTTTTGGGGTCCTTAGCCACCCAGGCTCTGGAGACATCGGCATCACACAGGACACAGTAAATATCCCCTGGATATTCAAAGACTTCGGCTGCAAACGCCGGGATAAAGAAAGTACAAACAAGAGGTAGGGGTTTTTTAGCCAACTTATCTATCAGGTCTTTGCACAAGTGGAGGTGCTCGATCATGTAATAAGTTTGCATGACCTGGTAAGTTTCTTTGGAAAGGTCTCGGCGCGGGTAAAAATCAGGTATCTTCTGGATTTTGTCCATTATTGCAAACGCCACGTCGCCTATGATGGGGATGGGTTTTAACCGTGAGATCGCTTCATAACCTTTACGGCTTTGTACCCAAAGTTTTTTATCCTTCTTTGGGATCCCTGGGTAATCATTAGCCGTAATTATTCCACCGTGGGCAATTTCTTTTAAGCCATAAGCCGCGCGTTCATGGCCATAACCCATGTTCACTGAAACGACGTAGGCGCATTTTGATAAATGATTGTGTTGATGGGACGTGGGCATACAACTACCAAAAATATTTTACCACATTTTTGGAGTGTAGTCTTGTGTGCTTGTTATCTTCGCCTTCGGTGGAAATGTTTGGGTGGTGTCCGATGTGAGGAAGGCCGTCCGTATCCACCTTGCCTTAAGGATGGGGCGTGGGAGGCAGGGCGGGCAGCTGGCAGTTCGGGTGATTTGGAAACTGGTAAATGGGATCGGGTCAGCCTTTCTATCATTTCAACTTCTTTCCTTTGGTCGCGTGTAGCCATGGATATGGCATGGCCTGCTTGCCCGGCCCTGCCAGTGCGCCCTATGCGGTGCACATAATCTTCTGCCTGGTCAGGTAAATCATAGTTAATCACAAGCTCAATGTTTTTGACGTCCAAACCACGCGCCGCGATGTCAGTAGCTACCAGCACTCTGTATTTGCCGTTCTTAAAACCATCCAGTGCCTCGCGCCGTTGGGCCAGTGAGCGATTGGAATGGATTTCGGCCGAAGGATGCCCCATGTCGCGTACTGACTTAGCAACTTTTTTAGCGCCGTGTTTAGTGCGCGTAAAAACCAGCACAGACCCGCGGTGATCATCCAAGATTCTGTCGAGCAGGCGAATCTTATCCTCCTTATTAACCACATAAAGCTCTTGGGTCACTTTTTCGGCCATGGTGCCTGGCCTGGCGATTTCTATCTGGACCGGCAGCTTCATGTAAGTACTGGCTAGCTTGACTATGTTTGGCGGCATAGTGGCGGAAAACAGCATGGTCTGCTTGTCGCGGGGGAGAGCTTGCAATATCTTTTTAATTTGCGGGGCAAAGCCCATGTCTAACATGCGATCGGCTTCGTCCAAAACTAACACACGGACATCTCCCAAGTTTACGGTCCTTTGTTCCATGTGGTCCAACAGCCGACCGGGCGTAGCGATAATAACATGCGGTTTTCTCTTTAAGGCTTCGTGTTGCATATGCATCGAAGCTCCGCCAATCAGGACAGCTGTGCGCAGGCCAATGCCTATGCCGATCGATCGAAAGACCTCTTCAGCCTGCAAGGCAAGCTCGCGTGTCGGCAGGATCACCAAGCCGCGGCCTTTGGTTTGGGCTAAGCGTTGGATAAGCGGGATGCCAAAAGCCAGTGTCTTGCCAGTGCCGGTTTGAGCTACGCCAATGATATCTTTGCCCTCAATGGCAATGGGAATCGATTTAAACTGGATGGGTGTCGGAGTTTTGAATTTGAGCTTCCATAAGACTTCCAATAGTTTGGGTGCAATACCCAATCCGTAGAATCCTGGTTCGAGTTGCGTAACGTTTGTCATACGCCTGACAGTGTACTCTAAATTGACTATTTAAGATAGGATTGGACGTTGACAAGCTCTAGACTTCCCATTCGATGATTTCACCTGCCTTTATTTCAGTCGGATGGGCTTTACGCAGTGTAGAAATTTGTGATCGCGTGAGGAGAGGGATATGTCTGACATCGGCCAGATGTTCGGCAATGAACCAGTTATCTTCTTCGTTTGTCGCCCAGTTGTACTCATCAAAGCGCGAGAGGTTGATGGGCAAAGAATAACTGCGTAAAGTCTTGTATCCAAAGTCGTCGAAATACTCGTGAAAATAAGAGAGCACCAGTTCGCGCAATGTCCGATAAACAGGTTCGCGGTAACGTAGGACAGCGTGGTTTGTCTTTGAGACCGCGCCCCAGCATCCATTTCGTTTGAATAAAGCGACAACATGATCAAAGTCGCGCTTACAGCTCATCAGATCCAGGACCAATGGCTGCTGGCCATGGAGACGAAAAGCCAAAGCTGCCAACATGGCGCCCTCGATGCAATGTGCGCGGCGTTCTTGGATCACGCAGCGCGGCGACAAGCACGTGTCACCTTCTGGTTCGTGGTTAATGGGGATCTGGTCCAAATAGTCTTGGATTTTGGAAGGGGAGTTTAAGCTGCGCAACAAATGCAGTTCCTCTTTTGTGAGGTCAAACATGATTATAGTTTATACCAATTAGAGGTTTGTGCTAATATGCTCGTATTAACTATCTTTTAATGAATATGAAATTGTCCCTTAAGATGAGATTCGTTCCATTTTTGTTGTTTGTCCTCTTGGTAGCACCTATCGCTAATGCGACTGCCGTACCGTCGCTTGGGGCAGCCGAACCATTTGCCATCCTGACGAACACCTATAATCGCAATGGCAACCCAGGGCCGGTTTTAACAGGAGATTTTGGCTATACAACAACAACCGGGACATCGGCCATGCCAATGGTAAGCGGTGCAACGCATGTGGCTGACAGTATCTATAACCAGGCAACAACGGATGGACAAACGGCGGAAGTTGCTCTAAGGGATTATTCAAATTTTCCCTGTGCAGTCACCTTTCCTCCGGTTGGCACCTCTGTCGACTTATCCGCGCAGGATGTCGGGAGCGGAGCGGGAGTTTTTCCGCCAGGGATATATTGCACGAGCATGGCCGTTATGAACGTGACTATCGGATCAGCGGGGATTACCCTTGACGGGCAAGGCACTTACATCTTCCGGTTCGGTGGGGCTCCGTTAATAACTGCTCCCAACTCTGTTGTCACGTTGAAGAATAATGCTTCAGCCTGCGATGTTTTTTGGCTCCCGTCAACCTTTGGCGCCACCTCAGTCTTCGGCGGATCATCAACGTTTGTCGGGACAGTCTTTTCCCGTAGCAATATTAATGTCCAGGACGGAGTCCATTGGGTTGGGAGGGCATTAACTTTTGGGACAGGGATAGTTTCCATGGCCTCATCTGATTCCATAGCCGTTCCGGTCTGCAACCAACCGACCCCGACTCCTGCCACCTTGCATGTCATTAAGCATGTCGTAAACAATGACGGCGGCACAGCAGCAGCTTCTTCCTTCACCCTGCACGTCAAAAGCTCAGGTGGCATGGGATCAAATGATGTAGTTGGGAGTCCGGCAATCGGTGTTGAATCACCCGGAACTGCTTACAGTCTTGTCGCAGGCACTTACGTGGTAAGCGAAGACGTGAATTCCGGATACACGCAAAGCTTTAGCGGTGATTGTGATTCCAGTGGCCATATCACTTTAGCCTCAGGCAATAACAAAACTTGTGTGATTACGAACGATGATATAACGCCATATGTCCCACCAGCCCCTTCTCTTGCCTCCCTGCATGTCATTAAGCATGTCGTGAACAATGACGGTGGCACGGCGACAGCTTCTGCCTTTACCCTGCATGTCAAAAATTTTGGAGGTATGGGTTGGACCGACGTTTCCAATAGTCCGGCCAGTGGGATTGATACGCCGGGCATGGGTTATAGTCTTGCCGCTGGTTCATATGTCGTGAGTGAAAATGCAAACTCCGGGTATGCGACTACTTTTAGCGGGGACTGTGATGCTAACGGTCATATCTCTCTGGCTCCCGGTGACAATAAGACCTGTTGGGTTATTAATGATGATAATCCATCAGGGACTCCGCCCCAAGCAACGCTTCATGTTATCAAGGTTGTCATCAATAACGATGGCGGCCAGGCAGCTGTTTCCAATGCAATTGTCCACGTAACGAACGGCTTGGGAGATGTCGCCGGAAGCCCTAAGTTAGGAGCCGGTTCTCCGGGGACCGCTTACACCTTAAGTGCTGGAACTTATAATGTCAGTGAGAACTTTTTCCCGGGATATACGGTTAAGGTGGGCGGGGATTGTGCTGCAAACGGAGATATCACGCTTCTCTCAGGTGATAAAAAGACTTGCACAATTACGAATGATGATATTGCCGGAACTACCGGTACAACAGGCGAGCCAACCCCGGTAGTCACGACGCCGACACCTACGCCAACTCCTCAGACGCCGATTCCTGCCGGGTGTGATGTCTGTTCGCGGCTGACATATGATGTCTATATCGTTAATCCGAATGGAACAGAACGCCATACGGGCACTGATTGGGTGCGCAGGACAGATCGAGGAGACGGAATAAGGCGCTATTCGTTTGAGGATGCGACGATTGATCCGCATAATCCCTTGTATGACTACAACGATTCGGTGGTAGACGTTGACTACAAGGATTGCAAGGGTGTGAAGTTCATGTTCGTGAGTTCGGATGCTTCTTGGAAGCACCAGGTAAGGATAAAAGTATCAATTGATGGCGTTACGCAGTCAGATACCTTGGTGGTGGACGATTCAAAAGCCGTTGTCGGCACAGTCAAAGTTCTTAATGCAACCGTTGGAGTCAATGTAAAGCTGGCTTGTTCTGCGAGCTCAGCAGTGTCGACCAGTCCAAGTCTTTTAGGTTCCGTTGGCCTTAAAGGTAGGATTTTGTTACAGGTGCAACAACACGGAGAGGCGTGGTATGTCCATCCCGGTACTGGCTTGAGGTATTACATGAAGGATGGGCCAGTGGCTTATGGCATGATGCGAAATTTCGGTTTGGGAATCACTGACCAAAATTTAGCTGCCATCCCGAGCGTGGCGACCGTGGATGAACTGAAAAGTTCAACCAGCATTTGCTCATCGAACAGCATGGCCAACAAGGTAAAAGGCTGGATACTGCTTCAGGTGCAACAGCACGGTGAGGCTTGGTATGTCGATGCCATAAAATGCCGCCGTATATACATGAAGGATGGGGCAGCGGCTTACACGCTCATGCGTTTTCTTGGCCTTGGAATTACTGATTTGAATTTAGCGAAAATAAAAATCGGCCAGTAAAAGAAAAGCCCGCAAGGTGCGGGGGAGTTATTTGCCTGGCGGGCACGTGATCCGACTCAGTGCGGTCGTCCGTCGCGGATTGCGGGCGGGACGGGGCATTGGTTAAGAAGCAGTTCGCGCATGCGCATCAGGATGAGCGCACTCAGTATGACTGCTGGGTTGTCTGCCCTCAGTCCATGGTCGAACTTGGCCTCAACTTTCCACCCATTATCGCCGCTATTATCCGAGGTCATTTTGGGCGTAGCTATGACCCTGATGAAGGCTTCCGGTGTTGAGTCGTGCGGCTCGGGGAGCCGGGACCAGAGCACGAGTTCTGCGAGGCCGTGTTGCGAACGGAAGCCAATACATCCCTCGAATCCGGTTTCTTTGCGATTCGGGTCAAGCCTGCGACCCATATACGCTTCAGATGGACTGAGGACAATCAGCTTCTCCGAGCCGATTGTGAGCCGCCCGCAGATCTCTATGTAGAGCCTCTCCGGAATTTCATACGCGCACAGCATCAGCGTGTCAGTGGGCGCAGCAGATGGCAAGTTGTCTTGGCAGGTGTCAGTTGAACCCATTTTTTCCTCCCTCAGGATTCCCTATGAGATTGCTGGCTCCGCGTTGGCCTGTGCTGGTTCGAGATCCAGGCCGCCATCTGAGTCTGTGCTTTTTTTAGCACCCTCAGCTTTTTTTGGGTCGGTCTTGGGCCAGATGTAGACTACCAGCGCGCCTCCTGCGGCGTAGACCGGACCGCAGATGTGGTGGGTGTCTTTCAAATGCTTGTTGAGAAAGGGGATGATCCACCTGTGTTGCTTGGCGTAGTTGCCAAATGGCCAGTCAAGGGTGACGCCCCAGCCCTGGCAAGATGGCCATCTGTTAAGCCCGGCTAAGAAAAGGCGAGCAAAGATGTACCACAGCTTGAGTTGAGGGTAGAAAGTGCGAATTCTCTGCATCATCGCCAACCTCCTTGTTGATGACTGCAGAATCATGCGACAAAGGCTAGGGCTAGTCAATAGATATTTTTGAAATCGTTTCCAGTATCTCACCGCGGCCTTTGCCACTTATGCTTGAATGCAGAATTAGCTTAATGCCGGGATAGGCTGCTTCGAGCGTGCTCACCAGGTCAGCTGATTCGGAGTTGGAAAGCTTGTCGACTTTATTCAGGATCATTACCAGGGGAGTGTGGCTGTAATTTAAATAGTTGAGCATGTCGCGATCCTGGTCAGTTGGGCCAATGCGCGCATCGATAATAAGAAAAACCAGCTTCAATTGTTTTGATAAACAAAGGTAATCATTCACCATGTCAAAAAAATCTTGTCGCTTGGCCAGCGAAGCTTTGGCATAGCCATAACCCGGCAAGTCCACCAACAAAACGCGGCCATCAAATTCAAAAAGGTTTATGGTCTGCGTCCTGCCCGGTTCAGCGCTCACGCGAGCCAGGTTCTTTTGGCCGGTGATATGGTTAATAAGTGATGATTTGCCCACATTGGAACGTCCAACAAAAGCCACCTGGGGCTTGTCGCTTGCAGGCATATCTTCGAGCCTGGTCAGGCTTTTGAGGAATTTAACTTGCATGCCCGGATCATAGCTTTAAAAGGGGAGAAGGGCAATATTTGATTCAATAGGCATTGAATGGATTTCTGGTTTGGATAACTTCATTTGCAAGATCTGAGATTTGTTTGCGGATCGCCCTCATTTGCTCGGTGTCTGCTTTCTCGTGCCTTATGACCGTGCTAGCTTTTCCGTAAGGAGCCGTCTTTACTCCTGTGAGTGAACCTTTACTGATTTTTTCGCTTTGTTTTTCTTTATTCAGCAAAAGAGCATTTTTTTCTCTGGCTTCTTCGCTCAGCCATTTATTATAAGGCGCGAATAGAGAACCGATATGCTGTGCAAATATCTCCCCCGAGGGAGTTTTGTGTACATCTCCCGTTTTATATGAAAAACCTCTAACGGCACTGGATTCACCATCAACATGGGGAAAATTATCATTGTAGGATGATCCGTGCAAGAGGCGCCCCTTCCATTCGGAGGTTGGATTTTTTGTTTCATTGTTCAAGAAAAAGGTGAAATAAGTTGCACTAGGTTCTACTTCTTCTGAACTGGCCGCTTGAAGAGCGCGGTCTATATTTGTAAAAGTGCCTCCCCGGTTATAAAAATCATCAATCACGAACACGTTCAGCGCTTTCTGAGTCTTGTTCTGCTTGTGGCCGGACACTGAAGAAAGGATGCTTTTTAACCGATCAACCGTATAAGTGTGAGTTTCTTGCAGAAGTTGTTGATATTCTGGCGGCGAATCATCTGGAGTTAATCGTGGTGCAGAAACAAACTGATACTCTGGTGGAGCCGCATCCTTGCCCAGATAAGCCTTATCAATCAGCATTTTGACAGCCGGAGCAAGAGGTCGCATTGACGTCTCAGCAAAGAGCACGAGCTGAGGCAGATTTTCTTTGGGCATCTCATTAAAAATATTCCATAATTCGCGAAAACCATAAATCAGAATGAGCTTGTCTCGTTCTGATAAATAATCCTTTTTCGGCTCCGATTCGTTAGAAGATGCAGCAGGGGATAGCCTTTCAAACGGCATATTGCCATTAAATATAGCAGGGAATGAGAGGCAAGTAAATTTCAAGCTCGAAAATACTGAATAAAAAAATCCGTCCGCTCAAGCGGACGGATTTTTTCATGGCAGGCCGTCGTGGAAGACATTAGAGCCTTGATTCTGATAGAAGCTCACGAATCCATCCCGCAAGCTCTTGCATCCTTGTAGGTTCTACCGTCTTCCAGGTCTTCATGGCTTCAAATTGCTGCTGATCGAAAGGCGTCCCTTTTGGACACGGGCAGACATGGATGTGGATATGGGAGTTTCTTTCCGGACTCCCTAAGGATGCTGTATATACCCGAATGGCCTCCGTCGTTTCCCGAATTGCTTTTGCGGTTTTTTGAACTATTGTTTGCAGATGTATCCATTCTTCAGTTGTTAGATCAGTTTCGAAGCGCTCGGCATGCTTCTTTGGGCAAACCAAACAATATCCCTCCTGCGTGGGTAACTGGTTCAACATAACAAAAACTCGTTCGTCTTCGTAAACGATTTCTGGGTTCGGAATCATGGGGTCACCTTCAAGAATCCGACACATGAAACATTCCGAACGAGCCAGTTGATCGTATTCTTTTTCATTCATGCGTCTATCCTGTCAGACCGGACTCTGATAGGCAAGCTCTATCCCTGCTTCACATCAAACAAAATAACCGCGTGGATAAGCGGTTAAATTGCTGGCAGGGGCTGGTATCGGACGTTAGAACTCTTGTTAGGCAGAAGGCTGAATGGCAAGACGTGCCTTCTTAACGAGTCGTTCTCCCAGAACGTACAAGAGGTTTAGCGGAACGACGTACAGAAATCCAACAAAAAGTAACGCGATTACAGTCCACAAAAATCTTGGAAATACACGTTGAGCGATCTGCCTCCAAGTGTTTGGAATAGTGCTGAGAGCAAAATTCGCAGGGGCATAGAATACCCTTGATAGTTGTTTTGCAGGCTTTGAAATGGTTTGGAAAATAGGATGTGAAAATTCGTCTTCAACTACAGGATCTCGCGGATCGGCATGGATGACTGTTCGTTGAGAACTCACTGCAAGCTCAAAAATAAAAGGAAGGAATACCAAGCCTATAAAAATAAGATTCCGGATGACAACTGAACGCGTGATCTTCATGACATGTACTGTATCACCGAACAAAACAAACGCGAATATTCGCGTTTGTTTTGTTGGCAGGGGCGGCAGGAATCGAACCCGCGCTAGAGGTTTTGGAGACCCCCGTACTACCATTATACGACGCCCCTTTGTCTTTGATTTGCTGAAGGATAATAGCAATAAGTCAAACTTTATTCAAGACACTCTCTGGCGGGGTTATTGTTAGGCCTTGTATGTACAGTTATACTGGATTTGTTAAATGAAATATGTCGAAACACGATTACTCTCAAAGAAGCTATACTATTGTCCCATACGATCCAAACTGGCCAAAATCGTTTGAAAAGATTCGTGAAGCCGTCGAGACCGTTTTCGGGAATATCGCGGAGCGTATTGAGCACGTTGGCAGTTCTGCTATCCCGGGCATGGCCGGCAAACCGACGATAGACATCCTTGTTGTCGTCAAGGACGTTGCTGCTGTCGATAGGTTAAATTCTAAAATGGCTGAGCTGGGATATGTGGCCTTGGGTGAATACGTCGCGCCGGGAGGGCGACTGTTCACATTGGAAGAAAACGGAGATCGGGTCGTGAATATCCATTGCTTCCAGTCCGATCATCAGAAAACGAGACGGTTTTTGTCCTTACGAGACTACCTCCGGTCGCATCCGGAAGAATCAAAGGCTTACTCCGAACTTAAATTGGATTTGTATCGCCGGTACTCGAGCGATTATGGCACATATCGTAAAGAAAAAGACGCCTATATGAAAGATTTGGATGACAGGGCTGAAAAGTGGTGGTTATCACGTGAGTCCTAACATGAAACCCTGGTATGTTTACATTGTCCGATGTCGTGACGGTTCGCTCTACACCGGTATTGCTCTTGATGTCCAACTGAGGATTAAAAAACATAACTCGGGGGACGGGGCAAAATATACCCGCTCTCGTCGCCCGGTGAAGTTGGTAAGGAAAGAGAAGTATGCAACTGAAAGTCAGGCTAGAAAAAGGGAGGCGGAAATCAAGGGTTTGACACGAATCGAAAAAGAGAATTTAATCAAGTCAATATGATTGAACTCGAATTTCGCTCAATGTTCTCCAAAGAGAAATACGACAGCCTGAAGGCTTTTCTTAACGAGAAGGCCGAATGTTTGGGACAGGACGATAAAGCTTGCGCTTATTTTATCTTTCCGGACAGGCTCTTGAAGGTCGTACATAACATTTCAAAAGGCGATGCCAAGGTTTCCTTAAAATTAAACCGCATCGGTGAAGGAGCGGCTTTTGATGAGATGGAATTTCATTTCGCGGAAGAGGATTTTGAGTTGGCTAAAAAATTGTTTGGCAATCTCCAGTTAAACGTAAAATATTTGGAAGAGTCACAACAACGGATAAACTACATTTATAAAGACTATGAGATCGCTTTGAAATATGGAAAAACTTGGGGCTATCATCTTGAAATCGAAAAGATGATCGCAGACCTGGGCGAGCAAGAACAAGCCGAACAGGATATCCGAGCGGTTTCCGATGAATTAGGGATAACGCTAATGACAGATGAGGAGCTTACGCGGTTTGTAAGAAAGATCGAAAGCAACTTGGCGAAGTGAGTTTGTCTGCCTGACGGATGATTTGCAGACTGCTTAGTCAGATAAAACAACACCTGGTCTCCAGGTTCCCTTGTTGTAAGTGTCTTGACAGACGAATAATTTTGTATTAGGTTAGCCTATTCCAGTGCCAAGGTAGCCTGGATAAGGAGAAAATTGACATGAGTACGGCAGAGCAGCAGTGCGCCTGTAATTCGCAGGTTGATCAGAAACTCGTAGAGTTTGTGCGCAAGCTCGATGGAGATGGTCTCGCGGCAGTTGAGCTTCTCGGAGAGCTTCCCACCAAGGAGAGGGAAGGACGACAGGTGATTGGCATACCCAACCATTTTCCAATTCCCGAGGTTGATCGGGAAGGGTTTTACATCAACGCGCAGGATGTCGGTCTCTTGCGGGCGGTGGGTGTGAATCCCGAACATGGCGTGCTTGAGCAGGTCTGGGAGCTCAACGTCGAGGCATACGAACGAGCGTTGGAAATCATGACAACGTTCGGCTGCATCTCACCGCGCGTTTCCCGCGATCAAAGCGACGCGACGTCGGAAGACGCTGACGAAGCGATGGTCGCCTCTGGAACAGCGTCCAGTCTGCTCACGACGGAGCCCGTGGTCAGCATCGTCGATCTGCGGGACAAGCTGAGTGCGGCCAAAACAGCGCGCGCTTCCGCCCAAGCCGAAAGCTTGGAACTCCGCAAACAGTACAGCGAAACCGTCGCGGCCATCAATACGGTCATTCAGTCCATCAGCGAGCTGCAGGCCAAGATCGAGGCCCTCCACACGCACCGTCTTGCCCTGAAGCGCCGCGTCAAGTGCGCGAATGTGGCCTTCGGCGACGCTTGCTTTGAGGCCAAGCGTCTCAGCCGGCAGCTTGCCGCCGCTGAGCGTCAATCTCTGGACAGCTTGGCGGCAACTGCTGCTGACCTCCTCGCGGACGAAGCCAAGCGGCTCGGCATTCCGGTCGAGCAAGTAGTCTCTCGTATGAGAAAGCTCCTTCGCCCGCCAGAAGGCAATGGTAATGCTTAGCCCTATCCCGTTTGTCCCGTGTCGATAAGACATGGCTGGCAAGCGGGGTTGGGTGTTTTTTATATAAACTTTTTGACATTCCGGTAAAAGCCGTCTAACCTAACGGCCAGGTCCCAAAAAAGGAGAGGGTCATGACAAACAAAGAGCAGTTGATCCAACGGCAAAAAGAATCTCTCAGGATGAGCATTGTCTCGCTCTTGCTAGCCGTTCTTTGCCTGGTTTGCGGGTTGGTCGTCTTCTACGGCCGCACTCACGCAAGGGACGACTTTCTGACCTTGCATGCCGGGTTCATCGCGGCGATTGGGTTCTTCATCCTTTTTCTGACGATGTTCTGCAACTGGTGTTACTTACAGGGGTATCTGAAGCATATGCCTGATAATCACCCCATTCCGCCCAAGCTTTGGCACAGCAATATCATTCCTTTCCGCAGAAGACGCGGATCCCTGCCTCCGGAAAGCTTGAACTGACCAGCTCTCGCCTTCCGTCGGTCGACTAGAAATGCAGCTCTGTCCGTTCCGCTCGGAACGGTTTTTTTTTATTGTTTCTACATCTTAAAGTTTACATAAAAAAAGCGCGGGAAGTCGGCTTCTCGCGCGAGGTGCTGTACCAAGATCAAGCGGACGGGATATCGGAAGCCGTTATTGGAAACGCGACAAAGCGGCCATTGTCCGATGAGTAGCGAGGTGATTCGTCATTGCGGATCCCGTGCCTGGCCCTTAGCTGTGCGATTTCTGCCGCTGTCTTTTCTTTTCCGCGCGGCCCGTGTTTTGGGCTGACCCAAAATACGATCATGCCCTTGAACGGGGAGGCGGCCTGGTAGCGGAAGAAAAACTTCGGAGTACCTCCGAGCTCATCGTCCGCCTCTTTGACCGACTCCAGCAACTCAAACCAGTATCTCACCGTCACGTCTTCCCGGAACTCGCGTAAGTTAGAAAATACCCAAACGCGCAGGGGCCAATTCCCAGTCAATTGGTGATAGTTTAATTCGAGCCTAAACCATTGCCTCAAGTGTTTGTTTGTCGGCGCCGCGACCAGGGTAAGGAAGCCCTCCAGGCAGGCAGGGAGCAGGTCTGTTCGGATCTTGTGGTTGATTCTTGGTTGGCGGGTTTGGAATGAACGCTTCGGCATGGTCATCCTCCTTCTCAGAATCCATTGTCTTGGCCAAAACGATAGCAAATAAAGTTGGTTTTGCCTATTGGTGGTCAACTTTGTTATTACGTATCATTCCTACAGCTCTTGAAAGACGCTTGTAAAGCGCTTTCATTTCCTCATACTTTTCATCAGAAATATCAGTTTCCCTTTTCATGGCAGTGAGCCTGGCGACAATAGGTATAAGTGCCAATCTCGCTGGTTCCCGTATTGGGTGGCGTGGAGCCTGTTCTGCCGTGAGGTCAACTATCAGGTGCAGTTGTTCGAGCGGATGTTCTACTTCAAACCAAGCAACATCAACTTTAAATTTCTCTATTTCCGGCCCGCTTTCTTTCAAGGCTTCCGGGACAGCCACTAGTTCCGGATGATCTTTCAGCCATTGGACGGCTTGTTCCTCCCCGCTGTACTCAGCTTTTGTCTCGGTCTTGTTTTCCGGGGCCGGAAATGTGGGCATCTTCTCATTCATAGTAAAATTATTATTTATTATCGCTTGGTCCAAAGGTACAGCTTTTCAACTTTTTGGCGTGCCCAAGGCGTTTTCCTCAAGAACACCAGGCTTGATGAAATGCTTGGATCGTTCGCAAAGCACTTGATTCTGATCCGTTCTGACAAGCCCTTCCAACCGTAAACATCAACCAGATCTTCCAGGATTGATTGCAATGTCTTCCCATGGAGAGGGTCATTGGAAGTCTTGGTCATTCTTTTTCTTCTGGCTCAAAACCCCTTTCAGTTTGGTAATCGGCCCAACGGGATTTTAAGACCTCCTGTTTGGCTGTTAAATTCTGGTCAGAGTTTAACTCGCCGAGTTCCAAATGGTCTTCGATCACTGACTCGACTAATTCGTCCCATTGTGCCTGGGCGCTGACGCCGCGTTCTTGCGCCAAGTCGCTGATCTCGGAATAGAGGTCTTCGGTACTTAATGTATCAAGATGTGGTTGGTCCATATGATCATAAGATTACATGAAATGATGCAAAAGTGCTATACTACTGCCATAAATTTTACCTTTTTATATGAAATTTCGTTTTTTATACATTTGGCCTTGTTTGTTGGTGATGCTTATCTTAGTCGTGGGAGTAGCTACCTGGGCTTGGTCAGATAACCATGATGTTAAAGGCCCGATACAAATTTCGGGTGAAGGCGCGGCCACAGCTGTCTTATCAGAGTTAGGGGATGAGATAAAAGTTTACAATAATAACGGCAATAAGATTTGGACCTATATTGCTGAAAAGACCATGGGGCGCATAGCCTTGTCCAGAGACGGTAAATATCTGGCAGCAGTTGGCAATGGGGTAAAGTTATTATCCGTCCCAGAGAAAAAAGTAGTTTGGAGTTGGGCCAAGGACGGGCGCGAAGCGATTGCCATTAGCCCAGACGGAATGTGGATAGCAGCCGGGGGTTATACGGGTAAAGTTTATTTATTTAAGAAGGATTCATCCCAACCAATCAAAACCTGGTCCCTGGACCCCAAAGATGATTGGCCGTTTTCAGTTGCCATATCTGATGACGGCAAGACTGTGGCCGCAGCTTCCAGTTTGGGGGTCTATGTTTTCGACGCAAGTAGTAACTCTATGAAGTGGATGTCTAAACCGGATGACCGCGTCAAAGAATTAAAGATGTCCAGCGATGGCCGCTATATTCTAGGTGTGGCAGCTTGGTCGATCTATTATTGGGATAAGGTCAACAGCCAACCGTTGTGGCAAAAGAAATATAAAAGCTCGCTTATCGGCGCTGCCATGACTATTGTTGGAGATAAGGTCGCTGTCAGTTATAACAAAGGCGTCTCAATCATGGATGGCCACGGCAAGGAGATCCGTAGTTTTAACAACAGTTTTGGGAATTCAGACTTAGCCATGTCAGCCAATGGGCGCTATATATATGTGAATAGCGGCTCGCGTCGCCTTTATGCTTTTGATGATTCGTACAGCACGAGTGAAATGCGGCCCTTTAGGATTGTGCAGGATGTTAATGCCGGCGGCCATCGGACATCAATCATCACCAATGCTTTGGGTAATGTTTACACTTATCCCAAAGGAGACGAACTTTTTGTTGAAGAGTCCAGACCAGCTGTTTTGGCCGAGAGCCCCGGCATCCCAGTCTTAATCAAGGACCAGACTATTGATATGGGGGCTTTTATCACCAACCCTGGTATCTTGGATCAACAAATGACCTTAAGCGTTGACTTGAGCCTACCGGCTTCACTTGCGTTTTGGAAAAACCTGACTGGCAAGATCAGCGACAAGGAACCGGAAAATATACGCTCAAAATTATTGGAGTACACTTTGGGCCAATTGGAGACCAGCGGGAATATCCATGAAGAAAAAGTAACAGTTAAGGCTGGCTCGTCTCGCAGGCGTAACTTCTCGGGGACAGTGCCTGATTTGGCCAGCGGGTCGTCATTTAATGACTACCTGGCCGGTATAATGGGCAACCTAAGCCCGTCAGCCTTGTTGAGCAAGGTACTGGGCAAGATCAGAGGGCCTATTGCCAAACTAATCGGGAATGATGCAGCTAACTTGGCTATCGTCTCTGCCTCGCGGGCCATTAGCACTGCTAGCGGGCAGATGGTCTATCCAGTCCTAGGTATGGGAACGGTCACGCTTTATGATTCCAACGGCAAAGCCCTAGATCAGGATTCGTTTTATTTCATGTACCTGAGATGACGACCGCCCGCTTTAGAACATTATTTTTGGTTTCGACGCTTGTCCTGTTACCGTTGGGTGCCAAGGCAGACACGGCGTCGTGGACTTTGAATTTGCAGGCCACGCCAACTAAGCGGACAGTGGTAGTACCGGTTTTGATGTATCACTATGTCAGGCCTTTATACGGTCTTGATGTAACTGGCACCAGGTTAAGCGTTTCGCCCAAACGTTTTGCGGCGCAGATGGATGAGCTGGTTGCCAAAGGCTACCAAACTATCACGCCGGCCGAATTGGATGCCGCTTTGACCAAAGGAGCGGGTTTGCCATCTAAACCAATCCTGCTGACTTTTGATGACGGTTACTATTGCCAATACACTGAGGCTTTGCCAGTGCTGCAGCGTTTGAATTTGCAAGCGACTTTTTTTATTGTTCCGGCTTTCATGTCACGTCGGGATTACATGTATCCCAAAACAATCCAAGCTCTGGATGCTACTGGCTTGGCGACCATTGCGGCCCACAGTGAACACCATCTTGATCTTAGGTATCTGCCGCTTAAAAAGTTGCGTGCTGAAATTCAAACTTCTAAAGCTGATTTAGAAAAATTGACCAACCATCAGATTTTGGATTTCGCTTATCCTTTTGGGGGTTTCAATAAAACCGTTGAACGCGAAATCCAAGCGGCAGGTTTTCGCACGGCTTTCTCGACCCTCTATGGCTCGCGCCAATCATCCTCGACTATCTTTGAGTTGCGCCGCATCAGGGTCATGAACGGGAGTTCCGTCGACCTCTTAGTGCGTAATGCCTCTAAACGATAATAATATGCAAAAAATAACAAAGCAATTACTCATAGCAATCCTCCTAATAGTTTTTGTAGTGGCTATCGCAGTAAGTACCTGGTGGCTTTGGAGTTTTTATCATAATAATTTGCGCGGCATAGGGCCGGCAGTAAATCCTCCGTCCCGAGATATTACACAGCTGATTGACAAACGCGAAGCTCCGCTTAATCTACCGGCAGGTTTCTCGGTCGGCATCTTTGCCAAGGATTTAGGTGATCCCAGGGTAATAGTCACTGATCCCAATGATGTCATGGTGGTTAGTGTGCCGGCACGTGGGCAAGTTATTGCTTTGCCTGACAATACAGGTAGTGGAGTGGCTGAAAGACAAGTGGTTCTGATCCAAGGGCTTAATAACCCGCATGGCTTGGCTTTCCGTTGCGTTATCAATAAATGTCGCTTGTATGTTGCCGAAGAAAATGCGTTGTCATATTACGATTATGACCCCATAGCCCTCAAGGCAACCAACCGCCATAAACTGACCGACCTGCCGGCTGGCGGCAGGCACGTTACTCGTTCGCTCCTGTTCTTACCTGCTCCTAACGATAGCCAACTGTTGGTAGCTATTGGTTCGGACTGCAATGTTTGTAATGAACAGGATCCGTTGCGTGCCAAGATTATGGTCATTGGCGCAGACGGGGGAGAGTTGAAGGAATATGCCAAGGGTCTCCGCAACTCTGTCTTCCAAGCCATCAATCCAGCAACTAAGCAGGTTTGGATTACAGAAATGGGCAGGGACTATTTAGGGGATGACTTGCCGCCGGATGAAATCAATATCCTTGCGCAAGGCAGTAATTACGGTTGGCCTATTTGTTATGGCAAAAACGTGCATGATACTGATTTTGATAAAAATACTTATTTCCGTAACCCTTGCATGGAGCCGTTTGAAACTCCTTCATACATTAATATCCCGGCCCATTCTGCCCCACTCGGTTTAGCTTTTATCACAGGCAATGCTTGGCCAAAGGATTATGCCAATGGATTGTTTGTGGCCTACCACGGATCATGGAATCGTTCCGTGCCTACTGGTTACAAAGTTGTGCGCTATAAGTTGGGCCCAAAAGGGGAGTACCAAGGGGCTGAGGACTTTATTTCAGGTTGGCTCCAGGCCGATAATACGGCGCTTGGCCGTCCGGCCGGGCTCTTAACCAAGCCAAATGGCGAGCTTTTTATTTCAGATGACAAAGCGGGAGTCATCTACCGCGTTTATCCGACAAAATAGCCAAAAAATTCCCCGATGAACTAATAAAGAGTATAATACTCACAATAACCATTTTTTAATAAGCTATGTCAAAACACAAGAAAGCAAAGTCAAAGAACATTTTTCTTTTACCTTTGGCAGTTATCCTGGTCTCGGGTTTCGCCTGGGCTACCGTAGGCTTTGTCAAAGACAACACAGCTTTGGCGGCCGGCAAGATGAATGCTTATAAGGACGCCAATATCACATTGCAGTATCCGCAATGGAAAGCAGTTGATATCAGTCAATCTCCTTTTAAGGATAGCCTTTTAGCAGCTGTCAGTGATGGCAACTGCGCCTTCATGCTAATAACAGCCCAATTGCCGCCCGGCAGCACCTTAAAGGATTTCTTACTGGCCACGGTGGAAGAACAGTCAAAGCAAGCGAACATGAAATTTGTGACAAAAACCATAACCGATGACCACTTTGAGCTCGATGTAATAGTACCGGCGGAAACGGGCGGTAATTTAAGGCAGTATGCTTACGGGGTCTTGGGAAGCAACCATTATATCTATCAGCTTACTTTTGTCAGCAACGAAAAAGCTTTTAACAAAGCCTGCAAAGCGAGTTCAAAGACCTCCGTTAAAAGCGTCAAGCTGCTGAATCCACCTTCTGAAAAGGCAGATGCGCAAAAATTGTCCGAATACTTTAAGAGCTTTGCCTTAGCCAAGCTTGCCATTGGCAAGACGGTTGCGCCGCCTAAGACAGTGCCCACCAAGACGACTGTCTTTACGAGCAAGGATCAGTTTTGCACCATAGCTGAACTTAAAAAAGATATTCCAGCTGGTGTTCTTGCGGCTGCAACCTACAGTATAGAAACCCAGCAGTACGTTTCGGAAAAAGCGGTCTTCCCCTCGGTAATTAAGGCCGGGGGTTCGATAGGTTGCGGCGGGCAAAACGATTTACCTCCCGGCAGATATGAGTTAAAGATTTATTTGGATGATGTCTTGGCCGGTGTTTACCCGTTTACTGTCAAGAAATAAACCAAGTCTGCAAGAAAGATAAGGACGCCTTCAAGGGCGTCTTTATCTTGACAAAAGCCCAGTATTCAAGTGCAATGCGCATGCTTTTGGGCGCTGTACAATCACAACCCAGACAGATCGGAGTCCACCATGACGCAGGAAGCAAGTGTCCTCGACAAGCTCGTTCCGCTCGAACCGCTGGATTTGGCCAAGTGCTTTACGGTCAACGACATCGTGACCGGAATGAGCAAGTGCTCGTTCGGCGCCCGCATGTTGGGCGAGGCCGCAGATACACTGAGCGGATGGAGCGAACTTAGCCGAAAAAACGGTCGATCGGTCGTCATTTCCGACATCTCCTGCAACAACCCCCTGCGTGATCTTCTCCGAACTATGGTCCGAGAATTCGATTTCGACGGGCCATACACTACCACGAACTTTCTCGACAGCGCTGGGACGGCAGAGAACGTCCTGGTGGTCGGACCTTACAATGAGTACGACTCCGAGGCGTTGTACGGCAAGTGCGGCCGCATGCTCTTCGTCAACGACCGTTACCAGTGCCGGCCGGGGCAGGTGAGAGATGGGCATTTCCCGGATGTTGTCTTTGGGAACGAAAGCATCGTCCTGCCTATCCTGCACCTCGCTCTCATGGAGCGCCTCCGCGACAAGCGCCCCAGAGTCGCCGACCTCTTGCAGCTGATCCAGGAAGGTGTGACGGTCACCAAGGACCATATTCCTTACGGGATGGTTGCCAAGGAGATGATTCACGGCGCTCACACGCTCTACAAGATGCTGGCCGACGAAGATTCGACCAACATGTTCACCGTGAGCGGCGCGATGACGGTCGGCAAGATGCAGTTGCTCGTCGCCGACCTGATCGACACCGGGCGCATCAAGTACGTAGCAGCCACGGGCGCGCTCATGGCCCACGGGTTGATCGAAGGATCCGGCTGCAAACACTACAAGTACGACCCGAGCGTGTCGGATGAAGTCCTGGCCTCGCTGGGCTTGAATCGCGTCACTGATTCGCTTGAGCCCGAGACCAACTTCGACCACATCGAAGAGATCGTGTCTGCCGTGCTCGATGGATATGGCAGTTTTCGTATGCGATGCTCACATGAGTTCTACCATGACATCGGCAGATACATCGTGGAGCATTACCCGGATGCACGTTCCATCCTGGCGAGTACCTATCACCGAGACGTGCCGATCGTCACCCCGGCCTTCATTGATTCAGAGTTGGGGAACGACGTGTTTGTGCATAACCGCAAGCGGTTAATGGAACCCTCGCGCAAGCTGGTCTTCGATTCCGAGATGGACACTGAGGTCCTGTTCAAGCTGGCAACGACTGCCAAGCGACTAGGCATCTTCACTATCGGCGGAGGAGTGCCGCGCAACAACACTCAGAACGTTGCACCTCTACACGAGATATATCTTAACCGCCTGGGCATCGACGGAAAGCCTTGCATCTTCCATTATGGCGTAAGGATCGATCCTGCCGAGATGGCACCTGGAGGTCTCTCGGGTTGCACATACGATGAGGGAGTGAGCTGGCATAAATTCACTCCAGGCGGTCCTCGTGCCCAAATCAAGTCTGACGCTACCATTGTCTGGCCCTTCATGCAGCGCTTTGCGCTCGAGAAGCTGGGTTTCTACAAGGCTGCTGCCTGACAGCCTACTGCCGTCCCGCACTAAACGGGGCGTCTTTTTTATAATGAACCAAAATCATCCTCTTCAACGTAACTAAATTATGCTTGCCTTGCGATCGGAGGCAAGTTGAAAATTTACTCTTAATTTAAACACGCATTATGAAAACTTTGCATAAATTGGCCATCGGGGCAATTGCATTGGCCGGAACCGTTGCCATGGGGGCCGGTGTTTATGCAGCCCAAACGCCAAATGGCATCCAGAACCGCATGAGCGGTTTAGTGGCTGCTATTGCCACGAAGTTCAACCTTAATCCAACGGACGTCCAAAAGGTTTTTGACGAACAGCAGGCATTGCAACAGTCGCAGATGCAGGCCAAGCGCCAAGAACAAATGAAGACGCGTCTTGATAAGGCAGTCAAAGATGGCAAACTGACTCAAGCTCAGGAAGACATGATTATTGCCAAGCAAAAGGAAATCCAGGATTTTATGGCAAGTTTGAAAGATAAGCCTGCTGCTGATCGTCTGGCGGCTATCAAGACAGAGATGGCTGCGCTAAAGCAATGGGCAACAGGCAATAAGATTCCTCAGCAGTTTGCCATTGGCCTGGGTGATGGCCCAATGATGAAAGGCAGGGGAATGATGAAGCCTGGGCAACTCAAGCATGGGGAGTTCCAGCGAGGGGTAAAATAATCATTAACCATAAAATAGAGACGTCCTCCGAGGGCGTCTCTATTTTTTTTGAAAAAAATACCGGTCAACGTAGGTGACCGGTCAGTGGCCAAAGAACCCGCGGCAGATCTTGTCTGGCAGAGTCCAAAGGTTCAGGTTGTGCTTTTCACAGTAGGCGAAGATGGTCTTGTCATTGATCGAGCCGCTCGAAGCGAACGCCGCACTGATGCCGGCCTCGACCAGGACTTCAGGGCCATCCGTTTCTGGGAAGAAACTGTCACTGTATGCAATTGCCCCATGCGTGATATGCCCTGACTTCTGGGCATTCATGACGGCCACCGTGGCCGCCCTGTTGCGCGAGGTCTGGCAGATGCCTTGGCCGAGCAACATGCCGTCGCCGACGAGCGTGATGGTGTTGCTGTTGGCGGTCGAGCCGATGGCAAAGGCCAATGCCATATCCACTTTCTGCTGCAGGTTCAGGTCGCCGAGCAACCGGTTGATCCGAAGGTCATTTACCTCCAAGATGAAAGGTTCTCCTTCCTGGCGGAGGAAGTCACCTTTGCTCAAAGCGCGGTAGAATACTCGGTCGAGCCGCTTCTTGCCCAGGTGTGCCAGAGCCGGATTCTCGAAGACGCGGCACTTGCCACGCTTGCGTTCCATAACCTGTCCGGCCTCTTCCGTGACGCGTGGCGCGGCCAGGCCGTCGAGCATGCGCTTGGCGTCCGCTGGCATCTTGTAGTTGCGGATGAACTCCGCTTCCTTCTCGCCGATCGGGAAGTTGCACATGGCCACGCCGCCATGGATAGACTGGATGTCACTGTCGATCATCTTGGTGATCGCTTCCCCGGGCGTCGTTGCTATGCCGACCCCGCAGACATTGCCGTGTTTCACCACAGCCGCGACGAAAGCTTCCGGGAAACGGTTCACGGCCAGTGTGACGGCAATCTTATGGACAGTGATGCGCAGCCTGTCCAGGTCAGTGAGGTTGATGTGGCTGGGAGAGGTACCGGTGACGCTGGTCATGGCATGGACGGCCAGTGAGTCATTGCCAGTCTTGAACAGGGCGGACGTCATATAGGGCGCCTCGCCATACTTGCAGTCGATTGCTTTGGTCCCGACCAACCCGTCGATGGTACCCTTGCTGTGGAAACGCGCGCCGGCCAAACGATATCCGGCGACCATGCCGTCTGCCTTGGCGCAGAGCTCGGTGATGAAGGCATCTTCGTTGGGTTTGCCTTCCTTGAGCCAAGCAATGACTTTCATCCGGTCAGCCGGGTCGCAGATCACGATCCTGCGTCCCTTTGCGCCCGATGAGAGCATGGTCGGCCCGCCGATATCTGTCTTCTCGATGACCGACTCACGTGTCGCATCCGGCTTGGCGATCTCTACTTCGAGCGGGTACATGTCAACGCAGACGAGCTCGATGTAGGGGAGGCCGAGTTTCGCCATCTCCTCCTCATCTTCGGGAATGTGGCGGGCGAGCAGCCCAGCGTGGATCTCACGCGAAAGCGTCACGACCCGATGGCCGAGGATGGCGTTGCCTCCGACGAGATCGGCGACGTCACGCGTCTTGATGCCGCCGGCCATCAGGTGTTTGGCAGTGCCGCCGGACGAGATCAAGTCCCAACCGAGCTCTTCGAGCTCTCTCGCAAATTCCAGGATGCCATGCTTGTCGAAAACGGAAATCAGAGCAGTGGGTTTCATCACGATTCTCCCCATGGGAAAGGCCAATGTCACCCACCCGCCCATCGGGTCGGTAACGTCGCCAGGTTAACCAAACTAGGCAGTCTTGTCCAGCCCCAAAAGAATGGACTTTTTTAGCTTATTTGGTACTATTTTCAGTAATATGAGCTCCAATTTTCGCCAGAGTGTTGACCGTCTGTTGGACGGAACGACGGTTGCCATAGACGGCCTTTCTCCCTGGGACATTAAAGTCCATGACGAGCGGCTTTACGGACGTGTCTTGTCCGAAGGTTCTTTGGGTTTTGGCGAGGCTTACATGGATGGCTGGTGGGATTGCGACCAGATAGACGAACTGATTACGCGTATCCAGCGCTACGATGTTGTTGCCAAATTAAAACCAGGCGCCAAGTTGGTCATGGATGCGCTTTGGGCGCGCATCCTTAACCTCCAAAGTAAGGGACGGGCTTTTAAGATCGGACAAGCGCATTATGATTTGGGCAATGATTTGTACCAGGCCATGCTTGATAAGAGGATGGTTTACACATGCGGATATTGGAAAGATGCGCAGACTCTCGACGAAGCTCAGGATGCCAAGTTGGATTTAGTCTGCCGCAAGATTGGGCTCAAGTCCGGGCAAAAAGTTTTGGACATTGGTTGCGGATGGGGGAGCTTTGCCAAATTCGCGGCCGAAAAGTATGGCGCTGAAGTGGTCGGCATTACTGTCTCAAAAGAGCAAGTTAAACTCGCTCAAGATCTATGTCGCGGGCTGCCGGTCGTTATCAAACTGCAGGATTACAGGGATGTTACTGAACAATTCGACCACATTGTCTCTTTAGGCATGATTGAGCACGTAGGCTATAAGAACTATCGAACTTATTACGAGGTTGTCCGCCGCTGTTTGAAGGATGGAGGACTGTTTTTGTTGCATACTATCGGCGGTAATAAATCCGCACGCGATACTGATCCTTGGATTTCTAAATATATTTTTCCAAACTCAATGCTGCCTTCGGCCAAACAGTTGGCGCAAGCAGCTGAAGGCTTGCTTGTGATGGAGGACTGGCACAACTTTTCGGCAGATTATGACAAAACACTGATGGCTTGGTACCAAAATTTTGAGTCGCATTGGGATCAGCTTAAAACTAAATACGATGAGCGTTTCCATCGCATGTGGCGATTTTATTTGTTGGCTTGTGCCGGCACTTTCCGCTCGCGCATGAACCAGCTTTGGCAAATCGTCTATTCCAAAAACGGGGTGCCAGGCGGATACCAATCAATCCGTTAAAGGGTCGCCAAATCAGGCGACTTGTGCTTAAATACTGTTTCGATGACGCCGGAAAACGACGCACAACTCATTAAACAGTATTTGAAAGGCGACGAGCAGTCACTGAGAGTTTTGTATGAGAAGTACCTTTCTTCGGTTTTTAATTTCATCTATCGTTTGGCTCCGCCAGAATTTGACGTGGAAGATATTGTGCAAGAGGCTTTTGTCAAAGCCTGGATTAACTTGAAAAAATTTGATCAGTCAAAATCATTTAAGACTTGGATTTTTACTATCGCCAAAAATGTCTTGTTTGACCAGATAAAAAAGAAACAGCCCATTGCTTTTTCCCAGCTTGAATCAGACGAGGAGGGGAATGTGCCCGAGCTGGACATTGTTGACTCACGGCCATTAGCGGACGAAGTATTAAATGCCGTTGATGCTGACAAGCGTTTCGAAGAATTGCTCCAGAAGCTTAATCCTGCCCAAAGGGTCGTGGTCATCTCGCATGCCATAGAAGACCTGACTTTTAGCGAAATTGGCGAGATTTTGGGCCAACCTATGGACACTGTTAAAACCCGTTACCGTAGGGCTATAGGCAAGCTGCAGGGCTATTTGAACCAAAATAATCATTCTTAACGTAATAAGGGTATGTTTGAGCGTATCGAGGCAATTTTGCGTAATTTGCCGCCTAAACAGGTCCCGGTTGGCTTGATTGCAAAGATACAAAATGCCATCCAAAAAGAAGCCCAGCTTAGGAGCTTGCGCCGGAGGGCAGTTGCTTTTGCAACCAGCTTTGTTGTCCTGGCCGGTTTTATGGTTGCTTATTGGAATATGTTCTTGGGCGAGATGAGCAACTCGGCTTTCATGGCTTACCTCAAAGTCATCCTGTCTGATTATGACGTGGCACTCGTGTACTGGAAGGAGATGGCCTTGAGCCTGCTCGAATCTTTGCCAGTGGTCAACCTTATCGCTGTGTCCTTGCTGGTATTCTTTGGACTGAGTTTGATTTCAAAGCTCCTGCAGATTAGGTCGCAGAAAACGCATTTAAATCATCCCCATCATCTGATGCTTTCCCTCAAATAATCATATGGAACAAACTAACCAGACAAAATCCCCTTTAATCAGCGGATTGATAATCGGAATCGTTTCGATCATTTTCCTTTTGGGCGTTTTCCAATTAGGCATTATGGTCGGTTCGCATAAGGCTAGGTTTAACTGCGATTGGGGAGAGCGCTACGGCACCATGTTGGGCATGCCTTTCCAAGGTGAAGGGCGTTTTGGCCAACCGCCACCGTTGGGCATGCTTGATCCCAACGGCGCTTTTGGTTCTGTCGTATCAAATAACGGACAAATGATGGTGCTTAAGAGCAAGGATGGCGCGGAAAAAATAATTGTCCTTACACCATCAACCGAGATCCGCGAAGGACGCGTTACGGTCAAGCCGGCAGACATTACCGATAAGGATGAGGTGGTGGTTTTTGGCAGTCCCACCAACACAGGGCAAATAGAGGCCAAGTTGATTAGGGTCTTTAGCATCTTCGAACGGGGGCAAAAATAATTATGAATAAGTTCGTCAACCGTAAAGTTTTTATCTGGGGGGCTGCTGCAATTGTTGTGGCTGGCGGTTCGTTTTGGTTCCTTTCGGCACGCAACAGCCAAGCTGAAACGCGTTACGCTTTGGCGCAAGTCGCGAAAGGTACGATCATAACTACAGTCAGCGGTTCAGGCCAAGTGTCCGGTGACCAGCAATTGGACATCAAACCCAAGGTCAGCGGCACTGTGACCAAAGTCATGGTCAAAGTGGGTGACAAGGTAAAGGCTGGCCAACCATTGGTGGAATTGGATCGCAAAGAAGCTGCTAAAACGGTGCGAGATGCGGCGCAATCAGTCAGGGATGCGGAAATATCTCTGAGCTCGGCTCGTTTGCAATTCAAAAAGACAATCCAGCCGACGGATGCAGTTAGCCTCATACAAGCTGAAGATACTTTAGCTAAGGCTAAACGTGATTTGGCAGACTTGAAGAAAGACCCGACTGACTTTGACCTGCAACAAGCAGAGGCTGATGTTAAGACAGCTGAAAGGAATGCCAGGATGTCAGATGATGGCACGACGCCCCAGGTCGTGCGCGATGTTTATGATGAGTATGTGGCCACGCTCCAGTCAGCTGACCAGACGCTGCAAAAAACCTTGAATGACGCGGACAATGTCCTGGGCATAGATGACATGGTCATCAAGGCCGGGCTTAAGAAGAATTTTTCTATTTTTAACGAGAACATGAAGTACCAGGCCATTGATTCTTATCAGGTGGCCAAGACCGCGATTACGACTGCCAAGCAGCAAGTTGATGCCTTGCAGCAGACAGGTGAAAAAATAGAAAACATCGAACAGGCCGCGGCCACTGTATCTGATGCCATGAACAAGGCCTCAACCCTGGCGCGTAATGTTTCTGACGGCCTGCAGGCTACCATTGCCTCGTCTGACCTGACTCAAAGCGACCTGGACAGCTTGCGGTCAACGATCGATGGCGACAGGTCAAGCGTCAATTCAAAGGTCACAGCCCTGCTTAACCAGGAACAGGCTGTCCGCCAGGCACAGGATTCTTTTGAATCTTCAAAGAGCGCCTACGATAAGGCTGTTAACGCGCTGAGCAAACTTAAGGACGGCCCCGACGCTTCTGCAGTCGCGACAGCTGAAGAAAGAGTCAAAGAAGCTCAAGCCCAGATGGATAAGCTAAAGGCCGGTCTGGATGACGTTGATCTGCAGATAGCGCAGAACTCGGTTGACCGCAGCGTTTCTTCTTTGGCCTCAGCTCAGAATAAGTTGCGGGATGTGACTGAAGCCATGTCTGACTACACGGTTATTGCTCCGTTTGACGGAGTGGTGGGCAAAATCAGCGCCCAGCCTCATGCCGATGCTGGGAGCGGTGCGGCGGTAGTCACTTTGATTACCACGAAGCAAGTCGCGACAATCTCGCTCAACGAAGTTGACGTAGCAAAAATCATAGTCGGTCAAAAAGCTACGCTTAAATTCGATGCAGTCGACGGCTTGAACATCTCAGGCGAAGTAGCTGAAGTCAGCCCATTGGGCACAGCCAGCCAGGGCGTCGTGAATTATGACGTCAAGATTGCTTTTGACAGCCAGGATGACCGCATCAAAGTCGGCATGAGCGTTTCGGTCTCAATCGTGACGGAAGTCAAAGCTGATGTCCTGACAATTGCCAACTCTGCGGTCAAGTCCGCCAATGGCCAGTCTTATGTTGAGGTCTTGGATTCAACGAGTTCGACCAAGGCCGGTTCTGACGGTTTGATAACGTCAGGAGCCACGCCAAAACGGGTGTTCATCCAAACTGGTGTGTCAAACGAAACCCTGACTGAAATTATTGAAGGCTTAAAAGAAGGGGATAGCGTCATAGTCCAGACAATAAAAGCGTCTTCAACCAAGACCAGCACAACCCAGAGCTCGTCGGCCTTGCGCATACCGGGTGTGTCAGGTGGCGGCGGCAATGCAACTTTCCGCACCAGTGGCGGTATGGCCAGGCCGGATTAATTATGATTGTCCTCGACAAGATCACAAAAACTTACTTCAATGCTGATGAGGAGGTGCCTGTTTTGAAAGGCATAAGTTTTACGATCAACGACGGGGAATACGTGGCCATCATGGGTCCGTCAGGGTCTGGTAAGTCAACGCTCATGCATATCTTGGGCGCTTTGGATACGCCAACTAACGGCAGTTACCTGCTGGACAACCAAGATGTTTCAAAGCTTTCGGAAAAAGAACTGGCCCACATCCGCAAAGATAAAATCGGGTTTGTCTTCCAGTCATTCAACCTTTTGCCGCGCTCGACAGTCATCAGGAATGTGGCCCTGCCTTTGATTTATTCGCGGGTAGCCAAGGAAGAACGGACAGAAAGGGCGCGCCAAGCCTTGTTCAGCACAGGTTTGTCTGAAGACCGTTTTAGCCATTTGTCCAACCAACTTTCGGGTGGCCAAATGCAACGCGTGGCTATTGCGCGCGCCTTGGTCACTAACCCGTCATTAATCCTGGCTGATGAACCGACGGGTAACTTGGATACTGCGACTGGCGAGTTAGTGCTCGACACTTTCAAGCAATTGAACGACAAAGGCCACACGATTGTCCTCATCACCCACGAGCGCGACGTGGCCGAGCACGCCAACCGCATCATATATATTAAGGATGGGTCAGTGCTCAGGGATGAGGCTAAAAAAAGCAGTTAATATGAAAGTCGCAGATTTGTTGGAAGAAACTTACATAGCCTTGTCAGCCAACAAGGCCCGTTCGGCTTTGACGATCCTGGGCATTGTTATAGGTATAGCGTCTGTCATTGCCATGACTGCCATCGGCCAAGGAGCGCAGTCTACCATCCAGTCGAGCATTACATCGGCCGGCTCTAATTTACTTTATGTCACGCCCGGCCAACAGCGCGGCGTTGGCGTTCAGGTCAGTGCTGGCCGCGGCTCTGCCCAGACCCTGACCCAAGAGGATGCTGATGCCATCCAGCAGGAAGTTAGTTTGGCCAAGAACGTATCTCCTGAATTGACGCGGCGCTACCAGGTCACTGCCAAGGGCACTAATACCAATACATCAGTCATTGGTACTACCTTTGCTTATCCTGATGTCCACAATATGCAAGTGGATCAGGGTTCGTTCATCACTGATGCTGACGTCAAATCCCAATCGCGGGTGGCTGTTATCGGGCCGACGACGCGGGATGACCTTTTTGGCACGGACGCCAATCCTATAGGCTCAACTATTAAAATCAATAAGGTCGAGTTCCGTATTATCGGTATGACAGTGGCTAAGGGCGGCAGCGGTTTTAGCAACCCGGACGATGCGATTTATGTGCCAATTTCCACTGCCCAGCGTTATTTGGCAGGTGATAAATATGTTTCAAACATTAGCGTGCAGGCCAATGATGCGGAATCTATGGCAACTATCCAGCAACAAATAACCGAATTGCTGTTGCAACGCCACAAGATTAGTGATCCTTTACAGGCTGATTTTACTGTCATGAACCAGGCAGACATCCTAGCCATGGCTTCAAGCGTCACGGGCACGCTGACCATCCTCTTGGCATCCATCGCCGGCATTTCGCTCTTAGTCGGTGGCGTTGGCATCATGAATATGATGCTGACCAATGTCACGGAAAGGACGCGCGAGATCGGCTTACGTAAAGCCATCGGTGCCGAAGAGAGCGATATCAGCATGCAATTCCTCATTGAATCAGTCATGCTGACATTCTTAGGGGGAGCTATTGGCATCATCTTGGGTTGGATCTTGGCTTTTGGAGTCCAATATTTGGGGTTTACAACAACTAAGGTCACATGGGACATGGTCTTATTGGCTTTTGGCGTCTCAGCCTTGATCGGCATTATCTTTGGTTATTATCCGGCTCGCCGCGCTTCTAAGCTTAACCCTATCCAAGCCTTGCGCTTTGAATAATTAATTATTAGCTATTAACTCTTTATCCGTTGTCATTCCGAGCGAGTAGCAATGAGTCGAGGAATCTTAGTTAACGAAGATTTCTCCACTCCACTACGTTTCGGTCGAAATGACAAAGAAGACTTATGTCATCAATCACAGTCAAGCACACGACAGCCATCATAACCATTGTTATTATTGTGGCCGCATCTTTGAGTGCTGGCATCTTAACGGCCAAGTATGCTTTGCCGGGCCAGGCCTCTACGAACTTCCCTTCAGGCAGGCAAATCATGTTTAACGGGCCTGGCCAAAACGGACAATTTGGCCAGACTGCCAGGATAGGCAGGAATGGCACGACAGCTGCCAATGTTGCCATGATTTCGGGTGAGCTTTTAAAGAAAGATAGTGGAAGCCTGAGTCTCAAGACACGCGATGGCAGTTCGCGCCTGGTCTTAATCACCTCGTCTACCCGGGCTACTAAGATGGTTGACGGTTCAATCAATGATCTGAACGTGGGAGAAGAAATCGTAGTCAATGGAACGCCTAACTCCGATAACAGCATCACTGCCCAAATGGTCCAGGTCAGGCAGCAACCACCGGCTAAACCGCAGCCGTAATTACACTTAAGCATTTTTTAAAAATCGAAAGACGCCCAACAAGGCGTCTTTTTATATTATGAACATTGTCAGTGGAAAGTGGTATACTACATTTATATGCGTAAATCGAAGAAACGCTTGGGGTTTTGGAAAGTAATAAACAATCCCTTTTTAGTGATAGGCGCCTTAGTTCTGGTTTCAATCCCAATTTTGATCGTCCTCCTTAGTCAACGCATGAAAGCCGAGGTACGCCAGGCAGCCCAGCCGCCGGAAGCTGCCTGTTCCAATCCAAAAACCAACAACGAAGTTTTTACGAAGACTTACCATTTACGCGATTTGACTCAGGGTTTTGGCGTCGTGCCTACCAAAGATGGGGGATACCTCTTATCCGGCGACACCATATGGAGCACGGGCATGTCCATCCCTAACCCTTTTGTCATAAAAACAGATACCAAAGGCAATGCCTTATGGAGCAAGCAATTCAGCAGCCAGAGTTTAGCCCTTGGCCCGATGTCCTCGAGGCATATAGGCCGTTTAGCCGCTGAAACAACTGATGGCAATATTATAGTGGCCCAAGATATTTTGGATTTTACTGATGACAAATACGAAAATTCAAAAGAAATGTATGGCGACATTTTAATCTCTAAGCTCGATCCAAAAGGCAACAGGCTTTGGTCAACCATGATTGGCGATTGGAGCATTGATCGCCCACAAAAAATGTGGGCCACGTCCGATGGGGGAGTGTTGTTGCTTGGGAAGTTCATGAAAACCGGTTATGGATCAGAGGCTGATACTGAGGCCGTGCCAAAATACAGTATCATGACCAAAATTGATAAAGGCGGAAAAATATTATGGACCAAGCAATTCAGCTGGGCAGCAGTCGACATGCAGTATTTGGCTGACGGCAGTTTTGTTGCCTTGGCTGACATCAATATTCCGTTACCCGAAGCGCAAAAGGGCAGCTTGGGACAAGAGGCTGTCATGACTGATTTGCCGACTATTATCCGTTTGGACAGTAGCCTCAATACACTGTGGGCGAAAAGTGTTGAGTCGATTCCAATGGAGATTAACAACGTAGTCAGCGTAAGCACCACTGGCTTGACTATGGGCAAAACTAAATTGCGAATGACAGCGGGTGATTTTAATGCAGTTTTGCCCACACCAGATGGCGGTTTTATTGCTCTTGGCCGTTATCCAGTAGCTGCTTATCAACTCACGCCTGGGAATACGGGCATTACAAGTATGCTTGACCCGATCCCATATGTCGGTGTCAAAGTGGATGGCCAGGGCAACTACAAATGGGCTAAAAGGCTGAAGACTCCATTCGGCACTTATGGAATTGATTTTAATGCCATCAGGATGGCTGATAGCGGGTTCGTGCTGGTGCGCGATGTCATCCGTGATACGGCAGGCTGGGCGGCTAAATCGAAGGACTTGGCCAACAAGCAGGAGATAGTCACAAAAAAATGCAAGCAGTTCAATTGCAAGATGCCAGGCGACGAAAATAAGATCCCTGAGATCAAGCCTTATGCCGAGGCGGCTACCAAAGCGGCCCAGGTCATGAACGAGGCTATGGCCTCAAACCTCGAAGTCATCAAGACGGACGCTGATTTTAATCCCAAATGGATTAAAAAGTTGGATATTGAAAGGGATTTGTCAGGCTATAATGTCCAGCCGACTGCTGATGGGGGCTTGGTAATGTCAGCCAGGATAATCACTACCAAAAAGCATATGGTCTTAGGCAGCCTGGAACCGTACGAAGAGGCGGTTTTGATCAAGCTGGACGTTAACGGCAATGCCGGCGGGTGTTTGGCAGTGTCTGACCATCGCCAAGTCAGCGTTGATGATGTTAGCCAATATATCATCATGCAGGACATGTCTGTTGCTTCTGAGGCTTTAAAATTGGTTATAAACCAAACAGTTAAACCCAGGGTTACTGCCATCAAGGATACTGTCAGGAGCATCTGCCCATATGGGAAAAATTTGACTATGCCAACTTGCAGCTATTTGGCCTCGGGCACAGTCGGCAGTACAGGGGCGCCAGGTAGTGCAACCTCAACGCCTGTCGCCAAGACATGGGCCCAGATCAATTTTGAGAATGCCAAAGAGGGCAAACTGGAAAACACCAAGAGCCAGCAGATCAATGATGAACTGATGGTCATCTTAAAAAAGGTTTTCAACAACCAGGTTAAGATGACGGACAATATGGCCGGTATGATGCTGGACTACATCTTCCCTCGCTTGTTGACGCGGGCTGATGTTGAAGAGGTGCAAAAATATTACCAGGGGCTTGGCTATAAGATAGACGAGTCAAGCGGTGGCACGCTTTACGTTTCGCGTGTCGGATTGACCTTGCATATGGATTTTCACATTACCAATTTAATGTCAGGCAAGCTCGAGGTGCTTTATTAAGTAGACTGAAAAAATAACTCATTTATTCATCTTAACTAATTCATTATGGATAAAAAGACAACGACTATCGTGGTAATCGTCGCAGCCGTCCTGATCGTAGGCGGTGGCGCTTATTATGCTTATTACCGCTGGCAGCAACAAAGGATGGTCAGCCAAGTGTTTAAGGAGCTGTATGGCGTGGATTTAAGCAAGGTCAGCGGGCAAACGGGCATCCAGGGCAAAGTTGCCGAAGAAATTGCCAAGGAAATAGCCAAAGAAGAGGCTACCCAAAAGCAGGAAGAGGCGCGCGAAGCAGCCAAGACGCCAGAGGACCGTGATAACGAAGCCCAAGCAGTCGAAGCTTATGATGATGCTTCAAAGGGAGTGGCCAGCGAAGCCCAGGCGATTGTTGAAAAAGTTTTCGGCAAAGCCAAGTTAATCGGTTATTCGAGCGGGTTATATGGCCTGTCGGCAGACAAGAACTCGGGCGCAACATCTTTTACCATTGCCAGGCTGACCACAGCGGCTGATGTCGGGGCGCTGAATAAGTATTTTACTGACAAAGGGTTGCAAGTTATGAGCAGCGGTATAGACAACCAAGAGGCCATGGTCATGGCTGGTAACGATACTGAGCAATATATCGTTGGTTTCAATATCAACTCGCAGGACGTGAATGTTTCCATCATGCGGGTGTCTCAGGCGGCGCAATAGGCATAAAAAACAACCTGGCGTGATATAATGTGGCAGCATATGCTGGCCGCAGGTTTGTTGGACTTGATTTACGAAATATTTTACGGATTTTTCTTGTTTGCCATTTGGGCCATGACAAGGTCGGTTTATGTTGATTTCCGCAGGCGGCGCAGCGGTTATGGAGTGGTCTTCAACAGCCGGACAGGGGAGCCGGTGGCCACGGCTGTCATTCGTCTGAAGAGCCCCCAAGGTCTGGTCATCAGCACGGCGGTCAGCGATAAGGATGGTCGCTATCGGATTGTAGCGCCCAAGGGCGAGTATTTTGTCGAAGTCAAGAAACAACGTTATTTTTTCCCATCACTTTATTTGGACAAGAAAAAAGGCAGTCGGTTTTATGATAATGTTTTGGCCAGCCAACATATCCTGATTAAGGATTATGGGGCAATCACCAAGAATATTGCTGTTGATCCGGCTAAAGCGGATGAGAAGCCGCCATTTTCTTTTTGGAAAATAAGCTTGGGCAAAAACACCCAGCACCTGGTAGCTTTCTTGGGCACAGGAGCTGCTTTGTATATTGTCTTGATGCAAAAGATATCTTTTTGGTTTTGGGTGATATTTGCAGTTTACCTACTTGTAATGTTGGTCAGGCTTGTGACCTTTAAAGCTCCGCAGCCTCCCTTTGGTACGATAGTTGATTCCGAAACCAGTCAGCCCTTACCTCAGGTTGTTGTCAGGCTGATGGATAAGAAATTCAATAAGTTGATTGAGACACAGACTACGTCACCCAAGGGGCGTTATGCATTTATTGTCAACCATGGCGACTTCCGTTTGTTGCTAGAAAAACCCGGCTATCGCAAGGTTATCATCAACTTTCCTAACATCAAACAAGACGGGTTTTTATTGGCTAAGGATGTCAGGATGCAGAAGGCCTAAATTAATACCATTCAGCGACTCCTCCATGATGTGAGCACGTCCCTCTCCGGCTTTGGCTGAAGCTGTAAGTGCCGTCATTGCATTGGGCAGATGCGCCGGCTGGCTTTGAGGGTGCGACATAAGGGCTGGGTACCTCGTTGCCATAGGTATTTGTGTAAGTCCTATTGGGCGCGGTTGCCGGAGTTTGTTGTGTCGGCTGTACGGTCTGGCTTGGTTGAAGGGCTGGCGCAGGATCTGCCACTATGGTCGGGGCAGTAACTTCTTGTATGGGCCATTCGGTTTGATGAATGTTTGAGTCGGTAGATGTGGTTGTCGCTTCTTGGACATCTGGCTTGGATCTAGTGGCCGATTCTTGAACAACCGGTCGGGTGTTCTGTGTTTGGGGCTGGTCTGTTTGATTTGAGAATAAAGCTGCACTTACGACACCAAACGAAGCCAAACCACCTGCTACAAGTAGGAGTACTTTCCATAATTTTGAACTGTTTGGTGCCTTGGGTTGTGGAATTTTGGGAGTGTCCATATAATGTACTGAACATACCAAATATCCACAGGGACGTCAAAACCCCCTCATCTAAAAATTTTTCACAGTGCTATAATGTATTTGTTATTTTTTAACAAAATAGCTATGCCACAATACACGACTGATGCCATGAGTGTCGCGAAATGGTTTGTTGATCGTGCAAACAGCGAGTTTGTGGATGAGGGTGGTGTTGCGGAGGGTCTGACGAATTTGAAATTGCAAAAACTGCTTTATTTCGCGCAGGCAGCCTGTCTCTCATTGAAAGACGAGCCACTGTTTACAGATAAAATAGAAGCTTGGAAATTCGGGCCAGTTGTCCCAAGCGTCTATCATGTTCTGAAAAATTTCGGGAATCAGCCTGTTAAAATTTCGAGTCCAACTAAAGAGGTATCACATGAAGCGGGTTTACTTTTGGAAGATATTTGGTCTGTGTATGGTAAGTTTTCTGCGCATGAACTGGTGAATATCACACACAACCATTTGCCATGGAGAAGAGTTTACGAATCTGAAGATGAGAACAATGAAATAACCAATGAGAGTCTAAAACAATTTTACTTAAATTACTTTCAGCTTGTATAACTATGGGGTTGAAAGTAAGAGAAGGAATTCAAGAGCCGATCCATTATCTTGAAAGCAGAGTAAGGTTTAGTTTTTCGAAGTGTGATGTACAAAACTATTGTATCAAAACCCTAGCAAAAGATGAATTACAGCGGTTCTATACAAAGCTCGGTTATTTTGAGAAATATACGTGGGGGATGCTTAAGAGGTTACCTCGGGAGAAAGGTTTTTCGGATGATAAAAAAGGGACTCAAGCACATTATCTTTTGCAAACAAGAATGGCTGAATGCAACACATTCGGTCACTTCAGGGTCGATGGGTTAGACGTTAATATGCGTTTTTTTGTCGGTCTTCGGGAAGATCTAGCTTATGTCCTATTAATTGATCGAGAAGGAAAAATACAGCATTGAAAATATGGAATCGTTTTTTAGTTTCCAGCTGCTAGTTTTTTCTTAGGCCTAATCAGCAGCAGCATAGCAGCACCAAAGAGAGTGCCGACTGCTGAGATTTGGAAAGCGTTGTGAGGTGACGAGGTATCCCAGATGTGTCCGATAAAAAATCCGCCGACAATCGTAGCTAAACCGATAAAAGTATAGAAGATGGCATAGGCGCTGCCGCGTGATTCAGGCTTGACCAGGTCTGCGATGTAAGCTCGTCCTGAGCCTTCTGTCAGCGCGTAAAAGAGTCCGTAGCCTGCGAACAATACCAAAGCTGCATTAAGGCCGGGATTGTGGGCAAAACCAAATTCAACGGCTGCCAATACGAACCAGCCAGCCGTGATAAAAGGCCACTTACCCCAACGGTCGCTCCATATGCCAATCGGGTAAGAGCATAGGGCGTATAAAAAGGTAAAGCCGGCAAACAGCACTGGGATCCATTGGCTCGGGACTCCGATATCATTGGCGCGCACCAGGAATAAGGCATCATTGATTTTGGTCAGCCAAACAACAGTCATGGCAGCCACAAACAGCCAAAACCTCCAAGGGAATGGTTGTTTTTCAACTTTGGCCTTGGCGGATATTTTTTGCGGGTCTTTGACTCCGAGCCAGATCAGGGCAAGGGCAATCACGCCCGGTACTATCGCTAAGGCAAAAATAATCCGGTACGCCTGGAGAGAAGGGGTGAGCCAGAATAAAAGACCGGCAGCAACCAGTGGGCCAAGAACTGAACCAGCTGTATCAACCAAGCGATGGAAACCAAAAGATCGGCCTGTTGATTTTTCGGGGGATGAGTCAGCGACCAGGGCATCGCGCGGTGCGTCTTTGGTGCCTTTGCCCATGCCATCGATTATGCGCAGGGCAGCGATCCAAGGAAAAATGGTTGCCAGGGCAAGCATTGGCCTTGAGATTGAAGAAAGGGCGTAACCCAAGAAGACAAAAGTCTTGCGGTTACGGTACTTGTCAGAGAGCACCCCGGAAACAAAGCGAAAAAGACTGGTTGTCCCTTGTAATAAACCATCAATTAAGCCGATACCGGCACGGCTAAAACCCAGGGCAAGCAAGTAGCCGGGGAGTACGGAAGATACCAAGTCCTGGCCAAAGCCGGAGGCCAAAGCCACGAAAGCAATGATTATGATGTTGCGCGGGATTTTGGAAGTATTTCGAGACATGGTATCATTATAGCGCATTATGCCTCAGAGAATTCCACAGTTACTAGGCTTGGTGATTTTGGGTTTGGTATTGGTTGCGCCAAGTAATATGGCCCAGGCTCGAACATCACCTGTTGGTTTTTCATATGGCGATTATGCCGGTGATTTTGTCAAAGAAAAAGAAACAGGCCGGACTTGGTATATTGATGCCAGTACCTCTCGCCGTTACCTGATATCTGAAAATGATCCATACCTGTTCCAGCGCCTTAAGGACGTGTCACAGGCCCAGCCCTGGTACCTGGTTATCACGGTGCCTGAAAACTCAACCATTGTTACAGCCAGTGCTCCCAAAAAAGGGAGCCTAAAAGGATTAGTCCATGATGATGGAGCACCTGATTTGCTTTGGCACGTCCAAAAACGGGCTTATAGGCGCCAAGCCTTGAGGTCGCGCGAGGATGTCTTGGTTTATTCCCAAAATGCCATGGCAGCCAGTTCTAAAAATTTGGCAGAATATCCGATAGCTTATGCGGATTTTGATTACACGATAAAAGATCCTGCGAAAAATGCTGCTACCTCAACCGCAATCACTCGGCCGGATGCGAATAAGTCTATTTATATCTCACTCAGGGAGCAGCGCCTGAGGGCTTATGAGAACGGCAAACTGGTTTACAGCTTCTTGGTCTCGACTGGCAAAGGTAAATTTCCCACACCACGCGGGAGCTTTAGTGTTTTGGATAAGAAGCCAATAGTTAATTACCAATGGTCTTACGGCCCTGATAATCCGGATAACTATGACCTGGGCTATGTCCCGTACAACTTGCGTGTGACTGGCCACAAATATATCCATTATGCCTATTGGCATAACAATTTCGGCCATCCAATGAGCCATGGTTGCATCAATGTCAGCCTGCAGAATGCCAAATGGATTTATCGCTGGGCTGAAGAAGACATCCCGGTCCTTATCAAATAAGAATAGACGCAGCCGCAATAATCTTGCCGGTAGATTCCGGCTTGTTTGGCTCTTTCTTGCGAAATAACTTCGCCATTTCCTTTTTTCCAATCCTTGCCCAAAAACTGTAAGCCATGTCTTTCGGCTAATTGCTGTCCAAGCCGGTTAATTTGATCAACGTTTTTACGACGGCTGACGCTTAAGGTAGTAGCCACCCAATCAAAGCTATTATTTTTGGCATACTCCATTGTCTTGTCCAACCTAAAAGCAATGCATTTTTCGCAGCGCGCACCGTGTTCCGGTTCTTTGGCCAAACCACGGACATGCTTAAACCATTCACGAGATTGGTAGTTGGCAGTCATAAAGGGCAGGCCAAAGCTCTGAGCCATGATTTGGGCAGCTTCTCGGCGTTTATAAAATTCTTGTTCAGGATAAAGATTAGAATTCTCAAAATAAATAGTGACGTCAAATTCAGGCATCAGCTTTTCTGGTACGTAAGAACTGCAAACGCCACAGCAGGCGTGGAGTAGGAGGCGGGGGAGCATTGCAATTAATAATTAACAATTATCAATTAACAATTGCAAACCCAGAAAGCGTCTTGAGAGTCAGGGGCCGGCAAGTCCCGTATTTTGATTTGAGTGCAAAGGCATTGGTGCAACTTGGGCCGGAATAGTGCCAGTAATGCCAACCAAGGCCAAGATTTTGGGCAATCGAGGCGACATCAGTAACCCACTGCAATTGTCCTGTCAGCCGTTTTGGGAAGAGCGTGCCAAATTCTGTCAGCACGACTGGAATAGTCGAACTTTGCGCTTCCTGGGTTAATGACGTCAATTCGTTCCTAATGCGTGTAGCGTTCCACATGTCCTTAGTTTCTTTGGCGCTCGGAGTCGGATAAGTGACGCTCACTTTTTTGGTCGTGAACCAAGGTGCGCTTTGCAAGGTAAAATCTGTTGGTTGGTAGAAATGGATAGAACGGATGATTTGGAAGTCGTCGACTTCCGGATATTTCATGCTCCATGAGCCGTCAGCTTTAATAAACATGCCGCGTTGGAGCATGATTAAGTGATTTGGGTCATAGGCACGAATGGAACTTACGGTATTTTTCATCAGACCTTCATAAGCCACAAAATCAGTGGTGGCTGGTTCGTTCATAAGGTCATAAGCCCAGATTGTTGGTTCATTGGCATAGCGCTTGGCAATTTCCCGCCAAACATCAACAAACCGGCCTTTTAGCCAGGGGTCATTCCAAAACTGTTGGTTTACTGAATTGATCTGATAATCCTGTTGCACGCCGCCGGTCGGCATATGCATGTCCAAAATCAATTTGATATTATTACGTTTGGCTAGGCTGATAATTTGGTCCACCCATTGGAAGCCCGCTTCATTAAAGCTGTATGGAGGCTTAACATTTTGGAAATAATCAGTCTTGACTGACAAACGGACAGAGTTAAAACCAGATGCCTTAAGCGACTTAAAGTCTTTTTCTTTTAAATAAGTAAAAGTCGGAGTCGTTCTATCTGCGTACCAAAGAGTGTCATGATCCATCAAGTTCATGCCTTTGGGAGTAAAGGTCTTGCCATTAAATATAAGGGAAGTGCCGCTAGCTGAGACAAACCCGATGTTATCTAGAGCATGAGCGCTTTGGCCAGACAGCAAGCTAAAAACCAAAAGACTGCCGAAGAATGTTCGTCTGAGGTAACTATTTGGCGCTTGCCTTGAGTGGAGCATTTTTTTATGGGCCTGTACTTAAATCGACTTCTTTAATGGTATCTTGTTTAGCATAAGCCGAAGGGTCATTGGTAAAAGGTGAATCTTGTCTCTGGGCACTCCAGGCTTTTAGATTATATGAAACAAAAATAGCCGCTCCAACGTAGAGAACTATAAAAATTCCAATGATAATGAAAAAAGTGTTCCTAACCTCAACAATCTCGTCAGCAAATTTGCGGATGAGATACGCAAGACCTAGGATGACTAGGGATACAAGAATTACCCAGAACATAGCTAAATTTATATACCTCAAATTATAGCATAGAGCAAGCCCCTGACGGGTCATATGAGTGGGGGTGGGGGACTAGCCAAAATCGTTAAAATGTGGTAGTCTAAAGACCATTCTTGCAAATATTATGCCTCTAACAAAAAACGGTCGGCTTATACTGGAAATTTTAGGCTCAAATAAGCCAAAAATTAAAGAAGATGAGGATAGGATAACTGTCCATGCGGCAGTTAGCCGTTTTGCGTTTTTTTACGAGAAAATCCGTAACCTGGTTGATTACAAAGATGAGCACCTGATCCGCAAGTCAGCTATCTTGCGTATCCTAAAAAGGCAGCTTTTATTGGAGCAGGACCCTCGGGTCATGGCCGAACAGCTGATTCGCGAGTTAATTGCCGCCCGTTACCTGCAAAATGGGGCTTTGCCTGTCGGTTTGATAGATAGCACGGCCTGGATCATGTATAAGCTGCAGTTGGTTTTGAAGGTTAATGCAGGTTCTGAAAATCATAATGAATGGTTAAGGACAATGGCTGCCGTGGAAATTGAAGATATTCTAGTTGACGCCACGCGCGAAAAAGCCCTGGTCTCTTTCTTATTCGACCGTATCAGGCATTCCGTTAAAGTCCGTGGTGCTGCCTTGGATGATTATGAATTGCGTCTCCAGATATACGTGGCTTGTTACCGTACGTTGATTAAGGCTGACGACGAAATCATCGGTTATAAACTTTTGCGGGCTTATTTGCCTGAGTGGATGAGCCCGCAGTCTTGGATGGAAAACCCGCGCCCCATAGCCGAACGTTTGGTGGCAGTTGAACAACGCATTAAGCGCCAGCTTAAGTATTCGCTATCACAGAGGTTCCAAAAAGCAGTTAAGCCTTGGGCAGTCTCGCTCAACATGATGACTGAGACATTGACCAAGAAACCGGCTGAGGCTCCGGCCATGATTGATAAGCCAGAGGTATTGAAAGCTGCTTTGTCTAACCACATCGAGGAACGTTATGCGGCGGTCAAAGCCCGGTTAAGGCGCGGTACGATCAGGGCCATGTTGTACTTATTGCTAACCAAAATGATTTTGGCCTTGGTGCTTGAAGTGCCTATTGAATGGTATTCTTACCAGGTTTTGCATTTCGAAGCCTTGCTGATCAATTTGCTTTTCCCGCCGTTCATCATGTTTATGGTTGGCTTGTTTATCCGTTTGCCCAGTTATGACAATACGGAACGCATTTTGCTGGCAGCTGAGGAGTTGGTTGGTGACCAACAGCCCACCATTAAGACTATTGTTGCCCCGCGGCCGAGGAGCGCTTTTGCCACCACGGTGTTGACTTTGGTTTATGCCTTTACCTTCATCGTTACCTTTGGCTTGATTGCCTTGATATTGGGTAAGATGTCTTTCACCTGGATTTCCACTTTGATCTTCATTCTATTCCTGTGTTTGGTGAGCTTCTTTGCTTACCGTTTGCGCATGGGCGCACGTGAGATTGTTGTTATGGACGGCAAAGTTACGCTTTGGAATTCATTGGTAGACTTCTTCTCAATTCCCATCCTGCAAGCCGGGCGCTTCTTGTCGCAATCAATCAGCCGCATCAATATCTTCCTGTTTTTCTTCGACTTTATTTTCGAAGCCCCTTATAAGTTTTTCCTGTCCTTGCTCGAAGAGTGGTTTGCTTTTGCCAAGGAAAAGAAAGACGAGTTACAACCCTAACCAGTTGGGTGTCATTTCGACCGAAGGAGCGAAGGCGACGGAGTGGAGAAATCTTCGTTAACTAAGATTCCTCGACTCGTCGGACTCCCTCGGAATGACAAATTATGTCGAATGGCCTAAACATCCAAAAAACCTCCTCAGTCTCGTCCGCACGGCGGGGAGTTTTAAAGACGGCGCATGGAGAAATCCAGACGCCGTTTTTTATGCCGATTGCGACCAAGGGCGCGGTCAAAACCCTGTCATCGTTGGACATGGAAAAGCTGGGAGCCGAGATCTTGCTTTCCAACACCTATCATCTTTATCTCAAGCCTGGCATTGATGTCATACGGGCTTTTGGCGGCCTGCATAAGCTCATGGATTGGCATGGCCCGATCCTGACTGACTCCGGCGGCTACCAAGTCTTCTCGTTAGCCGAACGTCGCAAGATAACGGAGGAGGGGGCTGAGTTTGCCTCGCATATTGACGGCTCAAAGCACATGCTGACACCGGAAAAATCAATGGAAATCCAACAGGCTTTGGGGAGTGATATTGTCATGGTTTTGGATGAGTGTACCCCGCCTCATTATGACCAAGAGACATTGAACACTTCTGTTGATCGTACTGTCCGTTGGGCTCAGCGCTCGAAAGAACATTTTGAACAAAACCTTGGTTCATCGAATAATCCGGGTGCGATGTTGTTTGGAATCAACCAAGGAGCCACCAATGTCGACCTGCGTATCAAGCACGCCAATGACCTCAAACAAATCGGTTTTGACGGTTATGCCATTGGCGGCCTTTCAGTTGGCGAGCCGTTTGAAGATTCTTGCCGCGTTTTGGATGCCTTGCACCCTGTCTTGCCTGCCGATAAACCTCGTTATTTCATGGGCGGCGCCAAGCCTCACGAAATCGTTGCCTATGTCCAACGCGGCATAGACATGATGGATTGCGTCCTCCCCAGCCGCAATGCCCGCCACGGTTTGCTTTATCGCTTTGTCCACGACGACCTGACCAAGCCTGATTTTTACGAAACCATCCACATCACCAACGCCAAGTTTGCCAACGATCAAACCCCTCTCGTCACCCCCGTCATTCCGAGCGAAGGCGAGGAATCTGCGGAGCAAATTAATGAGCTCTCCCGTTACACCTATGGCTATCTTCACCATCTTTTTGACGTGCAAGAAATGCTTGGCTACCGCCTGGCGACTTTGATTAATATCAAGTTTTATCTAGAGCTGATGGCTAGGATTAGGAAGGGGATTGAAGAGGGAGTTTTGTAAAGTAGACGAGCCCTGTATGGCGCGATAACATGCGTGCCATGGCAGACCTTTTAGAACAGTTGAATGACGCGCAAAAGCAAGCCGTGACCCATGAATCAGGCCCGCTTTTGATTGTGGCCGGGGCTGGGACGGGCAAGACGACCGTGCTGACGCGGCGTTATCTTTGGCTGATGAATGAAAAGAAGCTGACAGCTGACGGGTTGGTGGCACTGACATTTACTGAAAAAGCGGCGCAAGAAATGGAAGACCGCGTGCTGCAACAACTGCCCAACGGCGCTTATGAATTTTGGATCCATACTTTCCATGGTTTTTGCCAGCGCATCCTAGAACGTCACGGCCTTGAAATCGGCATACCCAATACTTTCCGTATCTTGTCTGAAACTGATGCTTGGATTCTCCTCAAACGTCGGTTAGATGAGCTGCCGCTCGACCATTACCGGCCGCTGGGAAATCCGGTTAAGTTTTTGCATGCGCTTATCCGTCACGTCTCACGCGCCAAGGACGAAGGCGTGACGCCAGACAGGTATGTTGAGTTTGCGGAAAATGCTGTCTTGGACGGAGACTCGGCTGATATTATCGGTGGCGAGCGCAAGCGGCTCAAAGAGTTGGCAGATGTTTATGCTGCTTACCAAAAAATCCTGCGTGACGAAGGAGCGTTGGACTTTGGCGACGTTATCATCGAGACTCTGCGTTTATTCCACGAAAGGCCAGCTATTTTGAGCAAATACCAGGAGCAGTTTAAATATTTGTTGATTGATGAGTTCCAGGATACTAACTGGGCGCAGTATGAATTGATTAAGTTGTTGGCCGGACCC
>JAJZQU010000037.1 GCA_021806685.1 bacterium | reverse complement strand
GCAGGGCCTGGTATCCATCTCGGTCTTGGCAAACTCCCAGTCACGTTCATCGTGCGCCGGCACAGCCATAATAGCCCCAGTGCCATAGCCAGAGAGAACATAATCAGCAATCCAGATGGGGATTTCCTTCTTTGTGGCCGGATTGATAGCTTTGACGCCTTCGAGCTCTACTCCTGTCTTTTCTTTATTCTCTTGGCGTTCAAGGTCAGACTTTTTCTTAGCTTTAACTTGATAGGCTTTGACGTCTTTGGCGTTCTTGATGGTCTTATCCTCTAGCCATTGTATCACCAACGGATGTTCGGGTGCCAAAACCATGTAAGTTGCACCAAACAATGTGTCGGGACGGGTGGTGAAGACTTGCAAAACGTCCTGGTCGTCCTGACTGACCACTGCAAAGTTGATGAGCGCGCCCTCGCTCCGGCCAATCCAGTTGACTTGCGAGGTTTTGATCTTGTCCAAGTAGTCGACTTGGTCCAGTTCATCAATAAGACGCTGCGCATACGAAGTGATGCGTAACATCCATTGTTCTTTTTCGCGCTTTTCAACCGGCCCGCCGCAACGGTCGCAAATGCCGCCAACGGCTTCCTCGTTAGCCAGCCCGATTTTATCTTTGGGGCACCAATTAATCTCTGTCTTTTGCTTAAAAGCTAAGCGGCGCTCATCACGGTAAGCGCGGACAGCCAACTCGCCTTGCTCTTCGACCTCTTTGGGTATGATCAATTCGTTGATGGGTCGTGCCTTTTGCATCTTCTCATCAAACCAAGCATCAAAAAACTTGATGAACATCCACTGCGTCCAGCGGTAATAATTCGGGTCAGTCGTGTTTATCTCGCGCGACCAGTCAAAACCAACTCCGAGCATCTTTATCTGGCGCGTGAAGTTGGCAATGTTCTTGGCAGTGACCTTGGCCGGCGGCTGTTTGGTCTTAATGGCAAAGTTTTCAGTCGGCAGTCCAAAAGCATCCCAGCCAATGGGATACAAAACATTTTTGCCTTCCATGCGGCGCTTGCGCGTCACGATGTCGATGGCAGTATAAGAACGGGGGTGGCCAACGTGCAGGCCTTCTCCCGAGGGATAAGGGAACTCAACAAGACCGTAAAACTTCGTCTTGTCAGTCTCGCCCGGGTCCTTAGCGTGGTAAACGCCCTGCTTTTCCCACCACTCCTGCCATTTAGGCTCTATGTCTTGGAACGGATACGGCATAATGAACAACAAATTACCATGTGAAGATGGGCTTGTAAAACAAAAACCCCGCCATGATGGCGGGGTTTGCTGTATTTTGCGGTATTAGCCGCGGTTCGCCATTGGCCTGGCCATGTTGACCGCGATTTTGCGGCCACCCATGTCAGAACCGTCGAACATGGAAATAGCCTTTTCGGCCGAGGCATCATCTGCCATTTCCACGAATGCGAACCCGCGAGGGCGGCGCGTCTCCTTGTCCGTAGGAATGAACACGGACACGACTTCACCGGCCTGGGAAAACAGCTGCTGGAGTTCCTCTTCGGTGGTGCGATAAGGGATACCTCCAACAAACAATTTGGTGGGCATGCGTTTGACACTAAGAATTAACACGGACGTCGTTTGCGCTTGACCACTTCCCTCGACACTTTGCGGCCTCTATAGCTTTACGCGACGGAGGCAGGATGGTAGATCGCACGTACTATCCACAAATAATCTAGCAAAAAATATGGCCCATGTCAAGCAATCGATTCAAAGCTAATGGTCGGCTCGTGCTCAGACTCATCAATATGCGCCAGCCAGAGCTTGACCTCCAACTCGGGCCACTTGGCTTTGACGATTTCCCTGGCTTTTTTGAGGTCAGATGTCAGTTTTTCGTACTCGACCTTATCGTCCGCAAAGGCTTTTCTGCCGCCATAAGCCCCACAATCAGTGTGATTCATCAAAACCACTTGCTTCATGCCATGGATATCTTTGGAAATCTCTATTTGGCGCAAAGCAAAAGCTTGGGTTTCGGGATTCACGATATTTTTGCCGGCTCCGGCAATTGAAACCAAATCAGCATCACCCAAAAGATTGTTTTGCTCCATGAATTCCTTCATCTTTTTGCCAAAGCGGAAATCCATGCAATGCATTAATAATGATGAACAGGTATGAGACATATCTTATTTAACAATTAAAGGCTAAGAATTAGCGAGGATTGTATCAGATGCGTTGAAATTGGCAACATGCTAACGTATAACCATGCGATCATATACTCCCTTCATCATCCTGTTCCTACTACTGGCCTTGGTCATTTTGGCCTCTGCCCACTTGGTGGTTTATGGCTCGATGATTCATTTCTTTAATATCTCAAGCCACAAGGCTAAAGTCTGGCTTGGTATCATTTTGGGACTTTTGGCCATTAGCTTCCTGGCTTCTTCTTTCCTGGTGCGCTGGCAGGATGTGGCATTTACCAAAGCCCTTTATTTCCTGGCCGGGCTTTGGCTCGGCTTACTGACTTATTTGGTCTTATGTTTTGCCGGAGCTTGGATTATTGGCGCGGTTTGGGCAACTGCCCCACGATTTTTATTGGGATCTCTAACCATCTTGGTCGCGCTCGGCATCTCAAGTTATGGAATCTGGAGTTCTTACCACCCAAGAATCAAATATTTAGACATTAAACTTAAAAACCTGCCTACGGCCTGGCAAGGCAAGACCATTGTCCAAATTTCCGATGTGCATTTGGGCAATGTTTTCGGGCAAAACTTCCTATCCAAGATCGTTAACCAGACAAATGCCATTAATCCTGAGATGGTAGTCATTACCGGAGACCTTTTTGATGGCATGGGCGATGACCTCAAACACTCGGTTAAACCTTTGGCTGATATTAAAGCTCCACGTGGCATATATTTTATTACCGGCAACCACGAAACATTCCTCCCGTCTGATCAGACGGCAGAGGCTTTAAGCCAAGTGCCTGTTAAAATCATGAAAGACCAACTGGTTGAACTGGATGGCCTGCAACTTATCGGCATTAACTATCCGACATTGGGGCAGTCCATTGATTTGCCGCAAACCATCAAACGTCTGAACCCAAACCCTAACGAAGCGACCATCCTTTTGTACCACAGCCCTGTCCAGGTTGATGCAGTCAGCCAAACAGACGTCGTTGACTTGATGCTTTCGGGCCATACCCACCGCGGCCAGCTCTGGCCGTTCAATATAATCACCTGGCTGATTTACCATGGTTTTGATTATGGCCTACATCAAATTGGTAAGATGCAAATCTATACAACAACCGGTGCTGGCGGCTGGGGTCCGACCATGAGGGTTTTCGCCAGTCCTGAGATAACAGCGATTAAGTTAGACTAGTCTTGCATTGTCCTGCAATCTCTGATAACTTATTCGCCGTAAACAATTCAATATCGCGGGTATCGTATAGTGGCTATTATGCGACCTTGCCAAGGTCGAGAGGCGGGTTCAATTCCCGCTACCCGCTCCATTACCGAAGCCGACCTCATGGGTCGGCTTCGGCGTTTGCGCGGCAGAAATTCTAGCGCGCAGGGAGCGGAGCACTGGTGGCCGCTTCCTTCTCGATACCCATGGGCATGTCCGCCCGGGTTCCATTCCCTTGCGCGGATCGCAACGCGCAGCGCTTCGACTGGGTGAAACAGCTCCGAGGGGGTCGTCAAGGCGAACCACCATGTCGCGATCCGCTCATCGCGCCCCACGCGGATGATCGGCTTCGAGGCGGAGCAATGAAGGGACGGAAATCGGTGGTGGCCACTTCGTCGAACAAAAAGGCCGTGTCAGATGACACGGCAAGTTGCGGCTTTCGACGGTGAGTGGCCAGGCCCAACGGAGTCGGGGCTACGGCTCGGGATGCGGATACAGGATTCCGCATTTCGTCATGTTGAAAGAGCCGTCGCCGTTCGAAACGGGTGTGCAACCCATCAACGGCATGGCGCAGCTGGGGAACCTATCGGTAAGCTCGGGCGGTTTGAATCGATCGGCATGCTGGCCGTAGACCGTCGGCGCTGCCTCCGTGAAAGGCACTCTCACGCCGAAGGGAATCTTGTGCGGCCAACAGATGGCCAGCTCATGTCCGCTGACATCGGATTCGCGGAGCACCTCGTTGTAGAGGATGTTCCGACCGATGATCAGGTGGCCTGGGCGAGGCGTACTGTCGATCGCATATGGAACGATTGGCGCCTCATGTCCCAGGAGCATGCGCAGGTTGGAAGCGGTCGCGGGGTATCGATCGTACCCAGGAGGGCAAGCGAGCGCGCCGCCTGGCCCGGATGACCCACGGCCGATGGTCATTGTCTCCACCGCCGCCTACAACAGCATGTCAACCTACAACACCTGCGTCACAATTCCGCTCGTCACCGTGCCCAGACGGAATTCCGGGAAGTACCTATGGCCTGTCGTTTCCGCACGCATCGGCGAGACGGTCCAAGAGTTTTCGGCTCTGATCCGACGCCGGAGTCCGCCATGCTGAGTCGCTGGGCGACATCGGAGGCGGTGAGCAGGCTCGTCGATATGGGATATTGATTCTCTTGCATAGATGAAATTACGGAGTAAGAATCCTCCTCGATGCTATCGAGGCGGCGAGCGACTTGACGGACCGCTACACGTCCGGTGAGATGTGCAGATCGGATGTATATCGCCCGCAGCCTAACACCAATAGCGCCCCTGAAAAGGGACGCTGGTAGGGTCGATGGAGTTCAGAGATTCCGCCCTCGCAGGGTGGTGCTCTCATCCCGAACTCAAGGTGGCCGCTTTGGTGGCTCGACTACTACACGCGAGGTCATTCATGGATTGACAGGCCAGACGCGGCATCGTGCGTAACCATGCTGCGCGCTGTCGGCGAAGTGCATCCTCGATCGCGGATGATCGGGCCTGTTTGTCATCCCTAGCGCGTTCAATTCCCGCTACCCGCTCCAGGCAACAAGCCGACCCATAAGGTCGGCTTTTGCGTTATTTACTCAAACCCCACAAAAACTCAAATATCTGTTTCAAGCTAAAAGCCATATCAGGCGAATGGATAATGAAGCAAGAGCCTTCTTTACGAGTTGAGATGACGCCGACATTGTTTCCATAAATATAAATCGTGGCGTTTAGATCAACATAAGCCGGTAAATACCTGATCTGCCGCAGATATTTGGCTTCTTCCGAAAAAATCGGGTGCGGCACATTCTTGGCTTTGACGCGCAATGATCGCGACTTAATGCCGGCTTTGACGCGGCGCGCAATCCATTGCTCGATGTATTTTCGGTCAACGTTTTGGAGGGTAAGCGCGGACGGCGAAAAATAAACATATTCATCTTTGACCGAACGTAGGATGTCTTCATAAATTTCCCGCGCGGCAAAAGGTCCAGTGAAAAGCTGAACGAAAGGCTGCTTGTCTTGATTGGCATACATGGCCAGAAAATCCGGCAACAAATCCTTGAGTTGCTCTTTTTGGCTTTCGATTTTCTTAAAAAGCTCTTTGGGATGCAAAGGCAGAAAAACTTTGCGTTTGCCCTTCATCAAAGTTTGCATAAAGCCGCGTTCTTCCAGAAAACGCAGGTTGTCATAGATGGTAGTGCGCCCCATTTTGAGGTCTTTAGCCAAATCAGCGGCCGTGGTTTCGCCTTTGGCCAACGCAGCCAAATAGATATCTGCCCGCTGTTCATCCAGCCCAGCACTCGTCAGCCAGGCTTGCAAAGTTGATTTTGTAGACATATGTCGGAAATAATTGACGAAATAAGTCTAGCATTTTTAGCTAAAATAAGCAAGTTTTTCTCAAATACGTTATTTTTTTCTAAAATTTTTGGCGTATTAAAAAAAGCATCGTATCTTCTTAATACCAACCGTTCTTCGACAAAGGAGATTCCCATGTGCGGCGGACATGTTTCAGAGCAAAGACTGACAGCCACTGGCCTGCTCAACTCACTTGAGAAAAGCGAATGGATCGGTATCGCCGAAGAACTCGCCTCCCTCTCACCAAAGGATTACCAAAAAGTAATCCAGGCATTTGACCTATACCGCGAGGCAATACGCCTTGAAGGCTCCGGCGAATGTCAATTGCCTAAACGCATCCCGCCGAACAAGGCTGCCGGAAAAACTGCGAGGCGGAGGTGAGAACCGTAGATTGCATCATGACGCTTTTCACGCCTGCCTTCAAGCGCAAGATCAAGCGAGTGCTGGCCAAGGAAACGCCTGCCGTGACAAGCATGGTCAGGTTCTACTTGTATGGCGACAAAAGCCGAGTCATAGCCAACATCAGCCCCGAAGACCTGATCCGCGCGCAGATCCTGTCACAAGCGCTCCGCATCTGCGGCACCTGACTCCGACTCCCCTCCTCTGGCTCAGCAACTCCGACGGTAGAAAAACTGATAGGAGGTAGCCATGTCTCCAAGATGGGTCAAGACAGATGAGACATGCGGCGTATGCGGTACAACCTTAATTCGCGACGCAAGTCCCCAACAGTGTTGGGCAGATGGCTTCAATAAACGCCCATTCTGTCCCAACCGTGATACTGGTTGGCACGAGGTGTTGGATGAAAAAATGGGCTTACTTTCTCAACCCCACCCCGCCTCTTATCGTGAAGAGCTGAAACGCGAAATCGAGATTCTAAAAAAGATATTCCTCTAATCCTCCGCCACGTCTGTCTGACTGGCGGATTTTTTTAAGCACAAAAAAACGGGACTAGAAGTAGTGTCCCGCTGTGTTAAGTGCGGCTGTACGCGAGGTCTGGGCGTATTACCACACAGTGAGCTCAGAAAGCACACTGCTCTTGAAAATTGCCATTCCGTTCGCGTAGGTCAGTATGGCGTATCCGTTCGCATCGAGCAGCGTCGAATCGTCCGTGTAATCCGGGTACGTCTGGAGGAAGGCCTGATAACTTGTTCCGATGACCAGGCCAGTGTCCGTCTTGCCTGTCCACCCCTGCGAAAGCTGGATGGAAGAGAACGAGCCAAAGGTCCATCTAAGCACCAAGCCGTAATTGCAGGTCCCGATCTCCAGGGTATCGCCTATCCCGCCCTCATGGCCATCAAAGATGCTCCAACCGGGGCACGCGTTGAGCATCTGCCAGGCGTACGAGTCGTCCCACGTGGCGCTCGTGCTGATCTTGCCATAGGTACTGTGTTGGAATTTGGTCGTATCCCAGGTCAGCAGCTCGTCACATGCCGGACAGATGATGATAGGACCGCTGTCGATAAATACATCGCCTCCCGCATCATTGCCTGCCTGGCCCGCGCTACCGCCCTGAGACGGGAGGTTTTCGGTATCCGACGAAGTGCTAGGACATCCTGTTAGGCCTGCCAGCATCAAGTAAACCGCCACGAATCCCACGAGGTTGCAGAGATGTTTGTTACACATGGCCTTACCCTTTCCAAATTCACACCGTGTTGCAGATTGTCGAGCTCCGAGTCTGGCCTCATTTGAGCACTAAAATCAGAAAAGGTCAATTGTAAAGAGCGGTGCTTGACATTTTTTTTATAATTCTGTATTTTGTAACCCCCGACAAAACCAAGGAGGTTGGGAAATGGCACGAGATGGCGCAGGACAGTATGAGATCATTCACGACGACACGAAGAGGGGTCTCGCAAACCCAGGGACCAGGAGGCAATCCCTGGTCCTCTCAAACATTCTGATGGATCTCAACCGGTCCATCATGGATGTGAAGAACATGCGAGCCGACGACCCGCAGAGCGAGATCAAGTTCGAAGATCTGTCGCTCAAGGCGAGGCCCCTGCAAGAGTACCTCAACGACAACAGGACGGCTCTCACCAACCTGAGAAGCGCCGTCAATGCCATGGTTTCGTCGAAACGCCGACGGGACCATGCCAAGCTCATGGTCGACCAACTCTACCCGGTGGCTTCCAAGTACCTGACGTTCGACACCACCCCGGCCGCCCATCTACGAGCCGTATCCAGCGCCCCACCGGCACCCTCCCTCGCCGTCAGCTGATGGCAGCACCCTCCGTAGGCCCATACTCCCTTCCGGGCCGTTCTCTCCCCCACGCCAGCTGAGCCAGCTTCTGCTCACGCTGGCTCTTTCTTTATTATGAACTTGTCGGTTTGTCGCATGCCTCAGCTTGACTAAGATTATTTTCTCAATAATAATACCGCCACTATGGCTAGTCCCAGCGAAATCAAAAAAGGTGCAGTCATCATCCAGAACAACGAGCTTTGGATTGTGACTGACTTCCAACACGTTAACCCGGGCAAAGGCGCGGCTTTTGTGCGCACACGCATCAAGAATGCCAAGACGGGCAAGACGCTTGAAACTACATATAAGACTTCCGAGTCAATCACTTTTGCCGATCTCGAGTACCACACCATGTCATATTTGTTCCATGATGCTACGGGCTATACTTTCATGGACTCAAAGACCTACGAGCAAGTAACCATGCCTGACGAGGATGTTAGTGATATGGCCAAGTACTTACGCGAGGGGCTGGAAGTCACAATCTCAACGCACGAAGAAAAACCCATTGCTTTGCAGTTGCCCAAGAAAATGACTTTTACAGTCACTGAGACGACCCCGGCTGTTAAAGGCGACACGGCCAGCGGCAATGTGACCAAAGAAGCCAAGACTGACAATGGCTTTATGGTCCAAATCCCACTTTTCATCAACCAAGGCGACCAAGTCGTCATAAATACTGATACGGGAGAGTACGTCGAAAGGGCAAAGTAGACCCCTTGACAAAACCCGAAAAATCAGTCTAAGTATTTTCATAAAGGCCCGAAAGGAGGGCCAAATGGTACGATCGATTTTTGCCAAGCAGGATAAGGCCCACCTGGATTCCCTGATTAGGGTTGCGGCGCTCATTGCAAAAGAGCCCAACACGATCTTCCTGCAGATCTGGGCCTCGCAAAGCCTCCCATCCGGTTGGCTCAAAACAGTCGTATTCGACCTCATCCACTACGACGGTACAACCGTGCGCTGTTATGTAGCTAACATGGGCTCAGGCGATTCCACTGTCTGGTGTTGGCTCAGGCCAGAAAATCCGACAGAGGATCTCCAGGCCCTGTTCTCAATTCCAGGCAAGGACTTCAACCTGACCCTGCAATACGTGGAAGTGGTTACCCCTGAGGGCACTCGTAAGAGGTTGCCTAATCGCTCTTACCGCCAACCCACGTAGGACTTAAAAACCCGGCAACAACCGGGCTTCTTTTTTTCTCAGACACTTGGTGCGCAAGGTGGGACTTGAACCCACAAGCCCTTTCGGGCATTGGCTTCTAAGGCCAACGCGTATACCAGTTCCGCCACTTGCGCATCAACTATCTAAGACTGTCAT
>JAJZQU010000036.1 GCA_021806685.1 bacterium | reverse complement strand
GTGATTTTTCCCTGCTGCCAGCCTGCAGCAACTTCATCGATCCATCCTTCTTTTGTGATATGCCCCAAACTAGATTTTCTGACTGGAACCTAAACATGATTAATCTTTGTAAGATTTTAAAAACGGCCTGAATATTTTATTAAATGCCAAGGTTCGGTCTACCAACCAATCAAAATATTTTTCATAATTACCCTGATCATCTATATCGAAGTCATTTAGATATTGCGCCACATAAGCCGCCTTGCCAGACGTGTCATGATATTCAAGTTTACCAAGCTCTTTTTCAATCTTCTCTTTGTTTTCACAGATATGATTATACAGTTCTTTGTTATCAGGCACATAGAGCTGTATGCCTAGCATTTGCTTGCGCGTGTCCATCCATAAAGACATATGCGCATCTGAGCTGCCCACGGCCACATTCAACCAATGCTGTGGAAGCCCCTTTTGGAGTTTGACTTCCCTAGTTCGGTTCCGTGCGTATTCATTTAATTTTGTCCAAAAATTTAACTTCTTTAGTTTACCTTCGCTGGGTTCCCCCTGCTCCGATTGATACTTGACTGTCTTAGCCCAATTATTCGGACGGCAAAGCACGTCAAATTTAGGCGCGGGTTCTGATCCGGCAATTTGCCAGAGTTCGAGTTTGACGCCAAAAAAATTCACATCTTCTGTCGTGTGCTCATTCAGCCAGTCTATGGACTGCCTATGCTCATCCCGCATTTCACGAAAAATCCAAATAATATATTTGGCATCGTGCCCGGATGCGTATGTGATTAGTTTGCCTAGATGGTCGTGATCCGTTACTTCAAGCTGGTTCTCGATTATAACCTTAGAACCCGTACCCGATTCCTCAGCCAAAATATCAACGTTGAAGTCGCCCACGTCTGCCTCTGTCGTAATAAGCGCTAGGTCTAAACCCAATTCATCACCTAAAGCGGTTAAATTCTCCTCTTTTCCGAGCCAAGTTGTGAATTCTGGCTCCTTCGACCAAACTTCGCGTAAATCAACTTCGTTGATCTTACCAAGAATTTTTGTCATAGTTGACAGTACTTTACTGATGGCGCATGTTCTTGGCAAGAATTAATACATGAAGTCTCATACCCCTCTTGAGGCTAAAAATCGTATATGATTACACAAACGAAAGGACAAGCTTTTGACCGATATACGGGAACGCTTCTTTATACGATCAAAATCGCTACCGATACAGCAAAACTTATCAAGCGTATACGAAGTAAAACATTAACTGTCGGTGATCCACAAACGAAATCCATGATACTGGAACGGCTGACGGAATACGCAATTCTTAAAGCGCGTTGCCTTTTTGACCACGACACCCGTACGGTTTCGTTTGAGAACCTGCCAAAAAAATTCAACGGTAAACATTTAAGTAAAGAACAGTGGACTAAATATAAAAATTCATATGAAAAGATTAAGATAAAACACCATGCATTGATAAAACGCCTTGATAATAACCGTAATGCAAAAGTTGCGCACACTCAATTCGAGGAACAGTTGGGCTGGGATGCAAAGACAGCGGCAAGACTAAACCATATGTTTAATCTGTTCAGTAAAAATCCGATTCAGGCAGTCACGCCAGAAAATGTCCATATTACTCCTTCGGACTTCCCTCATCGTGAATATATGGAGCTTATGATGGAATTACAATATCTTCTTCTGAGCCAACATCTAGCTCCAATTGACTTGGATAAAGTTAACTAAGATTTCTCCACTCCGTCGTCTTCGCTCCTCCGGTCGAAATGACAGGAAGGGAGATTGCCGCGGTCGCAATGGCAAACTAGTTTAAGAGTTTCCCAAGATGCTGCGTTTGTAAGAATCCAAGTTCTCAAGTGCAATACCCGTGCCCTTGGCCACGCAATACTGCGGTTCGTCGGCCACAAAAGCCGGTATGCCGGTCGCCTCGGAAATAATGCGATCGAGGTTCCTGAGCTGGGATGTGCCACCCGAAAGCACTACGCCTTTTTCCATAACATCGGCGGAAAGTTCAGGCGGGGTGTTGCGCAGGACTTCTTTCATGGTATCGATAATGCCGTGCAATTCGTGCTGGATGGCATCTGTTATATCGTCTGACGTGACGTTAACTATGCGCGGCAAACCATTGATCATGTCGCGGCCTTTAATTTCCATCTCCAACTTGCTCTCCAAATATAAGGCCGAGCCAATTTTGATCTTGGCGTCTTCAGCCGTCCTTTCGCCGATAGCCAAACCGTACTTGCGCCGCACGTGCTCCTGGATAGCCATATCTAACTTATTGCCGCCAATGCGCACTGAGGCCGATGATACGATGCCTCCCAAAGAGATGACAGCGATTTCCGAAGTTCCGCCGCCAATGTCAGCTATCATGTGGCCTGAAGGTGAACCAATCGGAATGTCAGCTCCGATAGCAGCCACGATCGGTTCTTTGATGATGTAGGCAGCGCGCGCACCGGCCGCAATAGTGGCATCAATAACAGCGCGGCGTTCAGTTGATGTTATGCCTCCGGGCACGGCCACCATGACTTCCGGCCTGAAAAAACGGATGCTGCCCAAAGCCTTGTTCAAAAAATACCGCAACATGGCTTCGGTGGTATGGTAATCAGCAATCACACCGTCCTTAAGCGGCCGGCGGGCCACAATAGTATCCGGCGTGCGGCCAATCATATCCTTGGCTTCCTTGCCCACAGCCAGGACGCGCTTGTCAGCCACCGAAACAGCCACGACCGACGGTTCATTAATAACAATCCCCTTTTTTGGTATGTAAACCAGGACCGTGGTGGTCCCCAAATCAATAGCAACCTTTTTCGCAAACATGGCCACCATCTCACCACCAAAACAACCGCCTGGCAAGCAGCCCTAACAGGCCGTAATTACCAATACTCAATTACCAATGTCCAAAAAAGCTTCAAGACTCAAATAACCAATAACCAATTTGATATTTGGTAATTAGAATTTGGTAATTTATTAGTTATTGGACATTCGAATTTGGTAATTATCAATACTTGACCTTAAAAACCCTGTCCTCCCTCAAGTCAGCTTGGGCTTCATAAGTAGCATCTCCCCACTTTGATTCTGGCTCGGACGGGTCAGCGGAAACTATTGTCCGCGGCATGATTACTTTGACGTTTATCTCTATGTTATCAGCCCCCGGCTGCTTGGGCCAATCCAGTTGGTAATTATTTTGCGCCAGGCAATCGCTCACGCTTGACGGCAATGCATAAGAAAAACTCAGTTCACCTGTCTTGCCGGGCTCAATGGCCCAAAACGCGCCAAACACGGTTTTACCCAATTCTTTCATGATGTCAGTTTTGCCTGGCACGAACTTACCGCCCGTCTGTATCAAATCCCCGGCCATGGCACCTTTGGTGGAAAGCCACTGGCTGCCTTCCGGCACGTAGACTCGCGTGTAACTGCGGTAGCGGGTATAACGCCAATCAATCTTGGTGACAGTGTTGGTGTAAGTGAGCGTCAGGTTGGCGACAGGTTTTTGCACGTCACGCGCATCCAAGACATAAGAAACTGATTTAACCATCTTGCCGTCAGTCTTAAGCGCCGCCAAGTTGGCATCCACCACCCAAGTGAAATCGCAAACAGTCGGCTTGGCCCGGCCGCTCCAGCCGCGGCGATCAACCAAACTCTGTAAGGTGGCATCACGCGAATAAACCATGATCTGCTTTTCGGCAAAGGCAGTTGTCACCAAGTTAAGTAACTTGGGCCAGTCTGATTTTGGCATGGCTTGCACCTTGTTTAATATTACTGCGCCTAATTCTCCCAAGACTGCTTTTCTATCTTCCAGCTTTACCCCCTGCTGTTGGAAACCGATTTCAACTTCATATTCCAACAGGTCCATAAATGACCGGTCATCATAACTTTTACCGTTAATTTCGATTGGCCCAATCAAGCGCAACAGCTCACGGAAAAATCCCGGCTCCAAAGCAATGACACTATCTGTCTTTTCGGTTTTTCCTTGTAAGGCGCTTTCCCTCAAATAAAAATCCAAAACGCGTTCGGCTGATTGCACAAAATCCGGTGACCAGTTGGCATCGCGCATAAACCAAGCCTTGACTCCCAAATTTTTAACCAAGGGTTCTGGTGGGACTTCTTTCCAAACAGCTGATACCGGGTTATCGATGTTATAAACGTCAAAAAATTGGTAGTCACTAATATCTCCTCCGTCCAAAGTCACCTTGGCGACGCTGCCGATAAAACCACCGGCCGGCCTAATCTCATCTGAGTTTTGAAGTATCAAAAGATATTGTTTTTGGTCAGGATAGCCAGCCAAAGGTATCATGGCTTCGAGCAAAGGCACGCTTTGGTCCATAGCCTGGCGCATAATCGGCAAAAAGTCTGCCATGGGTTGCAAGACTTTGGCCAAAGGAGGCAACAACCTATCTTGAGGTATGGCACTCCATAAAGCCAAAGCCAAATCTATCTTGTCGCGCGCTAACCGGATGTCAGGCAAAGAGGATTGTAAAGTTCGCAAAAGATTGCGTTTGTCAGCCTTGGTTAAATCTTGCCAACGTTTTGAAGGCTCTATCGGCACATTGGCTTGCCCGACAGCCTGTGAGCCACTGGCTAAAGCTTCGGACATGGCTTTGGCCACGTCCAGTAAGTCAAGCAAACTGTCCAATGAGTGCGCTCCCACCACGGCTACATCCTGCATCGTCCTGACTTGGGTCCCGATAAAAGGCAGGTCCCTGAAAAATCCCACGCCCTGGAGGTTCTGGTTAACGTCTTCCAGGGCCTGTTTAGCCCTGGCCGTCTCATTCGCAGCCGAATCAAAATCACCCAATTGCAATCTGGTCTGGAGGCTGGCCAAAGCTTGCCTGGCTTCCAACCCGGCCCAAGCCGCCCGACCAACGGCAATAGCTGGCGGTATGAGCAACACACCCAAACCAATTACAATTAAAAGAATCAGGGCTTTCACCAAACCTTTTCCTCGTCCTGAACGTCCTGGTCGTCCTACGTCCTTAGTTACAGGTTTGATGTCAGGTTTGTCACGTCCGACATTGGCTGGAGCTGATGGGTGTTGGCTCTCTTTTTTAGGCTTTATCAAATCCTCGCCTTTGGGCGAAGGCAACTCCGGCACGGCAGGGCAGGTTAGGAAATTGGGAGAATCTTTCATGTAACAAATTACCCTAAATAATTACCAAATTCGAATGTCCAATGTCCAAAAAATAACCAATCACTAAATCACCAAAACCGATCAAATTGGATATTGAATCTTGGTAATTGAAGCTTTTTTGGACATTGGTAATTGAGTATTGGTTATTTTATTCTATGGGTCTTGTTTGCAAATGCGGGTGCGGCTTACGCCAATATTTACGAAAATAGTATAGCGCACTTACGATATGTGCGCGCGCCGGCCTGTTGGTAATTAGGTGCCACGGCCAATCAATATGGCTCTCGCGCTGGTGGTAGTGCACAAGTTTGGCTTGCGGCACATAAGCCACGCGCCACCTTTTTTCCCAAGCACGGCGGCATATATCCATCTCTTCTAGATACATGAAAAAGTTCTCGTCAAACAAGCCAATCTCATTCAAGGCAGTGCGCCGCATCATGATAGCCGAACCCATCAGGACGTCGACTTCCAGAGGGCGTTCATCCAATTGGACATCGCGCATCAAAAAATGGTGGACATATCTGCGACCGGCTGGCGTCCTACCCAAAAACGACCGGCGGTACAAGGCGTACATGGGCGTTGGGAAGCGATAACAGGAATCTTGACGCGTACCATCTGGGTTGAGCAGGATGGGACCGGAAAAAGCCACATCCTGGTGCTCATCCATGAATTTAACTAATTTTTCAAGCTCATCCGGGAAGATGGTCAGGTCAGGGTTTAACAACATGACATAAGCGCCGCGGGCGCGCTTAAGCGCAAAGTTGTTGCCAGCGCCAAACCCGACATTACGCGGCGCATCGATTACTTTAACCCATGGAAAACGTTCTTTGACCATTTGGCTTGTCCCATCATCCGGCGCGTTGTTCACCAAAAAATATTCAAAAGGAAACTTCAAGTTCGCTGCCTCGATGCCCTTGAGCAACATGCGGATCAACCCGGGCGTGCGGTAGCAAACAGTAACAAAAGACACCTTGGGGTCTGGCCCTAAGTTGGCATTACCAATATCTTTGGCAAGATTAACCGATTCGTTCATAAAACCAGTTCCTCCTTAGACAAACCAAGCTGACAGGTTTTTGTAGACTGCTGGGATTAATTTTGTTATCCGACGGTGCTTACGCCACACCGACGGCAGGCCAAGTACGGCATCAACATAACCGCGGAAAGTCGACCACGACACCAGCATGGTAAACGATTTGGCGGCTTCGTAAGGCAAGAACCACAAAAAACTATGCAAAAACTCGCCAAATGTCAAGTTCTTGACCAACACCCAGCAATGGTTGCGCGTCGACAGATAGTTGATGAAAGCTGGTTTAGTTTTCCGTCGGCGCCAAGCTTCCAACCATCCGACTTTAGAGAATGCTTTCGCCAACCGATGGTGCCAGGCAATTGCCTGCGGAACATAAGCTGTCTTCATGCCCAAATGCCTCATGCGCCATGCCACATCAACGTCTTCCTTATAAGCAAACAGATCTTCATCAAAAAATTGCTGGTCAAGGCTGGCGCGCTGCAAACTGGAAGCTCGATACATGGCGCAAGCGCCGGTGCAACCAAAAACATCCAATGTCTGATCATATTGGCCGTGGTCCTCTTCCCCTGCCCCACGGTCATAAGCCCGTAAGGCGCGCGAGATCGATAAACCGGTGGCATCCAAGACATTGGTCCTGACGGTCATTTTGTTATCGACATCTGAATACTGCAAATGGGCGCGCAAAAGCTTTGGGGAACAGGCGTCTATTTCCGGATGCGAGTTCATGAACTCCACGAGATTCTTGATGCATGCCTGGTCAAACTCGATGTCCGGATTGCAAATCAATATGTAGCGTTGCGACAAGTCAGCCTCCTGCCAAGAAGATAAGGCTAAGAGGATTGCCTGGTTATGCGCCCGGGCAAAACCATAATTGCGCATGTTGCGCAGCGTACCGATATGTGGATAATTATTTGCCAACCAATTACTAGCCCCATCAGTCGACGCATTGTCTACGATCGTGATTCTTAGCGGGATGGTTTGTTCGTCTAAAGTTTTCAAAAGCGCAGGCAAATATGCCATGGCGTGCCAGGCAACAATATTAACGGCTACTTGTATTTCAGGTGTATCCATAGGTTATGAGCTTTGGGCTCCCGGCGTGGGCGCTGTCCGTTTAGGTGAGACATTAAAGCCAAGTCTGCCTTTGCTGAGCATCATACGGGTTTGGGCATCAATAGCTGGGATGGCGCCGAATATGACAAAGGTGACTGGCAAAAGCAACCATTGAAAAATGGTCACAACCAAGGTTTGCCAACGCGGCACATGATTTGGCCTGGCCGGCAATAACGTTGCAGAAAGGATGGCCGAGGCAAAGACGCCAATCATGGCAAAACGCATCAGCCACTCAAGTGTGAATGGCGTATTCTGGAATATGGCATAGCTCCTGAAAGCATCGGGCGCCAACCAAAAAGGCAGCCTTCCCAAGAGAAAAATCAAAAGGGGCACGGTCGCCCAGGTATACATGCCTTCCGTCTGCTTCCACAGGAAACTGATTTTGGTCATCAAAGGCATTTGCTTGTCGCGCGAGAAGGCCTTGACCATGAATGGGAAATTTTCAACTCCCCAGGCCCAACGTCTTTGTTGCTTGTAAAGGGCCGTCAAGGCTTGGGAATAAGAACCTGACATGACAGTATCCATTGAAACCGGCAGATAGATGGGTGTGACGCGATAATCGCCATGGTAATGGACCAACCCTTGCAAAAAGATGCGCGAGTCTTCGCTGACTATGTCTTTTTGCCAAAAATCAACATCCACCAGCATGCGCAAAGTCATGGAATGCGAAGAGAATGTCATCATGCCTTCGGCACGCGAAAGTTCCGTCATGAGCCAGAAGGTCGTGCCAAACATAGCGACCCGGACAGGGGCTGGCGATTCCCAGAGATTGTTATTGTATAGAACAACGGGTTGGTACGAGCTACGGTGCGGATCCTCGATAGTCAAAAACTTATAAGTCACGCAAGCAAAATACTGGGGATGTGTGACCGTATCCACATCAAAAGATGAGACGATGACATCATCCACATTAATGCCAAGCTCTTGCACCCTTTCCAAAACACGATGACCCATCCAGTTGACGTTTGAACCTTTGCCCGGAATCTCTCCCGGTAATTGCTTGGGATGGATGGTGACCAGCAATTCAAAAAACTTATCGCCATATTCCTGCCGGATGGCTTCAGCCTTGGGCCAAAAGCTGTCCTCCTTGCGTTCCTCACCGCCCAGCACAATCATCATCTTGTCTTTGGGATAATCTGACTTGAGCAATGAGTCCAAACAATCCTGCAATACCAAGAGATCCTCGTTGTAAGTAGGCAATAATATGACATGGTAAACCTCGTCAAAACGCGGTAAGGCTTGCGCCATGGCCAACCAGTTCTTTTTTAAGTCGTGCTTATATGTCAGCCATGAGATGAACACGAACGGCAGATAATAGACCACGCGGAACAGCCAATAAAGATCATAGATAATGATGAAATAAACCATCCAAAGCGGGCGATAGTAGGACAAGATCAGGCTCAATATCAAAGTCAACCAGACGAGTGAGCCGGGAATTATTTCATATAAACGTATTTCTAGCCTTTGGAGATTCATAATTACTTTACGAATTTTGTAACTCACAACTTGTAACCCGTAACGCCAATCCGACGTTTCGAGTTGCGAGTCGCGAGTTTTGCGACGGTTATGTTTGGTTCCTGATCATAAATAGGAGCCGCATAATTTGTGGGCCGACGTTTGGATAGCGTGCTAGCGAGAGCTATCAAGTCATCGGCTTCTGGAGCTTTAATTGCCAGAAGTGGCAGGTTATAAATCCTGGCCAAAAGATTGGCGACCAGTGTGCCGGTGCGGATGCTGGAAAAAGTGCCTGGGCCGGCCACCAAGCAGACGCCTTTAGCTTTGGCCAAATCCGTTGGTTTAACTTTTAAACTGACAGACGATATCAACCCGGAATATTCCGATTGAGTCGGCCAGATTTTTGGGCTACCTTTTTCATCAAGCCATCCAAACCGTGCAGAGTCGCGGCTACGGGTATCGATGAAAAAATACTTGGCCATAAACTAAGCCCGCTTGCCTTCCGTCAAATCGGCTTTCCCCTCTTCCAAATTCAACAGGTCAATGGCCACGCACTTGGGCGAAGAAAGGACTGAATTCACAAACCGGTCAGCGATTTCCTGGCGATAAGCAAACTCTTGGGCCGTTAGGCTGGTAAAATTTATTTCCAAGCCCAAATCTTTTTCTGCTTTTTGGACAATGCGCTT
>JAJZQU010000035.1 GCA_021806685.1 bacterium | reverse complement strand
CATAGCTACCGGCCTGCATAACGCTTATCTCGATGAGGTGTGCGACATGAAGGTCGGTAGTAAGTACGCAAGTCTTGGGTTGCATGTTGCAATTCCAATTCCCGTGCCCAGAACCGCCGCGAACAGGAGTCTGACATGTCAGACGAACCACGACTCACGAATCTTGTGTTGGTGACGAAAAAAGGAAAAGACCAAGGCTTCGAGTACCGTGTAGCCACGGTCGTTAAGTCCTCATTGCTATCAACTCGCGTCCAGGATTATTCTTCCAGGGACAACCCTCGCGAAAACGGGGAATGGCTCCTGAGCACGTTCGGCGCGTCATGGGTGCATTCTGACAAAGAAGAAGCGGTCCAAGAGGTGCAACGGAGGCGAAGAACCATGCGTTGCGATGAGGCCCTTCATTTTGTCGACCTGGCTGATATCCATTTCCCAGCTCCCAAGCGCACGCCTGCACGAGTCGCAATGGCTTGCAAGAAGAATTTCGACTGGGATTACGACGTAGACGATGATGATGACGACGACGACAAGGACTCGCTAGTTCCTTAAGTCCCACCCACGGGACACCCCAGCCTATCGGGTCTTGATAGGCATTCTGTTCTCAAGTGATCACGCTGTGGTCAGGTGAGAAGGGAATAACTGGTTTCGATCTTTAAAACATAGCTACCGGCCTGCATAACGCTTATCTCGATGAGGTGTGCGACATGAAGGTCGGTAGTAAGTACGCAAGTCTTGGGTTGCATGTTGCAATTCCAATTCCCGTGCCCAGAACCGCCGCGAACAGGGAGTCTGACTATGTCAGAAAATAAGATCGTGCTTGTTCTCAAAACGCATGGCAAGGGCAGTGCCGACGTTGAGTACCGTGTGGCACTCGTCCAGGAAATGGAAGGGATGACCGTTGACGCGGACTACCCTTCCAAGGAGAACCCGCGTCTGAATCGCCAGTGGCTGCTCAGTACATTCGGCGGCAAGCAGGTGTTCACGGTCGCTGCAGATGCGATGAAGGAAGCAGTTCGGATCAAGGAAGAGACCGGCTGCTTGGATTACGGAACCAGCTTCATCGACTTCTCCGACATCTACTTCCCCTCCGATAGGACCAAGCTTCAGCGAGTTGCTGAGATGTTGGCCGCCGGCGGTTGGAGCGTTGACGGCGGCGAGCTCATAAGAGCATTTCGTATTGGTCTCAAGGTTACGAGGGCATCTTATGAGAGCAGTACGTTGCGCTTCTTCTGCGGCGACTATTCGGTTGAGACCAAGGATGACCGCATCGCCATCAAGGTGAAAGGCCAGCCTGCCAGGCAGATCGAGATCAGGGGACCGGTCATGCGCGTCGAAGCAAGGAAGCAGAAGGATGGTGGCGGCACGCGCCAGGTCGAGAACGAGATGCTGCTACTTCGGTTCAACAACGAAGACGAACAGGCCGCATACAAAAAGGTCTGTCGACAGAGGGATGAGGAAAAAGCCCGCCAAGTTCGCGAGGCAAGACGCGAGCTCCAGCGTCAGCGCAATGCTGAGCGCCTTCGTCGCAAGATCATCGAGGTTCAGACTGACGAAGGCACAGCGAAGTGCATCGTGCTGAGCTATGATTATAAGGAGAACGTCGACATCGCCAAGTTGAACGAAGCGATCCACCAGGTATTCGACGGCACTCACTGTCCTTCTGTCATCGAAGAGGACGTGTTGGACTGGGATCAGCACACGTATATCGTCAGCACCTTTCCCATTACGAGGGAACAGGTCGCGGTAGTTTGCAAGAAACACTTCGACCGGGATGATGACGAAGACGATGATGACGACAAGGACTCGCTAGTTCCTTAAGCCCCACCCACGGGACACCCCAGCCTATCGGGTCTTGATAGGCATTCTGTTCCTAACTGATCACGCTGTGGTCAAGTGAGAAGGGAAGTGCTAGGATCAAAACTTTGAAATATAGAATTTTGGATGAAGACGGTTTGACCAGATCAAATCAAGCCACCTTCACCCAACGTCGATGGAGTCTGAAATTTTCCAAGTCATGTTGATTCGGGAAAGGGCACGGCCCATAGACTCGCTTTGGCAATGGTTCCTTGATGGGGCTCTTCGGGAGCGTGTCAGGGGAATGAAGGAGAGGAGTGCGGCTATGGATCGTATACCGTTCATTGTTTCTCAGATTGGTGGTTTGGTCTGCGCGGTTCTCGCAACGCTCTGTTTTAGCCTGATACACGAACCGAAAGGCTTCTTCTGGGGCACTCTTTTTACCTTGGTCACCATCGGCACAGTCATTATTATGTGCATGGTTTCTTGGAAGCTAGATGCGTACGATGTGGCCCATGAGGACTACGAGCGATCCAGGAAGAGGATCGCAGATCTGGTCAGTCAGCTCTCGGAGCTCGCTAACAGAGTGTACGTCACTCGGGAACCCAGCAATGACGCCATGCGCAAAATCCGGCATCTACTTCTTGATCTTGTGATCGATGAGCTGGAAAAAGGCGAGGTTCCGGCCAGGCGTGTGATGGAGAATGTCAAGCCGGAGGCTATCCGAGACGTTGTGGAGACCCAGATCAAGAGCGGCAAGCTCAATCTCAGCGCAAACCGCCGGTGGCAGCGTGAGCTCGTCCAGTATGCCCTCGAAGACAAGGCGCCCGCCGGAGAGTCTGAATCCTCGAAGTAACCTTCTCTCGTCCCACCTCGGGACACCCCAGCCTATCGGGTCTTGATAGGCATTCTGTTCTTAACTGATCACATTGTGGTCAGGTGAGAAAAGAAAATTTTTGCCAAACAATCGGCCATCCCATATCATATGGCCATGACCTGGCTCTTAACGGCTATTTATATCTTAGTGCTGATTTTGGCTGCGGCTGTAATTGTTGTTGTCTTATTTTGGGAATCGAGTTTGCTTTTTGCTCCGGCGCCTTTCATACCAACGCCCGATGAGGTTGTACCCAAAATCGTACAAGCCCTGAATTTACAACCGGGTCAAACGTTTTATGACCTGGGCTGCGGTGATGGCAAGATTTTGCTGGCTTGCAGGGCAAATCAACCAGACGCCAAACTAATTGGCATTGAAAGGTCTTGGTTGCCTTATTTTATTGCCAGATTCAAAACGCGGCATGCGCCAAAGGATAAAATAGCCATATGGAGGGCCAGCTTGCTCAAACGTGACCTTTCTTCGGCTGACAGGATGTTTGTTTATCTTTTTCCAGGCTTAATGGCCAAGTTATTGGTTAAGCTCCAAAAGGAGGCCAAGCCCGGTTTAAAAGTTGTTTCTTTGGATTTTGAGTTTAAAGACAAAACGCCGATTGAAATCATTGATTTAAAACGTCCTATCAAGGCGTTAGGCCAAAAGTTACGTATCTACCAATTTTAAATATGCTCAAGCGATTTTTTCAGAAACATGATAAATGGCCATTGGTCATGGAGATTGCCCGCCGCGCCAAAAAATCAGGCGGGAAAGTCTTGGTTGTAGGTGGGGCAGTGCGTGACGCTTGGCTCCAGGGCCATGGTCACAAAGTCGAACTAAAGGACATTGACCTAGAAGTCTATGGTTTGGATAAAAAGACGCTAAAAGGTTTGCTCCAAGCCATCGGCAAATCAAGAAAAAAGATGGTCAAAGAAATCGGTAAGCAGTTTGGAGTATTCAGCCTCGATGGTTTAGATATTGCCATCCCGCGTACAGATTCGCGCACAACAGCAGGCATGGGTCGCAAGCCGCATGTCATCAGCCAACCGTATTTATCCTTTGAACAAGCTACTCGGCGGCGTGACCTAACGATCAATGCCTTAGCTTATGATCCTCTGGCTGACCAAATTTTGGACGTGCAGGGCGGCTTGGATGACTTGCGCCGCGGCATATTGCGGGCAGTTGACGCCACGTCTTTTGGCGATGACCCGCTTCGCGTTTTGCGCGTCATGCAATTTGCCGGGCGTTTTGGTTTTAAGGTTGACCCTGCCACGCTCAAACTCTGCCAAGGCATAAGCCTCAAGTATCTAGCCAAGGAAAGGATAGGGGAGGAGTGGCGTAAGTTGATGCTTAAGTCGCCCAAGCCAGGCCTTGGCCTGGAAGCAGGCCGTCAGCTAGGCATCTTTGCCAAACTCCATCCGGCTTTGGCGCACATGAACAAGGCTGACTGGAACGCTACTAAAAAGTCCGTAGATAACCTTGCGAAACATCCCGAAGTGCTTTTATTTGCCGCACTAATCCATCGTCTCAAGCCGGATGCTGGTAAGAAGCTTTTGCAGCAGATTAACCTGCCAAAAAGAGAGATTATAGCTGTTATGCTATTAGTTAAACTCTCACGGCACTCGAAGCTCGAATCTCGAATCTCGAATCTCGATGAGCAAATCAGGCGCTCAGCTTTTGAGCTTTCAAAAGTCAGTTTAACTATCAGCGATCTGGTTTTGCAGCTGCAAGCCACAAACAAGGCAGCTTTGGCTAAAAAGATATTGTCGCGGGCAAAAGTTCTGCATGTTGTAGAGCAATCGCTTAAGCCGCTTATCCAAGGAAAGGATCTTCTGGCCTTGGGAATCAAACCAGGCAAGAAGATGGGGGGGTTATTAGCTCAGGTTTTTAACCAGCAATTGAAGGGTAAATTCGACGACTCGAAACATAGCCCACAAAAGCGGACGGCGTTGGAGTGGGTTGAACATACCTTGTCATCTTGAGCGAAGTCATACGGAGTCGAAAGATCTGGTTTGAACCAGATCCTTCGATTTCATTCGTCAAACTCTTTTCACTCAGGATGACAGAACCTCGGAATGACAGAGGGTTTATTGACGTTCAGTAATTATCGTTCTATATTTGTTCTATCGAGCTGAGCTCGATTCTATATGTCTCAGAGCCAGTTATTTGGCGGAACCCCCTCTAACTCCCCCTTTAGTAAAGGGGGAGAAGGGGTGATTAAAGCCTATGCCCCCTTGGCAGACAGGATGCGGCCAAAGACTTTTGATGAAATGGTGGGGCAAGAAGCTTTAATTGGCAAAAGCTCGGCTTTTAGGCGTTTGGTCGAACAGGATAATGTGCCGAGTTGTATCTTTTGGGGTCCGCCGGGCACTGGTAAGACAACTCTGGCTGAAGTGATTGCCAATGTCAGCCACTCGTCTTTTATAAGCCTATCGGCAGTTACGGCTGGAGTAAGTGACATTCGTAAAATTGTTCAAACTGCGGAAGAACAACTTAAGGTTAATGGAAGGCGCACAATTTTGTTCATTGATGAGATCCATAGATTTAACAAAGGACAACAAGACGCACTATTGCCTCACATCGAGCGAGGCACCCTGGTGTTCATCGGCGCCACAACCGAAAATCCCAGCTTCGAGGTTAACCAAGCTTTGCTCTCACGCGCTAAGGTTTTCGTGCTTTCAAGTTTAACCGAACAAGATATCAGGCGTATTCTCGACCGGGCGATTAATGATAAGGAAAGAGGCTTAGGGCTGATGAGCTTAAAGATACAAGACGAGGCTTTGGAATTAATGTCGCAACTGGCTGATGGCGATGCCAGGGCAGCGCTTAACCTTTTAGAGATGAGTTCTCAAGCCGTAAGTGAACAAGACAAGGGCCCAAAAGTCATTGACGTGGCCATGGTTAAGGCAGTGCTCCAACGATCACATCTCAAATACGATAAAAAAGGCGAGGAACACTATAATGTCATCAGCGCACTCCATAAATCTTTGCGCGGGTCAGACGCTGATGCCGCCCTTTATTGGTTGGCCAGAATGCTGGAAGGCGGGGAAGACCCGATGTATGTGGCACGCCGCTTGGTCAGGTTCGCCTCTGAAGACATCGGACTGGCTGACCCGCAAGCCATGGTCCAAGCCGTGACTGCCATGCAAGCTGTAAACTTTGTCGGAATGCCGGAATGCAATGTCCATTTGGCCCAAGCAGTGGCCTATATGGCTAAGGCACCAAAGTCCAATAAGCTCTATATTGCTTACGGAGCGGCTGCGGCTGATGCCCGCGAGACGTCTGACCAGCCTGTGCCCATCCACTTGAGGAATGCACCAACCAAGCTCATGAAAGAACTGGGCTATGGCAAAGATTATAAATACAATCCAAACTTTAAGGAGCCGGTTGACCAGGATTATTTACCCAAGGATTTACTGGGGAGAGAGTACTTGAAAGATAATTAATCTGACCGTGAGCTCGTGCTATACTGGAAAACTGTGAACCAAGCACTGGCCAGGCCAAGATCAAGCGGCACAAAAGGAGTTGAGGCCCGTTTTTGGGTTTTGATAATAGCTATCTTCATCATAGGCGCGGTTGTGGTACTGCGTTTGGCCAAACTCCAAGTCTTTGACCACCAAATGTATGAAGTCTTGGCCTCTGACCAGCACGACTTAAAAGTTAAGATCATGCCCAACCGCGGCAGGATACTGATTAAAGACAAAAGCGACGGGAAACTCTATCCTTTAGCCGCTAACCGCGAAGCTTGGCTGGTCTTTGCCACGCCTAAAGCCATGACTGACCCGGTTAAAGTTGCGCACGAACTGGCACCTATCTTGAATATAGCCGATGTTGACCTCATAGCTAAGTTATCAGTACCCAATGATCAGTACGAAGTTTTAGCCAAAGATATCCCTTATGAAACCGTCCAAAAGATTAAAGATCTTCAATTGGAAGGAGTGGGCTTTACCGTCCAAAATGCACGCCTTTATCCGGAGAGTAACATGGGCGGCCAGGAAGTCGGCCTAGTGACTTACAATGACCAGGGTGATTTGGTTGGCCGTTATGGCATTGAGTCAAGCTATCAGGACGTTTTGGCAGGGCGGCCAGGGACTTTGGAATCGGAAAAGGATAAAACAGGCCGCAGGATTATTTTTGCTGATCAAACTTTTCATGAGGCAGTGGATGGCGCGGATATTATTTTGACTTTGGATAGGGCTATCCAATACAAGGCTTGCGATCGTATCCGCCAAGGTGTGATTGATTATGAAGCTGATAATGGCACAATCCTGATTATGGATCCGCGGACAGGCGCCATTATGGCCATGTGTTCTTATCCTGATTTTGACCCCGGCAACCTGAAGGAAGTCAAAGACGTTGGCGTCTTCAATAATCCGGCAGTTTTTACGGCCTACGAACCCGGTTCTGTCTTTAAAGCCATAACCATGGCCAGCGGTATCGAGGCAGGCAAGGTTAATCCCAAGACGACTTACGTTGACACTGGCCTTGAGAAAATTGATGACCACGAAATCAAAAATTCGGACGGCAAGGCCAATGGCGTACAGAGCATGCAGCAAGTCATGGAAAAATCCTTGAACACGGGTGTGATTTTCGTCCAGCGCCTTTTGGGCAAACCTTTATTCAAGGATTATGTAAAAAAGTTCGGTTTTGGCCAAAAGACCAATATTGGACTTAAGCCAGAAGCTGCCGGCGACATAAGCTCCTTGGAGAAGAAAGGGGACATTTGGGCAGCTACAGCCTCGTTCGGCCAGGGCATTACGGCCACTCCTATCCAGCTTTTGGCTGCTTATGGTGCACTCGCCAACCAGGGCAAAATGATGAGGCCTTATATTGTCTCGGAAGTTGATTATCCGGATGGCCGGCATGAGGTCACAAAACCGGAAGTAATGAGCCAACCGGTCAGTTCACGGGCTGCGCGGCTGATGTCAGGTATCTTGGTATCAGTGGTCGAGAACGGCCATGGCAAAAAAGCCGGTGTGCCTGGTTATTGGATAGCTGCCAAGACAGGTACTGCCCAGGTAGCCAAGAAGAACGGCGCCGGTTATGAGGCTAACGAGATTAAGGCCACTATGGCTGGATATGCCCCGGCTGATGACCCTGAGTTTGTCATGCTGGTTAAGTTCGACAACCCGCGCAAGGCAGATTGGGCCGAAACCTGCGCTGCCCCGGTTTTTGGCGATATGGCGGCTTATACACTCCAGTATTTAAACGTTAAACCGGTTCGCGAGCTGGCCCGCTAGACTCAGCTCTCGACAAATGCCCGAACAGGGGTTATTTTCATTTGGTATGCAAAAAGCTTTGGAGAAATTTATGGGTAGATGCGCCCACCGGACGATCCTGCGTGATAAGCCGGTTGTCGTGGCTATTATTGGGTCTGTAGGCAAGTCCTCGACCCGTTATGCCTTAACCTTGGCTTTGAGCGGCCGGCTGCCGGCCCATGAAGTGAGGGCTTCCAAAAAGAATTTCAATAATGAATTAGGCGTGCCTTTGTCGGTTTTTGATGCTGGCATGCCAGGGCGTAATCCCATCAAATGGCTCAAGCTTCTTTGGTTAGCTTGTTTGTATTCATTTGGCATAAAGCGGCTCAGGGCGCGTTATCTGATTTTGGAAATGGCAGCTGACCATCCCGGGGATTTGGATTATTTGATTTCCATTGCTCCACCTCAGGTGGCTATAGCCACGGCCATGGGGCCGGAGCATACGGAGTTTTTCGGTTCCACCCAAGTCGCAGTCGAGGAAGAGCGCAAGATGCTAAAAGCTTTGCCTGAAGAAGGCGAGGCTGTCTTGAATACCGATGATCCGCTGGTTTGGGAATCGCGGTCAGTCACTAAGGCTGAGTGCGTTGGTTTTGGCAAAAGCCCGGATGCCCTAGTATCTATCGATAGTGTAGAAACTATTTTTGACCCGCAATATCCTGAAGAGGCTGGTTTGGACATCCAGATAACAGTCCTTAAGAACAGGCTTTATAACCTAAGGCTTAAGGGGGTATTTGGGGAAAGCCATGCTTATGCCGTGGCAGGCGCCTTGGCATTTTGCGTATCAATGGATCACATGTCAGCTCCGGCCGTGGATTACATCAAAGACCATTATCGCGGCATGCCGGGTCGCACCCGCCTCATCACGGGTATCAAGCAGACCATGCTTTTGGATGATACTTACAATGCCCAGCCGCAAGCCATGCAAGCAGCAGTCAGGGAGTTGGCTCGTTTTCCTTTGCCGCCAGGCGGTCGGCGCATTGCTGTTTTAGGTGACATGCTTGAGCTTGGTAGCTTGACTCAGGAGGAGCATGAAAAGATTGGTCAGCAAGTGGCCCAGTCAGGCATTGACTTTTTGGTTTGCTGTGGTAAACTGGCGGCCGTCATAGGGGAGTCGGCTATTAAGGCTGGTTTGACTGAGGCCAATGTCTCATACTTTGCAACAAGCCCTGAAGCGGGTTTGCACATCCAGCAAAATCTCCTCAAAGTTAATGACATTGTCTTGGTCAAAGGTTCCCAAGGCGCTCGCATGGAAAAGATCGTCAAGGAATTGATGGCTGACCCACTCAGAGCTCCAGAGCTATTAGTCAGGCAATCAGAAGATTGGCTTATGAGATAAGGCGCGTTCGTCTAATGGTTAGGACGTCAGGTTCTCATCCTGGTAATACGGGTTCGATTCCCGTACGCGCTACCACGCAAAAAATCCCCATGTGGGGATTTTTTGAGACATCAAACATGTGGAATAACTAATATAGATGATTCAAGTTGTTTATTCCATTTTGGCATATTACGGTATGGAATATAAAATGTCCATAGATTTAATCTCTTACATGTCTAAAACAATTTTTACAAAAGAACATAAATATACCGTTGATCAGCTCAAACGGGCACGTTTAGAAACTCACTTAGGCACGG
>JAJZQU010000034.1 GCA_021806685.1 bacterium | reverse complement strand
TGACATTGCCATCATGTCGCAAGCCCGCGATACAGCATCCCAAATCTTAAAAGACGATCCATTATTGCAGGCGCATGCCACGCTCCGCGAACGCGCTGAACAAATCAGGGAGACGGCACATGGGGAGTGACTTTTTTGTCATTCCGTGCGGACCGAACTCACCCTGCCCTCTCTTAAACAAGAGAGGGTTCTGGTTAGGACTTCCTCTTACGGTGTAAAAGGAGGTTGGAGGAGTTAGGACTCGCAAATTCTTTTTATCTTTGCCGCTACGCCCTCAATGTTTGTTAATACCTCATTATTCCAAAAACGGATCACCTTGATATCCTTACTTTCTAAAAAGATCGCTCTTTCTTGATCGTATGCGATCCCTTCCTCTGTGGCATGCTGGTTTCCATCGAGTTCAATTGCCAGCTTTGCTTTGGGACAATAGAAGTCCAAGATATACGGGCCGATACTAAATTGTCTAAAAAATTTTAAATCACATACCTGGCGTCCCCTTAGTTTCTGCCAAAGGAGTCGTTCTACATCAGTAGACCTAATACGTAAGTCTTTACGACGATCTTTCAATAAACGATCATTGTTTGTAAGTTGACGCATAGTGACTAAGCTCGAACTTATTCTGCTCCCTTAAATTAAAGATGTCCTATCTGTTCATGTCCTCCCTCTTGTTTAAGAGGGAGTTAGAGGGCGTTAGGGATTGATCAACCTAAAGCCTCCTTAACCGTTTTGCACTGTATTATCTCAACTCCGTTGTTAGTTGGGAGGTTTTTGAGTGGGGGACAGACAATCGTTTTAAAACCCATTCTTATAATTTCTTTAATCCTCAACTCCGGCAAAGCCACTGGCCGCAACTCGCCGGTCAAACCAATTTCTCCGAAGAAAGCTGTTTTGGGGTCAATTGGTTTGTTCCTGACAGCACTGGCAATGGCAGCAGCCAAAGCCAAGTCAGCCCCAGGGTCGCGGACAGACAGGCCGCCGGCAGCGTTGGCAAAAACATCTTTATCATAAACTTGGATGCCCGCGTGGCGCGTCAAAACTGCCAGTAACATATTTAGGCGCGAAGCATCAAAGCCATTGGCCTTCCTGACAGGTGCGCTGTAACCGGCAGCTGTTACCAGGGCTTGCAGCTCAACAAGCAACGGCCGTCGTCCCTCAAGCACACAACCGACAGCTGAGCCGGCAGCTGTCATGGCGCGGCTATCCAACAAAGCTTGCGACGGATCGACGATGATTTTTAGACCGCTTTCGTTCATATCCAGCAAGGCTGTCTCGTCCGTCGAGCCAAAGCGATGTTTGATGGCGCGTAAAACCCTGAAGCGATGTAATTTGTCACCTTCCAACGAAAGCACGGTATCCACGACGTGCTCAAGTATCCTGGGGCCGGCAATGTCGCCATCTTTTGTCACTTGGCCGACCAGGATGATGGGCACGCCTGTCTTTTTGGCGGTCTGCGTCAATAACGCGGCGCAGGCTTTGACTTGCGAAACATTACCAGCCTCGCCCGAAGCTTGTTCTGTCGTCAAACTCTGGATTGAGTCAACGATAGCCAAGTCCGGTTTTTCCGCTTCGATAGTCGCAGCAATAATTTCGACGCGCGTATCATCAAGATAACTCAGTTGCCCGGGGACATTGTTGGATAGGCGTGAAAGGCGTAAATGGATTTGGGCAGGGGACTCTTCGCCAGTAATGAAAAGTATTTTTTGGCCTTTAGTGGCCATGGCCAAAGCAACCTGTGATAATAAAGTTGACTTGCCCATGCCAGGCTCACCGGCGATCAAAGTCGCAGAGCCGTGAACCAGCCCGCCACCCAAAACAGTATCCAAAGCCTCAAACAAAGTTGGCATCAGGCGTTGGGTAGAGGCTGTATTCAAAGCGTCGAATGTCTCTGTTTTTCCTGGTGCATGTGGAACGTGGGACGTCTGGGACGATGGGACGTCTGGGACGATGGGATCCTTGCCAACAGTGCCCCAAGACCCGCAACTTAAGCAACGGCCTGACCATTTGGGGGATTGGGCATCGCATTTGGAGCAAACGTAAATCAGGGTCGTTTTCATGCCGATATGTTAACCGCCTCGTATCTAGGCGTCCATAACCTTCGATTTGTCATTCCGAGCGAAATGCCATCGGAGCTTATGGGCATGAAGTCGAGGAACCCCTTAATCAACCAAGTTATGAGTTAAGGGATTTCTCCACTTCACTTCATCTTCATTCCGTTTCGGTCGAAATGACAACCTAAAGGTCACCCACAGCGTAGATGTATTGCACGCCGCCAGAACACATGCCGCCCAGGTATCCGGCTAAAGAAGCTGTGGTATTGATGCCTCCGCCAACAGTAAATTCTGATTGGCCTTTCCAGTTCAAGAAAGTCGCATTACCCCCGTTTGGTGTCCTTGGCCCGCCGGATTCCATAAGTTCAAAAGGCAGTCCCATTTTACCGGTATACATGAACATGTGGGGGATGGGTGCGCCTTTGCACATGATTTCCAGGGTCGAACCAAATGGCAGGCCGGGTAAGACATTGCCGATGAATTCTTCTTTGCTTAAAGCAAAGGCCGTATAACCGACTAAGGTTTTCCTTTCACAGATTTTATCATCGTAATCAACCGCAGCATTACAACCTTCGCTGTTGCAAGATACGGTTTGTTTGGTTTTCAAATTCTTACAAGCCGTGACCCCAACGGCTGACCTGATGGGGCTGTCATATTTGCTCTCGGCCCTGGCTTGGGCCTGGACAGCATAGATATTAGAAACATTATGTTTGACTCCAGCACAACCCAAAGCCAATCCTACGAACCCGCTGCAGTCTGCACCGAAAAGGTCGTTGCACTTCATGGGACAGACAAAATAAGTTATGTAATCTTTTTTTAGGGCGTTATAGCACGGCCCTTTGTTAAGGGATTTTTGCGCAGCAACCAAGGCTGGGGCATTCTTGACGTCGGCGTTGTTCAAATTGACGTTTTCGCCATTGGAGCAATGCCCTTTAACGCGGTTAGCATCAAAAGCAAAACCTTCGGGTAAATCGCAGGCTTGCTTTGTTTCGGCCGAAAGCCAACCCTTTTCTCCCAAGTGGCAAAAAAGATAACCAGTATAAGGTGAGGCGACTTTCATCTCTTTGCCATAGCCAGATCCCCCGCGGATGTAGCCAGAGCCATAAGGTGCGGCCTCTTTAACCCAAACCTGCAAGACTGCCTTAAGTGCTTCTTTTGTGCCCCCGCCTTTACAGGCCGCTTTCATCCTTGTGGCAGAACCTTTGCCTTCGGGGTGCAACATGGTTGGGCATTCCTCCCCGCAATTAACATCGCTTGGGCTGTCAGTGGCATTAGGGTCATAGCCAGTGTTGAAATCAAATGTTTCTTTTTGGATTTTTGGCACCATGAGCGGTGATAAGATGGTAGTGTTGGGGTTAATGTTGGCCAAAATGACATAGGAACCCAGAATCAGCGCCAAACCGATCAAGGCATCTTGGATAATCTCCTTGGAATCTTTAATCTTGGCGCCCGTGCCGGAAAGGATGTAGGTAAAACCGCCGTAAACCAGCATCAAGGCGGCCACCACAATCCCAATGCCAATCATCATTGTCTGCAGGCCTACGATATATTGGGCCAAGTAAGGCACATAGATTATGCCGTTTTGTTCGTAGCTGGGAGAAAGCGTAAGGCCCGGGATAGGGATGTTGAGCTGGACAGCTGTTCCCTGGCCAGTAGTTGTCGCGCTGCCTTTGGCAGGGGTCCCGCCTTTTTGTGGCAAGGAAGAAAAATTAAAGGTTCCGCTTTCTGTCGGGATATTAACGCATACAGCGTTGGATCCGCCCTGGGATGTTTGCGCGCAGGTAGCGGCATTGGTGCAGGTCGAAGCTTTTAAGTTTGGGTCGCTGTTATTTTTTAAGGTGGAGCAGTCAAAACCAGAAGGATAACTTATGCAAAATTTACCGGTGACATTAGGATGCGTGCAAACACAACAATCAGCCAAGGCCTTGGCTGGGTAAAAGGTGGTCAAAAAAATTGTAAAGAGGGCCAGTTTAAGCGCTGCTTGCTTTACATGTGTCATAATATCGTTGCTTGATATCTAAAAGGTTCTTGACTTTGGAGCAGGGGATGGCCGCGTTGGCTGAATCCAGGCAGCCAGCCCAAGCTTTGAAAACGCTCATTGGATCCTTGACCGGTTCGCCGCCGACTTTGCCATTTTTCCAAAAACCAGGTGAGGCGAGGAGCGCATTGACTTGACCTTCTTTAGTCACTAGTTCGGGCACTGAAAAACATTTTCCGCCGACAGTGTAGCCGCGCCAGCCATTGGAGCATTTGGCTGTGTTCGGAAAAATCGTCAGGCCGGCTCCAAAGCCGTGCGAGAACCTCCAATCCAATCCAAAGTCAGGCGGTGAACCAAAATTCGGTATGTCGTCGTTCTGCACTATGTCATTGGAGCCTTTTGGCTTATAAGATGCCACCCGGTCGCATTCATCCCTGGTAGCCCCGGTACAGTTGCCGGGCATGGTAGGCACGTCACTGGGAAAGTCTTTGCCAGAATAATATTTTCGGCTGCGTAAGAAGTCCACCCGGGATTGGGGGAGTGGGTTGCCTTTGCCAGCATACCAATTTTCATCATGCCCGATTATCAACTTGCCTCCAGACTCAGCCGTCATGATTGCCCAAGCAATGCACGGGTCTATGCCTTTGGCAGCAGCCTGTTTTTTCGTCTCGGCCAACACATCTGAAGCCGACGGCATGTTTGGGTTAGCTCCCAGCAAATTGGCTGCAGCCGAATATTGGCCTGAAGTGAGAAAGGTAAAACGGTCGGTGTTTATAATTGTCAGGTGTAAGGCTCCCAGGTTGACCAAGTTGGGGTTTAGGTTGGCAAGTATGACATAAGCCCCCAAGATAATAACCAACCCAATCAGGGCATCTGTAATGATTTTTTTTCCTTCCGTAACTTTTGCTCCCGTGCCAGAGATAATATAAAGAAAGCCGCCATAGACCAACATTATGGCTGCGGCTACCAGCCCAACGCCAATGAAAACTTTTTGCATGGCCTGAAGGTACTGGGCAAACATAGGGACGATTATTTCTCCGCCTTCTTGGTATGGCGCCGTAAGAGTCAGGCCCGGCACGTCGATATTGAGCTTTACGTTAATTGTCTGAGTCTGTTGGCCGGCAGCACCTGCCGCAGCTGTAAAGCCGGGGACAGAAGATAGTTTAAAGTCAATTTCGCCCGATGGTTCGTTCAGGCATTTGCCAGCAGGCACTTTCTTGCACGGGTTGGCACTCGTATCATCAATGCATGAAGCACTGGCCAGGTCTTGGTTTGTTGAATTTTTTAGGCTCTCACACGATGCCTTGGTGTCCCTGACGCAGAATTGTCCGTTTTTAATTTGGGGGTGGGTGCAAACACAACAGCTGGCCGCCATTACGGTTTGGGGCATGGCCAACAAAACCTCGGCTGCCAAAGCGGCCATCAGCCAGACGCGCGGCTTGTGAAGCACAGTCAACATGACTCTTAGTATTTAAGGTAGGCTTGGGCTGACCGGATAATGGAAGTGGTCGAAGCGGTTTGCGCAGGGAAGGCCTGGGTGCCCACGAAAACAAAAGGCGCATTATCAATGCCATCCCCGCGGGCGACTTGGACCTTTTGCCTGACATAGCTGCGCAGGCTCTTGTCCTGCAGGCAGCCGTAGAGCATGCCGTCTTTATCCGCCAATTGGTCTGACAAAAAGTTAATTTCTTTTTGACCGAGGTTTGAAAACTTAACCATCAAACCGTGGGCCTTCCATGAGCTATCGATCAACCTTGAGCATTCGGAAAGCATGGCAGCTTCAAACGAAGGGCTGTTGTCATCAGTCGAAGCCGGCAAGTAGTGCCAGACAAACCTGATTCGGCCCCCCATTTTGCGCGACCAAGATTCCAGGGCATAGGCCAAGGAATTGGATTGGTTGTTGGTGTAGTCGCCGTAAAACGCAATGCCAACGGTCGAAGATATTGAGCCAAAGACCAAGGCATCGGTTTGCAGGAAGGCTGGCGGCTTAATCTGGTCGTAAGGCACTTTTTTGGGCTCAATGCGATCCATGATTTCCTGGGGAGGTGCGCCGCTCTGGAAGTAATCTTGCTTATTCCGGTACCAACGCCACCCGATGGCCGACAAAAGGGCGACTGACGCAAGGGCGAGCAGGCACAGGGCTAGAACTTGCCGGTTAATCTTGGGCATAAATCAATAATTCAGGTTATAGCTATAAAGCTTGCCGGTGACAGCATCAGTGAAAATCAACTTGCTCTTGTCTTTGCTTAAGACCGGTTGCTGGACCGGGTGGTTTTGGTCAGGAGTGCTGATTTTTTTGGACGTGCCGTCTCCCAGGTTGATGTAGTAGATGTCATCAGGGATTTCCGCGAAGCGTTTTTCGTCAAAGCCAGCGCCAACCGGCAAATCGATTGGTACGGCACAGAACAATTCGCTCTCATTGCTCCAAACGCACTTATCGGCCCAAGTGTTGAGGTTAAGCCTTTGGCGGTTGCGGCCAATGTCTTGCCCGTTCGCATCACAGATCCAAAGCGTGGGCTTGTTCTGGTCGCGGTCATGGTAAGCGCTGAACAAGAGTTTTTTTCCGGTCGGTGACCAGCTGGGCATAAAGCCCCTGCCGGGAACGATTAATGACCTGGTCTCATGGTTCTTGCCTAAAAGATAAATCTGCTCGGCATTATCCGGTTGTGGGGCACCGGTCTTGGAAAAAGCAATCACTTGGCTGTCCGGTGACCAGCTGGGAATGACCAGGTCAGCGTTGGCTCCCATGTGGTAAACGGCTATCGTGTCATTACTGTCAGGCTGTGAAGTGATTAAGAAACGGTTGTTCTCATCTATTCCCATGCTCTTGGCGACTATCTGGTCATCTTTGGGAGCAAAATCAAAATCAGACCAGTGTTGGGGGAGTGTGGCTTGCCTTTGGTCTTCAAAGTTGTAGTAGATCTTGCTGCCGTCCGGGAATCCCAAGATGGCTTCGTTGGCGCTCTTGCCCCAAGCCACGTCCTGAATGTTAAAAAATTGGCGATCAGAAAGCAGGGTCAGGGTCCCATCGTCATTAATGAGGTAAAAGCGACCGTCTTCAGGGTTGTAATAGCGCGTGTCGCCTGTTGGCGAAGTTGAAACGGCTTGGGTTACTGAATCACGTAAAAGATTGACATCGGCTTGGCCAGCAGCGCCCCCGGCTGCGCCTGCTTGGCCGCCTGCAATTGGCAACTGGCCCTCGCCACCCGGCTGGGTGGAAGTAACAGCCCCGCGCGGGCCAACAGTCCCCAAAGCTCCTGTGTATTCAGTCGGTACTTGTGGCACTTCCGGAGTCGGGGCCAGAGGCCTGAAGAAAAAGTAATAAAGCGCATAACCTGTTGCTATCGAGAACAGGACAAAGAAACCCACAAACAGGATGCGCTTGGTATTTTCTGTCAAAGTTATCATATGCGTATTATATTACTTTTTGGCTCTATTTCCAAGTAAAAAATTATATGAGGGTTATGCCAAAGAAATTAGAGATGGCCATGATGACTTTGAAGGATGACAAGACAATGATGGCTACAAAAATTAAGGGCAAGATCATGGATGCGAGGATTGAGATAGGAACAACAATGTCGGCAAAAATAGTTATGCCGTCTTTGACATTGGAAATGGTTTTTTCAAGCGGCAGTGCCCCTTCAGAAGGTTTCTGTTCAAAATAGGGGATCTTGCCGCCAGCAATATGTTTATTGATAAGGTCAATGTTCCACTCGCCCCACAAAGTGAGCAGGGTCACGCCTGATTCGCTGCCCGCTATTTCGCCGGTATCTATTAAATTTTTGAAAGCTTGTTTGGCGCGCTTGATTGATTCGATGCTGGCCTTGAGGCTTTCGATTTGTTGCATCTGGCTTTGCTGGGCACTGGCGGCTTGCATTTGTTGGCCGCGGAGCTGCATCGCCCTGCTTAAAATCTGGCTCGTCTCTCCTTGGCCTCCAGCTTGTCCCGCGCCTTGAGCCGGGCCTCTTCTGGCAGCTCCGACACCGGGCGCAGCCACACCTGCGCGGGCCGGTCCTGTTACCGATGGGACTGTGGGGGAGCCGGTCAGTTGCTCGGCTGCCAAGTTTGCTTGCTGTTGCTCTGCTTGGAATGATTGGAGCTGTTCAATCTCACCTTCCGGAGTGCCGCCTTCCTCTTCCATTTCTGCTTCTTCCGGTTCCATGGCAATTGAACCTGGCCCTAAATATTGGGGAGCGAAAATTGCCGGTTGCCTGCGTTCAAGTGGGTTATAGAATTGTCCGAATTGCACCGGCAAAGCTGGCCCTTCGCCAGCGCCTTGGCCCAACTCAGATTCTAATCCGCCGCCGCTTAAGGCTAAGCCTTCTTGCAAGGCAGTCAGTTCTTCGGGCGGCAGGTTTTCCAGTAAAACTTGCCCTGACTGATCCTTAGCCGCTTGCAAGCCCATAGCCCTGCCCATTTCCAAGCTCCTGCCGATGGGCGGTTTTATTTCTTGCGGGCCAACGCGCCTATAACCCCTGGCTGATTGGGGTGCTCGTCTGGTGGTTGGCGTGGTTCTTTGGGCTTGGCCAGTCGGCCGTCTGGCAGCCAGTCCGGCAATCACAGGCGTAATGGGAGTGGCTCCGGGAATATTGCCAAGAGTGGGAGGTTCAATGGTTGTTGCCTCAGGAGCTCTGGGCGCTTCTTCGGCAAATATATCTTCAACCGGGGTTTCAGAAGTGCCGACTTCCGTAACAGATGAAATGGCCGGTGCGATAATCGTGGCTGTGGCTGGTCTCCGGCCAGCGCGTTGTATTCTTCGTGCGACAGAAGGTGGCGCAACGGCAGAAGAGACGCCTGTTGCCATCTGCATGGCAGCAGCTCCTGGCCGTTGGCGAGTCAGCGGGGCTGAAGGAGTCGGCCCGGCCGGACGGGTTTTTGGCCTCAAATCAACTCCAGTTGGAGTCATGGTTGGCAGGACGGCCGGGGGAGGCGGCAAAATATCAGCTCGAGCCTCAGTTTTGCTTTCGGCTTGGGCTTGCATTGTTCCTGTTAAGCCCGGTGCAGCTTGAGCCGGACCGGTCGAGACTTGGGTCGGTGCTCCTGCTTCTGGAGTTGAAGGTTGAGTTGGCGGAGCGGCTTGAGCTGTTGTCGTAACTTCGCCTCCGGCCCTGATTCCACCAGAAGGTGGGGCAGCTTGAGCTGTTGGCGCTGGCCCGACGCCACGCAAAGTCCCGCCAGCTGTTTGCACTGGTGCAGGGGATGGCCCAACCCCGCGCAAAGTCGTTGTCACTGAAGTTGTCACTTTGGCGGTGGCTGGAGGAGTAGGAGCGGGCATTGCACTGCGCGCAGCACGTCTAGGAGTCGGCGTAACAGGAGCCGGAGCCTCGACGCTCGGCTCCACTGTTGGCTCAGCTGTTGCTTTGGCGGCAACCTTGGGTTCCGCCGGAGTTTTTTTAGGAGCCTTGCGGGCAACTGGCTTTAAGCCAACCATTCCTCCCAGTGCAGATCCTACTGCTCCAAAGCCCGTACCTAAAACAGCTGATTTGGCAGCGTCGAGTTTGCTGGCAGAGCCTTCGGATTTAGCAGAAGCTTCGGCCTGGCTTTTGGCTTGCAGGTTCTGGTAATTCTTTTGGTCATAATCAGTCAGGAATTTTTTGCCTGAGGTTTTCAATTCATCAGTAAAAATTTTCTTGGGGATGTTGACGTTTGGCAGCTCGTTGATGGTAAATGCTAAGTCAGGCTTG
>JAJZQU010000033.1 GCA_021806685.1 bacterium | reverse complement strand
TATCTTGATTTATTAAGCCGCATTAAAGCGGTGGCTTTTGATAAGACGCGTACCCTTACCGAAGGGCGTCCTATCATATCAGACGTTGTGACGTTCAATGGATTTAAGGAGGAAGATGTCATTGCTGACGCTGCAGGCATTGAAACTTTTTCATCCCATCCGTTAGCGCAAAGTGTCATTGATTTTGCACGGGAGCGGGGAATCGTTCCACATGCTATGAGCACATATGAGAACATAGCTGGAAAAGGGGGAAAAGCGGTATGTCTCATATGCAACGATCTCAAGCACTGCATCGGAAACCTAAAATTCATTGGAGTAGAAAGCGTGACCAGTGAAGAAATAATTAGGAAAACGGGAGAATATGAAAAACAAGGAAAGACGGTTGTGTTGATTAGCGAAGGGGATCAGGTTATGGGTGCCTTAACAGTTTCGGACAAGATACGGGATGACTCAAAAAAGACCATTCAAGAATTAAAAAAACAGGGGGTCGAGTCTGTTGTTCTGACTGGAGATAATCAGCATACGGCTGACTTTGTTGCGAAAGAAGTGGGTATTAAAACGGTTTACGGATCGCTTTTACCCGATGAGAAAGTCAAGAAAGTAGAAGAATTAAAATCTCAATTTGGAACCGTCGCAATGGTGGGAGATGGGGTGAACGACGCGCCGTCCCTCGTAACTGCTCATGTTGGCATTGCGATGGGGGCAGGCGGGAGCGACGTGGCCATTGAAACAGCGGATGTTGCACTCATGAATGACAATCTCCTTAACGTACCCACGGCAATCCAGCTTGGAAAACGAACGGTAAAAACGATACGGCTGAACATTGCCGCCGCTCTCGGAGTTAAGGCTTTTTTTCTTATTCTTGCGTTAACCGGTTTCACGCATTTGGAATACGCCATCGGGGCCGACTCTGGGATGGCGATGTTGGTTATTTTGAATGGTCTTCGTTTATTTTCCGTCGAAAAACCTTCTGGTCCTTAGACCATGTTGATTCATTGAAGTATGGATTTAGTGATATTTTGGACGATATTTATATTGGGGCCTATACCCATTATACACATTTTATTGCATGTGTTTTTAGGAGTTTGGCGGCGATGTCCAAGAAAATTTTATCAAACTGCACTCGGTTTCTGGATCTCGTTTTTCTTTTTTGCAAAATGGCAAGCCGGCAATCTCGATGTTCTATTTACGCCGCCTATGTGGCTAAAGATTCTCTGTACGATCGCTATCGTAAGCTTATTTTTCCTTATTATTTGGTCGATCATGACCCTGAAACCACAGCGGTTTTTTCTTTGGGCGACCCTTCAGTTTGAGTCGGTGCAGCAGAAAAAAATTAGCCTTGGGCCTTATAAGTATTTTCACCACCCAGCTTATACTGCTTATGTCGTTATTGCCTTTGCGGCGTTTTTTGGCACGGGACGAACCGTTCTTCTGGCTTTTGCTAGCTTTATGATCCTATTGATGCTGATCGTCATATTACGAGAAAATCACGAGCTATCGGAACGTTTTGGAAGATAGAATGATATTATGACCGCTTGTCGGGGCTTGCTAATTTAATATAATATAGATTGTAGCTTCTGCCATATGAGCAACCTAAATCTTAAAGATCCTAAAAATCCGTCAGGTCCCGTTGTGATTCTTGGTCACAAAGTTTTTGTAGACAGAAATCTCTGCACAGGGGCGACTTCATGTGTTGCCATTGCCCCAAATGCTTTCGCATTGGACGATGAGAAAAAAGCAGTGATTTTGGATACTGCGGATCACGAGGCAATAGAGACTATTGTCTTGGCTGCTCAATCATGTCCGGTAGAAGCGATAATTATTGAAAATGCGCAAGGCGAGAGAGTCTGGCCAAAATAAGAACTTGATGTTAATCACGCACGGATAGACGTCTATCCCTTGGAAACTGCCACATTCCTAATGCGGGCTTGAGGTTCGAATTTTCGCGCGTGAAACAAATTTTAGCCGGCGGTTTTCACTCTCGACTTTTAGGCCCAAAAAAGGTAACCTATTGCCATGTCTTTAGGCTCATCTATAGCCAAAAATACAGTCTGGCTGATGGTGGCAACCACTGGCCAGAAGGTCATAGCTTTCCTGGCTTTTTACCTCATAGCCAGGTTAACCGGCCCGCATATCACCGGCGCTTATTTTTATGGCGTTTCAGTGACCTCGGTTTTTGTCATCTTGTCGGATTTAGGCATGACACCGGTGGTCATCCGCGCTATAGCCGGCAATCGGGAAGATGGGCCAAGGTTGTTTTCGGCGGTTATCCGCGCCAAGATGCTTTTAGTACCTATCGCTGTCTTGGCTTCCATTGGCTATGGCATCATGATGCACCAGACCCCGGAAATCATGGGCACGATTGCCTTAGCTTGCGTGGCCATGGCAGCTGATGCCATTCATTTGATCTTATACGGAACTTTGCGCGGCAAACAAAATCTCAAGCCAGAAGCCTTGGGCATGCTCATCGGCCAGGTTGTAACTGCAATTGGAGCAGTTACAGCAGCCTTGATGCAATGGGGTCCAATGGGTTTGGCAGGGGCTTTGGGCTTGGGGAGTATTTGGAACGTGATTTGGGCCAGCCGGGCGGCCATTAAACATGGTTTGCATTGGGTGACTCCTTCTTGGTTGGATTTTCGGCAGCTGGCTATTGAGGCGTGGCCTTTTGCTGTGGCGGGCATGGCAGTCAAAGTATATTCATACATAGACAGCTTGATGATCCAGGCTTACAAGGGCACTACGGCCGTTGGCTATTATGCCGTGGCTTACAAGATGACGTATGCCATGCAGTTTCTGCCTTTAACATTTACGGCCGCGCTTTATCCGGCTTTGAGCTACGCTTATGCCAATAAAGAACATGAGGAAGTAAAAAAGACTTTTGTCGGATCGCTTCGTTTTATGGCAGCTATCAGTTTTCCGATTGCTGCCGGCCTTTCAGCCTTAGCCCCACGCCTCATCCCGGCGCTTTATGGCAAGGCCTTCTTGGGAGCTGTGCCGGCCATGGAAGTGCTGCCTTGGGTCTTGGTCCCAATCTTCATGGATTTTCCTATCGGTGCCCTGCTTAATGGCTCGCATAGGGCGCACCTTAAGACAATGGCCATGGTTGGCACCATGGTGGCTAACGCCATCTTGAACGCCGTCCTGGTGCCTGTTTACGGGCCTCTGGGCGCTGCCTGGGCAGGAGTCTTTAGCTTCTGGCTGCTGTTTGCCATTGGGGTCGGATTCAGTTATCGGGATGCAGGCGGTGTTTTAATGATACTTTCTTTGTTGGCGAGGGCGATGATTGGAGCGGGAGTTGCTTGGGTGGCTTGGTACTATGTCGGAGGCTTGATGCCTTTGCCCATGGCCTTTTTGTTTGGCGCGGCTGTGGCAGTAATCTTGGTTTTTGCAGTCGGACTTTTGGGATTGGAGGAAACGCGGTTAATGTGGCGGCAGCTACGTAACCGTTTTATCAAACAAGACCAAATCCATGCGTCCTGAAATTAAGCTCTATTGCCTGACAATGGACTACCCGCCAATGCGAGGAGGCGTGGCTCGTTATCTTTCGAATTTAGCTGAAGCCTCCAACGGCCAGATAGAAGTTCTAGTCCCGTCGGAGCATCCGACAGACGTGTCGCAAGTCACGAGTCGCATGTCACATGTCACGTTCTGGTGGGCTGGCTGGCCAAAATGGTTACCTCTTATTAAAAGATGTCTTGAATTAAAAGATGGAATAATTTTTGTATCTCATGTTGTACCGGTTGGGACAGCGGCTTGGATTTCATTCATACTGGAGGGACCCGGATATATCGTTCTTTTCCATGGCACTGATTTACAAAGGATGAGGACTCGTTGGAAAAGATGGTTGTTGCGCAGGATCTGCCGGAGAGCAGTCAAACTTATAGTCAACAGCCAGGCTACTGCCAAAGCATTGAAGTTGCTTGTGCCTGGGAGTGAACCTTTGATTTTGACGCCTGGGGTACAACCTAACTCGGCTCAGGGTGAGAAGAAGTTGATTAGACAAAAATTCGGCATATCAGAACAAACTAAAGTTATCCTGAGCGTCTGCAGGTTGGTTGAACGAAAAGGAGTTGATACGCTTTTGCAGGCAGTCGCAAATCTCCAGGATGTTGTCCAGGATTTGGAGTTGGTCATCATCGGGCAAGGTCAATACTCATCCCAGTTACATCAATTAGCTGATCTGCTTAAGGTACGAGTCCGATGGATTGAGGATGCATCTGACCAAGAAGTTATTGACTGGTATTCTGCTGCCGATATTTTTTGTCTGCCTTCGCGTGAAGCTCCGGATGATGTTGAAGGTTTTGGCATTGTTTTCCTCGAAGCGGCCATGGCCGGATTACCCGTCATTGCTGGTAGGGGATGGGGCACAGAAGAAGCGGTGGTTGACGGGGTGACAGGCTTGGTTGTACCGCCGGATGTTAAGCATGTTACAGAAGCATTGGATAAATTTGTTAACAATGACCAGCTTAGGCATCAGATGGGCGAAGCAGGGAAAGCCAGAGCAACCAAAGAATTTAAGTGGCAAGATAGATGGGAAAAATTGCGGGATGAAATAAAGAAGGAGTCAGATGTTGCCATCGTCATCCCATGTTGGAATCATGCCAAAACCTTAGAGAAGACGCTGCAGGCTATTTGTAACCAGACTGTATTGCCTAGAGAAGTAGTTGTCATAGATAACAACTCAATTGATAATCCGGAAGTTATAGTTGCAAAATTCAAGAACAGTCTGCCAATCTCTTGTGTCACCTACAAAGACAAACAAGGTGCGCCAGCTGCGCGCAATGAAGGCGCGAGATTAACTAATGCGCCATTCTTGTTGTTTTTGGATGCTGATGTCGAGCTAAAACCAGAAGCGCTTGAGACGATGCGGATGGCACTTGATAAACATCCTGAAGCGGATTTTGCATATTCGGATTTTTATTGGAGCCATAAGCTCTTCAAGGGACGGAATTGGGATCCTATTGCTTTACGACGTATGAATTGGATCCATACTTCATCGTTGATTAGGCGCGAAGCTTGGGTGCCTTTTGACGAATCTTTAAAAAGATTTCAAGATTGGGACTTATGGTTAACTTTGGCTGAACAGGGGAAGAAAGGCATTTGGATCCCAAAGCCGCTTTTTAAAGTCACAGAAGCTGCCGGCCGCAAGGGGAAGATCAGCAGCTGGATACCGGCTTTTGTGCACCGGATGCCTTGGCCGATCCTGGGTTGGATGCCTGATGAGATCAGGCATTACAGAGAAGCTGAAAATATCATCAAACAAAAACATCATTTATGAAGGATTTGCGCATAGTCATTGTCAGCTGGAATGTCCAAGACCACTTAGGGCGGTGCTTGGCTTCCTTACCGCAGGCCTGCGCAGGCCTGGACTGGGAATGTATTGTGGTTGATAACAATTCGTCAGACAGTTCACTGGAAGTAATTAAAAGATTTTCTACCCAAAATGAACGGACAGATGTCATTGCCAACAAGAAAAATTACGGGTTTGCTTATGCTTGTAACCAAGGGGCGGCACGGCTTGATGCAAAGTATGTCTTGTTCCTAAATCCTGATACAGAATGCCCGGCCGGGTCTTTGAGCCAACTTGTGGCAGCTGCCAATCGCAGGCCAGAAGCGGGCATTATGGGTCCGGGATTGGTTTATCCTGATGGACGATACCAACCAAGCGTCCAGCGTTTCCCAACGCTGCGTGACCAAAGCTTAATCCTCTTGAAACTGCACCATATTTTCCCTGGCGCAAAAAGCCTTAAGCGATATTTCGCACAAGATATTGACCGCAACAAAGCCCAAGGCGTTGATCAAGTCATGGGGGCTTGCTTCCTTGTGAGGCGAGAATGCTGGGAAAAAATCCATGGCTTTGACGAAAGGTATTTTATTTGGTTTGAAGAAGTGGATGTTTGCCGCCAAGCCAAAAAAGATGGATGGTTGGTTTGGTATGAGCCATCCGTCACCATCATCCACCATGAGGGACAAGCCTTTTCCAAGGTTTGGTCATGGCGCCGGCAGAGTTACTTTAATGACAGCTTACGCAAGTATATGCGTAAGTGGCATGGCTTTTGGGCGTGGATGGCAATGACTTGCCTAAGCCCAATTTCTTTGGCTATGGCTGCGATTTTAACTCCGCTTAGGTTGCCCCCCAGTACCAGAAAAAGCATCATGAGAGCCAAGGGGAAGGGAGAGCCAGCGGACAAGACAAAAATCGATCTCAACTGGATGGGTTGGTTGGGACTGATTGTTTCTATAGAACTTATATCAGCCTTGGCTCAAGGTCATGATATTGTCCAAGTTGTCTTAATCGCTCTTTGCGGACTCGTATTGGCGATTATTGCTTATTATCGTCCTCATATTGCCTTAAGCATCGTAGCCGCCGAGCTCATGATTGGAGGTTTTGGATATTTGCTTAATGCACCGGCAGAAGTTCTTGTACGGGGCATATCCTTGCGCATAGTGCTCATGGCAGGATTTTTTGCAGGTTGGGCAATCAATGCTTTGAAAGCCAGAGTGTGGAAATATTGGCGCTTAAAAGAGTTATCAATAGTCCAGGTTTGGGTCTTTGTTGGTGGCATGATTTTGGGAGGATTGCTAAGGGCTTGGCAATTGCACCAACCTTATCTTTTTCAGGATTTTAATGCTTGGTTATTCTTGCTCTATTTCGTACCTGTCTTGGATATTGCCCACCGGTATGGAGAAAAGCTCAAAAGCCAGGTAGTCAGCGTCTTTGTGGCTGGATTAATTTGGCTGCCAATCAAGACGGCTTTGGTTTTTTACGTGTTTACCCATGATTTGTCATGGACAAGTTGGCTATATGCCTGGATCCGTGACACAAGAGTGGGGGAGATAACCCCTTTGGGTGATTTGGCTTATCGTGTCTTTTTCCAATCCGCAGTTTATGCCGTGTTAGCTTTACCTTTTATTGCCGCCTTGTGGTTTGAAAAAGGATTTTTCTTTGCAAAGAAAAAATGGATCAATGTTCTGATCGGTTTGGTAGCAGTTCTTTGCAGCTTGTCCATACTAATAGGCCTCTCAAGGAGTTTTTGGCTGGGCGGTGCTAGTGGATTATTGGTGATATGCATTTTAGCTTTAGTAAGAAGTCAGGTTAGTAAAAACCTGATTGATGGACTCAAGAAAGTGTTTGGAGCTTTGGTGGGCATCGCGCTTTCTTTGATTATTGCGTTGTTATTGATATTAGCCGTCTGGCAGGTGCCTTGGCCGAACGCACCGCAAGGACACTTTTGGGATCTATTTGCCAAGCGCACCAATCTGACTGATTCAGCTGGCAGTAGCCGATGGAACTTATTGCCTGTCATGCTTCAAAAAATTGAAGGTCAACCTATTTTAGGTTATGGTTTTGGTGCGACTGTCACATACAAAAGTCTTGATCCAAGGGTCTTGCTCCAATATCCGGATGGCAGGTTCACCACTTATGCTTTTGAGTGGGGATGGCTTGGCTTTTGGATAAAGTTCGGAATTTTTGGCATTCCTATTATGGCTTGGCTTTTGGCGTCTCTCGCATGGCGTGCCTGGAAATCCGAATATGATTGGTGGATCAGGGTTGGGATAATCGCGAGCACAATAGCTTTGGCCACCATCCATTTCTTCACACCTTATTTGGACCATCCTTTGGGTTTTGGATGGATACTTGGCATTGAGGGATTACTGGCAATCAAGAGAGAAGAGGAAAGCCCGAATCTATGAAAAATTGTTTTGGATATAAATCACCAATTGGAAATTTAGTGGTTTGTACTGAAGATATTTTTTTGACAGGTATATGTTTTACGACGCAAGGTAGGGCAAGTATTTGTCATCTTGAGCGGAGTCATACGAAGTCGAAAGATCCGGCTCGAACCAGATCCTTCGGCTGCGTTCGTCGAGCTCACTTCACTCAGGATGACAAAAAGATTATTAAACAGCTCGATAGCTATTTTGCTGGGAAACTTAAAAAGTTTGATTTACCAATCAAACTAGCTGGAACAACATTTCAGAAAAGCGTTTGGAAGGCGTTGGCACGGATTCCTTATGGCCAAACAAGAAGTTATTCTGATATTGCGAAAATGATAAAAAGGCCAAGAGCTGTCCGGGCAGTAGGCACTGCCATAGGAAATAATCCTATTGGCATTATCCTGCCTTGCCATCGCATCATCAGGTCAGACGGCAAGATCGGGGAGTTTGCCTGGGGTGTAAAAATTAAAAAACAGCTCTTAAAGCTCGAATCTGCAATTTAGCGGTGGCCAGCAATAAACTCTTTGGCGGTCATTATTCTCTTGCCTTCTGGTTGGAGTTCTGATATTTCGAGCACCTTCCCATCGCCGCAGCTGACAACCAGACTATCGTCTTGAATATGAGGTTCTCCAGGACTTTTGGGACTCGTTAGGTCGCTCGATGACGTTTTTAATATTTTTAACCTTTTTCCATCCCATTCTGTCCAAGTTCCAGGCCAAGGGTTATAAGCGCGAACCAGGCGTTCAATCTCGCTGGACGACTTGGTCCAGTTGATTTTACCGTCGTCGCGAGTAAGCAGCTTACAATAAGTTGCTAGCGAGTGATCTTGGGGTTGTGGTGTGATATTGCTATCTAAATAACCTGCCAAGACATCTGGCAGTGTTTCGGCTCCCAGTTGCGAAAGACGGTCGTGAAGTTCTCCGCCGGTTTCTGCTGGGCCGATTTCAATTTCTTTTTGCGCGAGAACATCGCCATGGTCCATTTCTGCATCCATAAGCATGACTGTCACGCCAGTCTTTTGGTCGCCTTCAGCAATAGCTGCTTGGACGCAAGATGCGCCGCGATGTAAGGGGAGGAGTGATCCGTGGACGTTAATACAGCCGCGTTTTGGTAAATCCAGAATGCGTTGTGGAATAATTTTGCCGTATGAGACGACAACATAAGCCTCAACTTCTTTGTCATCCTGTGTTTGACGAAGGATCTGATATGTTTCATCCGTCTTTATCTTCTCAAACTGAAAAACGGGCACGCCATGTTCTTGAGCTATTACTTTGACCGGTGGCGGTGTCAAGGTCTGATGACGGCCGATTGGAGCGTCTGGTTTAGTTACGACGGCTACGACCTCAAATCGGGCATCTTTAAGTAAGGCTTCAAGCGAAGGCGTTGAGAAGTCTGAAGTGCCAAAGAAGACAATTTTGTAGGCCATAATTGCGTGTAGAATAGCTGGTTTTGTGGGTCTTCGCAAACGTTAGAGGATTTGTTGCACTCTCCCGACCTGGCCGGAAGTTAGTCTGACTTTTATGCCGCGCGGGTGGTTAGCTTTACTGGTCAGAAGATCCTGGACAATGCCTTCAGTCAACTTACCGGTTGGTTGGTCTTTCTTGAGGACGATGGCGACTTTAATGCCAGGCCTAATGTCGAGTCGTCTTTGACCGGTCTTAATCTGCTGAGTAACAGGCGATAAAATTCTTTGAGCCTCTTTTAAGAAAGCTAACTCGCGTTTTTGGATAAAAATTCCTTCATAGCATTCCGGCTCATCAGTCTCGACGGCCTGTATGGCTTCGGGCAAAGTCATCCAAACGGTTCCATAACCATCTTCGATCTCGTCTTCTTCAAGGCTTGGTTCGCCTTTTGAAATAATCCTACCTAAATAACAATAATTAGTTTGTTGTAAGTTATATTTTGACCTATATTCCATAACTTTTCCGACTTCTTGGCCAACCTCAATTTCGCAACCAATTTCTTCTATGCATTCACGTTTGAGTGCTTGTATCTGTTCCTCTCCAGGTTCAATCCCGCCGCCAGGTAACTTATGAAAATTAAATTTGGAAACGAAAAGCAGGGGAACCATTCCGTTCTCATCAAAAAGCACAGCGCGTGAACCTTCTCTTATCTTGATGTCAGCCTCATCAACCGGCTCTGCATCTTTGATTATCTTGAGAAGTTTCATGTTTTTAGTTTACTTCAGTTCCCAGTCACCGCGAGTAATCTCCGTCGCCTTATCAACAAACAAGACACCATCCAAATGGTCGACTTCATGTTGGGTAACAACCGCGTCAAAGTTTTTGAGATCCATTTCAGCGCGGCGGCCGTGGCGGTCCAGGAATTTGACTGTAATGCGTTTGGGACGGGTCACCATGCCATAGACACCCGGCACGCTAAAGCAACCTTCCTCGGTTTCAGTCGTGGTTGATGCGGACTTTGTGATGACCGGATTTATCATTATTTTGCGTTCTTTCGAAAGTTGGGCAACGATTACCCTTTGGTTTATGCCGCATTGCGGTGAAGCCAAGCCAGCTGCATTTTGTTGGGATTCAAAGGTCTTAATGAACTTCTCCAAAAAGTCCTGAAACTCCTGGGTCGTGATTTTTTCCGCAGATACCTCAACTGACCGTTCGCGGATGGACGGTTCTTTGTAG
>JAJZQU010000032.1 GCA_021806685.1 bacterium | reverse complement strand
TTCTCTCCACCTTTGTATCCTTGGTGACCATCCTTTGGTCCGTGGGTGCAGGTTCGTTGGCTTTCCCGATCTCGGCCAATGCCGCCACGCTCAATGCTGGTGACTTGATCAAGGCTTCGGGTCCTTCAGTTTATTTCTACGCCAACGACGGGACACGTTATGTGTTCCCGAATGAGAAAACTTATTTCTCATGGTTCAACGATTTCTCGTCCGTTAAGACCATTACGGATGCAGAACTCGCCGCCATTCCCCTTGGGAAGAACGTGACGATCCGCCCGGGCACCAAGCTCGTTAAGATCACCACTGATCCCAAGACCTATGCCGTCACCAAGTGCGGTACTTTGCACTGGATCGAATCCGAAACAGTTGCCAAGGCCCTCTATGGCGATGCATGGGCGACTCGCGTAGTTGACGTACCGGATGCTTTCTTTGAGAACTACACGGTCGGTTCCTCAATTTCCACCAATGTCCACCCAGATGGCCAGCTCGTAACTTTTGCGGGCGATTCCAACAAATACGTCATCATGGGCGGCCAGAAGCGCAAGATCGCGGATGACGCGGCCTTCGCTGCCAACAAGTGGAATATGGTTAACTCGGTTGTTACGAGCATCTCGTATACAGCCGGTGCTGATGTCACAGGCGCTGAACCAGATAATTTCTGGACAGTATCTTGCGGCACCACGCAACAGACCACAGGCGGCAGCGTAACCGTAGCTTTGGCTTCGGATACCCCGTCCGGTGCGACCGTTCCCAAGAACGCCATGAGCGTCCCGATGGTCAAGGTTGTCCTCACAGCCGGCAATGCCGATGCTTTGGTGACTGGCCTGCGCTTCCATCGCGTGGGAGTCGGTTCCACTGCAGATTTTGCCAACGTGTACTTGTATGACCAAACCGGCATGCGTCTCACGACCGGCCGCTCGGTCAACGTCACGAGCAACATGGTTGAATTCAATTCCTTGAACCTCACCATCCCGGCTGGCGGCATGAAGTCGTACTACGTGTACGCTGACTTCAGCAGCCCTGCCAGCACAGGTGGTAACCATGCTTTCGAGCTGGCTGATGCCGCGAGCGTCGTGCTCTCCGGTTCAGGTACTGTTGCTGGCTCCTTCCCGGTGCGCGGCAATGTGTTCATTGTAGGTACGGCTTCAGCTGGCACTATTATCATCGCCAATGGCCCGCAGCCTGCCAACCCGAACATCGGTGCCAAGGATGTTGAAATCTCATCCTTCAAGCTGACTGCTCAGACAAATGACATCAAAGTTAACCGCGTTACCCTGTACCAATCCGGTTCAGTGGACAATGCTGACTTGAGCAACTTCGCCCTTTATCAGGGTACGACCAAGGTCGCTTCCGCTGCCTCGGTTGATGTCAAGGGTCACATCACACTTAACTTTGACACGCCGTACTTGATTGCCAACGGTGTTACACGCGTCTTCTCGCTCCGTGCCGATGTGGCTGGCCGCGCCGGACGCACGATCCACACCTATGTGGAATATGCGACGGACATCAATGCCACTGATACGGTTTATAACTCGGGTTCCGCAGTTAGCATTGGAGACGCAGATGTTCCACCTGGTGCCTTTGACGGCACCTGCACGGGCGTGCTTTGTGCTACCAAAGCATATTTCAGCGAAGTGACTACCCAGGGCGGTGCTTTGACCTTCGCCTTCAATGGCCCAGTGTCTTCCAACATTGCCAAGGGTCGCTTGTCAGTTCCTCTCTACAAGTTCGCCTTGACTTCACCGGATAACGATTTGGAAATCCGCCACCTGCGCATGAATCTGACTGCCATCACTGGTCGGTTGTTTGACGTGGCAGCCACCACTCCGTTCTTCCGCAACATCAAGGTTGTCGATACCAAGACTGGCAACACATTGGTTGGTCCTAAGGAACTGTCGTTAACCGGCAGCCCGACCACCCAGCCGTTCGACTTCAATGAAACGTTCACCATCAAGGCAGGAGAGACCAAGGATTTGGCTTTAGTTGCCGACTTGGCCAACTCAGTTGATGTCAACTTCATTAACCAGCAATATCGCGGTGTCTTCCAGGCCTTCATTGACGGCGACGTCAAGGTCGTTACGACTGGTGAAAACTTGTCTTTGACCAAGATCGTCCCGAACGCCAACACCAATGGCAATGCCATGACGGTTAAGGCTTCGGCTTTGGATGTCAATTTGGCTTCCACGCCGATCTCGGACACGATCGTGAAGAAGGCCCAGAACAAGCCGGTTGTCGGCCTCTCGCTCACAGCCGGTGCCCAGTCTGACATCACAGTCACCAACGTGGTGCTCAAGTGTCAGGCCCAGCTCGGCCAGGTTGCCGGTGTTGCTACCAACTTCAACACAGCAGCCGGTCTCGCCGCTTGCAGCCAGCGCATCATTTCGTTGGCCCTGTATGATGGCGACACCATGGTCGGTTTGGCCCACGCGCCAGACTCGGTCACCGGTGAAGCTCCAATCACCAACATGAACCTCAAGGTCCTGAAGAGCACGACCAAGTCCCTCACGGTCAAGGCCACGCTCTCCTCGGCCGCTTCTACGACCCACACAGATTTGATCTCAGTGGGTTTGGCTGCCACCAACATGGTCACAGCCCAGGATGAGGATTCCAACACAGTCAGCACTGCCGGCGTCAACGCCAAGTTGACCGGCACAGGCGCTGGTCAACAGTTGGGTGCTACACCTGCTGTTTATCAGACAATCATCAACTCCGGTTCCATCACAGTCGCCACGGATGCTAACCCGGCTACCACAATCGTGGTCGGCAGAGTGTCCAACAACGACGGCTGGGTGCCGTTTGCTCGCTATAAGGCAACTGCTCAATACGAAGACATGGTCATCGACCAGATCCGCGTACAGAACATTGCCGGTGGCGACAACTCCAACTACCGTCAGATCGCCGTCGCTGCAGCAGGTGCAGTCAAGGGCGCTGGCCAGTTGGATAGCGGTGCTACTGGTGCCAAAGATATCGACCTCACAGGCAACGAAATTACGGTTCCTAAGGGTGGCTTCGTGAACTTCGAACTCTGGGGCAAGCTCTCGGATGTTGTCAGCTCATCCACGGCGCACGGCGCTACTGCGGGTGTTACTCGCACGGGCCATAGGCCGGCTTTGGGCATCATCAACAACATCCAGACAGGCCAGTGGGATGCTAACTACAACGGTAAGCTCAACATTCGCACGACCGGCTCGGCCTCTGGCGAACGTGTGTACTTCACCAGCGGTGCTTTGAACGGCAACCCAATGATCGTTCGCGCCACCAAGCCTATTGTGTCCAAACTGCCTTTGACCAACACGGTCTTCAGCGCAGGTCAGACCACGGACTTGTATCGCGTCCAGATCGGTGCCAACCCAGTTGGCAGCGTTGCCCTCAAACAGATCGTCTTCAATGTGTCCAAGTCAGCCGGCGTCTCGTTGGCTAACTTCCGCTTGAATGAGGATTCAACAGAAATCCCGGCCGCAGACATCTACTTCACAAACGCCACTTCGGGCGCTGACCTCTACAGCACTACGGTGCCGGCAGGCGTCAACTCGGTCAAAGTTGTCGTTACCTTCGTGAATGAGAAGTCCATCAGCGGTACAGGCCATGTCTACTCACTCCGTGCCACAGTCAACGGCACTGGAACGGGTAACAACGTGACCACTTCGTTCTACCGCGATCCGGGTACGACCTTCATTGCTGCTGCCTACCTCAAGAACAGCAGTGCTTCCGGTGCTATCAGCGCCGTCAGCGCCAGGGTGTTTAACCTTGACACTGGCGTTCCTGTTGGAGCTGGTGCTGGCGCCCCAAGCGGTGCTGCCACCAACGAGGGTACATTCGTGTGGTCCGATAACTCGGAAGTCCCGCACTTGTACACTGACCAGGGCTCTTACGACTGGACCAACGACGTTAACGTCGATGACCTGACGCAGAGCGCCTCAGTGAGCAACTAATTATTTCCCTCTACCCGTCGAGCTTAGCTCGACACCCCTTCCCCCGTTCGCGGGGGAAGGGGGGATGAGGGAAGGGTTAGAAGTTCGAAGCCCTGGATTCGTCTGGGGCTGACAATACAAAAAATAAAAAATCCCGCATGTAGAGACGTTGCAATGCAACGTCTCTACGCGGGGTTTTTTTATTCCATCGGCTCTGCTATCCTATGTGCCATATGCAACGATCAACAGCCATCAAGGTCCTTAAAGCCATTGTTTATGCAGGAATCTATGGGGGCCTGCTCATGCCCTTGGTCTTCGTGCCAGTGGTCATCTTCCCGTTTGTCTTTTCGAAACTGATTTTCTTTCAGATTTTGATAGGCCTGACCTTTCCTGCTTATTTGATTTTGGCTTGGATCGAGCCTCAATATAGGCCCAGGTGGTCCTGGTTCTATTGCGCCATAGGGGCTTATTTTGTCGCCTTGTTGTTATCAGTGATTTTTGCCGTTGATCCGGTCAGGGCCTGGTGGGGGAACCAGGAGCGTATGAATGGAATGTTTACGCTCATCCATTTTTTCATCTGGTTGACAATGACGGTCTCGCTCGTAAAAGCCTGGCCGCAATGGCAAAAGCTTTTGAACTACCAAGTTATTTTGGGCGTATTCATGGCTTGTGTAGCTTTATTGCAGAGGCCATTCCCAAACCTGTTGCTGTTTCCTGCCGGCGGGCGCGTAGGAGGCCTGTTGGACAACCCAATTTACATGGGTACCTACCAACTTTTCATCTTGTTCTTTATCGCCCTGCTTTGGCTTAAAACTAAGAATAATGGCTGGCGGGTTTGGTATGTGATTGCTTTCATCGCTTCCATGACATCCATGTTTGCCGCCGGATCACGTGGGCCTTTCATGGGAATGATTTTTGGCATTGTGGTGTCCGCAATCAGCGTTGGCATCATGCACCATAATAAGAAGGTGCGCCTGGGCGTCATCGCGGCCGTGTTATTTTTAGGGCTGACTTACCTTGGCATTGTGACTTATGGCGTCCAAACAACGGTTTTCAAACAATTTGCCACGAGTTTCCCGACTGTCAGCCGCATGTTCTACATTCAGACTGGAACGGCAGGGCGCTTTATTGCCTGGGATATTGCCTGGAAAGGATTTTTGGAAAGGCCGCTTACTGGTTGGGGATTGGACGACTTCCATATCCTGTTTAACAAAAATTACAATCCCAAATCCTTACGCGCAGGTTATGCCGAGACTTGGTTTGACCGGGCTCATAATACAGTCATGGATGTGATTTCCATGACAGGTATCTTTGGATTTGTGACTTTTGTGGCTCTTTGGGGATTGCTTTATTTCACCATCATCAAAGCTCGTCGTAAGGGTTATATCGACATGTCGACCACGGCTATACTGATTGGTTTGCCGGCAGGTTACTTTTTGCAGAACCTTTTTGTGTTCGACCATCCCGCGGCTTTTAGCATGAGCTATTTGCTCTATGCGCTTGTGGTTTGCACCGGGTACCCCGTTTTTGCGGGTAACGGCGCCAAGCCGCAAGACCCGGTTCCTAGCCAGGATGCAGGGAAAAAATTAAGACCTATGCCCTGGGTCACGTTTGGCTTGGTCCAGGTAGTTTTTGTGCTATTGGTTTACCTGACTTCAGCCATGCCGGCTTATGCCTCTTACCTGGCCATCAAATCAAACAATGCTTATGCAGCCGGTGACCTTGAGAGCATGTTGAGTTATGCTAAGCGGGCAGCAGATATCCAGACGCCGTATCTTGATGAACAGACCTTCTTACTCTCCAGGAACTTGATAGCCTTGGCTGATGCAGGTGAATTGACCAAGTGGCCCAAGTGGCAGGAAATATTCAATCTTACAAAGCAGATTACAGAGCGCCATTTAGTCAGCCATGGCATGAATTCCCACCCGCGTTTTATTTATGCCAACTTATTGCAATCAGTGGCTGAAGTCACTAGGGACATTAACCTGATGAAAGAAGCAGAAGTGCAATATAAAGCTGCGATTGAATGGAGCCCCAAGCGCCAGCAGTTATATTTTGGTTACGGACGTCTATTGTCAGAGATGGGCCGACCGGAAGAAGCCATGTCCCAATACAAGCAAGCTGCTGAGTTTGATCCGGGTATAGGCGAGGCTTGGTGGTATGTTGGCGTAAGTTATTGGTTTGACCAGAATAAGCCGCAAGAAGGTGCGCAGTACATCATTAAAGCCGTTAAATCCGAGTTGGCCTATCCTTTGCGTAGTGGGCAGGATGCCTTATTGCTGGCCCAGGCTTATGACCTGACGAACGATAAAGATGGCTTGAAATCATTGATCGATATCTTACCAACTTTGCCTGCTTCGCCTGCAGCCGTGTATGTCCAGATTGCCAAGGCCATGGAACACCAGGGATTGATGGAACAGCGCAACATGATTTTAGGTGCTGTCATCAAGCTTGATCCAACAACAGTCAATCAACTTCAGGCTTTGATCGACGGTCGGGCTAAGACAATTGATGAATCGTTAAAACTCGCGACCACCACCAAGCCGACAGCAGTCAATCCCATCCAAAATCAGTCAACAGTCGTGGCAACGGCTACACAGTCTGACCGCGGGCCACGGAAATAGCGCCCTCTATCCGCCCTTCGGGCACCTTTCCCCCGTAGAACGAGGGAAAGGAGGTTAAAAGTAAAATGAGTAATTTTAAGAAGAGTCGCTTAATTTCAAAGCCGCGGAGGCAGGAGTTACGGCATAGGGCTACACAAGCCGAGAAAAATCTTTGGCCGGCTTTGAGGGCACTGCGTAAAACAGGATTTATTTTTCGCCAACAACACAGTATTGGTTGGTACATCGCTGACTTCTATTGTTCAAAAGTAAAATTGGTGATTGAAGTTGACGGTGGCATTCATAACCAAAAATCGCAAAAAATGAATGACGAGATTCGTAATCAATGGATGGCCTCTCAAAGCATTCGAATATTGCGTTTTCGCAATGAAGAAATTGATCAAGATCTTCGAAGTGTTATGCTTAAGATCATGCAGGCTTTGGGTATTTATACTAGTTAACTCCTTTCCCTCACGTTGGTGGGGGAAAGGTGTCCCGCAATATGATTAATTGAGGGACGGATAGAGGGACTTAACCGTCTCATCCACTGTATGTTTCCATTCAAAACGCATCTTGATGTTTTGATAGGCTTTTTGAGTGAGTTGTTCGCGTTGTACTTGGTCGGCCGATAAATTGAGAATTGCAGCGACCATAGCCTGCGCATCATTTGATTGAACTATGATGCCGGTATTGTCCAACATCCATTGGTTAGCTCCAACATCCGTAGCAATGATTGGCACGCGGCTGGCCATGGCTTCAAGCAGGGTGATTGACATGCCTTCTTTGGTTGAAGGCAATACAAACAAATCAAAAGCACGATAAAGTTGCGGAGCATCTAGTCGACGCCCGGCCAGCAGGATGTAATCGTCTTGTTTTAGCCCGGCATGTTTACGCCGTAGCTCATCCATTTGCGGGCCATCACCGATGATAACGAATTTTATGTCTGGTTTTTGTTCGTGGGCTAATCGGCAAACGTCCAAATACCAAATAAGATTTTTTGGCGGGTAGGCATTGGCTATGGTACCGACTACCATCGAATCTCGAATCTCGAATCTCGAATCTCGATCATTTAAAGTTGCGTGGGCTGAATCACGGTCTAGTAACTGTTGCTCAAATTTTTCGACATCAATCCCATTGGGGATCGTCACAATCTTTTCGCGCGGCTTGAACCTTAAATCGCGGGCCAATTTCTCATCATCCGGAAAAAGACAGACGATGACATCTTTCCAACTTGAAGAAGTTTTTTCTATCCAAATATAAAATCTTTTTTTCCAGGCAGGCAATTGCTCATTAAAAACCCAGCCATGGGCTACGTAAACTACGCGGGGGACTTTTGCCAATTTCCCAGCTAAAGATCCGATAACACCCATCATGCTGCTGTTGAGGTGGATTGCTTGCGGATGTAAGTGTCGAAACAATTTAACCAGTTCAAAAAGCGAGAGTAGGTTATTGATGGGATTTATGTCGCGAGCCATCCATTTCAAACTTTGGAACTCAATTCCAGCCTCGCGGCACTTGTTCCCCAGCTCGCCTTTACCACCGGCGCAGACAATAACCGGCAAATTACGGGTCCTAAGCTCTTGGGCCAAATTAAAGATATAGGCTTGGGCACCACCCCAATCCTGGCTTGTTACCATCAAGAGAATTGGTCGCTCGGGGGACATAGACTTGGATTAAAGCTTATCTTAGCCCAATCCTTGCTTTTTAGCTAGATTTCGTATAAATTAGCCTTTATATGGACGCAAAAAAGGTCCTTGTAACAGGCGGAGCGGGCTTTATCGGCTCGCATCTTTGTGATCGCCTGGTAGCAGAGGGCTGCAGCGTCATAGTGTTGGATAATTATTTTACTGGTTCGCGTGACAACCACGTGGCCGGAGTCGAATACCGCGAGGGGCACACTAAGGATATTGAAAGGCTGGTTCCTGAAAAACTCGACCTGGTTTACCACCTCGGTGAGTACGCGCGCGTGGAAAAGAGCATGGAAGAACCGGGTATGGTTTGGGATTTGAACAAGGCCGGGACTTTTGCTGTTTTGGAGTTCTGCCGCAAACGCGGATGCAAGATCGTGTATGCAGGCTCTTCAACTAAATTCAGCGATGGAGGATTGGGGCGTGACTTGGCACCCTATACCTGGGCCAAGGCTACCAACACAGAGCTCGTAAAAAATTATGGCCAATGGTACGGCCTGCCGTTTGCCATAACTTATTTTTATAACGTCTATGGTCCGGGCGAGATTAGCCATGGCCCGTATTCCACTGTCATCGGCATCTTCATGGAAGAATATAAGCATGGCCAACCGCTGACTGTAGTTGCGCCTGGCACCCAGATGCGCAATTTTACACACGTGGCAGATATTGTTGATGGTTTGATATTGGTCGGTGACAAGGGGCAAGGGGATGAGTTTGGCATTGGTGCAGCCGAAGGTCATTCGGTTTTAGGTGTGGCCAAAATGTTTTGCGATGAAATCATCTTGTTGCCTGAGCGCCGCGGTAATAGGCATGACTCAGTTGTTGATACATCAAAAGTGAGTGCTCTAGGCTGGCAACAAAAGCATAAATTGGAAGAATACATTAAGGATTTTGTTCAGCGGACCAAGCGCGAGGCAGGCCTTGAAAAGCGTGTATTGGTTTTTTCTACGACTTTTTACCCGGCTGCCGGTCCGGCTGAAGAAGCTTTATGCGATTTGATGAGACGCATGCCTGATGTGCGTTTTGACGTAATCACTTCTGCTTTTTCTCTGGAAGCGAAAAATGCACCATCACCTTTGCCCAATGTCGAGGTTTACCGCTTAGGACGTGGCGCTTGGTACGATAAATTTTTCTTGCCAGTCTTAGGCGCCCGGAAGGCCAAAGAGTTGATTCGGCAGCATAAATACTTATTCATGTGGTCCATCATGGCCAGTTATGCGGCTTTGGCTGCCATCGGCTTACGCCGTCGTTCGGGCTTGCCTTTATTAATTTCATTGGCTGACCAGCGATTGGAAAGCGTGCCTTGGTATTTGCGATTTTTGTTAGGCACCATATTAATGAGAGCTGACCAGATCGCGACCATCGGAGGTGGGCAGGAAAGGTTTGCCTCAAAGGTCACGAGACCGGCTAAATTAACCGCCTCCAACCGCAGGGGAGATGTTTTTGCCAATGCCGTACGTTTTGCCTATAACGCCATACTCAAAGAGAAGAGTGCGGAAAAGGTGAAAACCCTATGAGAGTGGCCGTTTTTGCAGCAGATGATTTTATACCTCCGGTAGGCGGCGCCGAGGTGGCTTTAGGCGAAATCATTAAACGTAATCCGGAAATCCATTTTGATTTGTTCGTGCCAAAGCTTTTCAATGGCCGTTCGCGCGTCCAAAACATTGGCAACGCCACAATCTACCGCTTTGGTTTGGCTTGGCCAGCATTTGATAAGCTTTGTTTCATGGCCATAGCGCCTTTTTCTGCTTGGATCAAAAATCGGCGCGAACCTTATGACTTTACCTGGTCAATGATGGCGAGTTATGGAGGTTTTGCCTGTTTATTTTTTACCTGGCTGACTCCCAAGATAAAGATGCTGCTGACATTGCAGGAAGGTGACCCGCCGGAATATATACTCAAAAGAGTTGGTATTTTTAAGCCTTGGTTTAAGCAAATCTTTGAACGAGCTGATGCGATCCAGGCTATTAGCCGGTTTTTGGCTGACTGGGGAGTTAAGATGGGTTTCAAGGGGACGCCAGAAGTAATCCCTAACGGCGTGGACTTGGCGCGTTTTAATGCCAAGATCAGCTCTGACGAACGGAGCAAGATAAGACAACAGTTAGGATTTTCGGAAACAGACATCGTGCTAGTGACGGTCTCCCGCTTGGTGCTTAAAAACGGAACAGGCGATATCATCTCTTCCTTAACTAAGCTTCCAAAAAATTATAAAACTTTGATTATTGGTTTTGGAGAAGATCGAGGTAAACTTGAGGCACTCACCACAGAGAAGAATCTGGCTAGCAGAGTTATTTTTGCCGGCAGGCGCGATCAGAGC
>JAJZQU010000031.1 GCA_021806685.1 bacterium | reverse complement strand
ATCTTGGTATTAAGTCGTGCTTTATAATCCCACAAACCCGTTGCTTTTGAATGTCCAAAATGTAGCCGGCCTGGTTGTTCAGTATCTGGATGCTGCCAAGGGAGAGAATATACCGGTCCAGAATTACGCCGCACGACTTAATACCACCTCAAAGACCCAACCCAGCCCAGACAACGTGTATATTGACCATAAATCATTTGATGCCATGGTGGCTAAGCTGTTGGCGATGCAGATTGGTGCACCGGCTCAGTTTAATAACACCGACATTGAATCATATCGTGTCGTATTTTCTGCCTTGGCCAACATGGGGTATTTATCCAGCCAATACGATGGTTCGGTGCTGGTACCAACTTATGTGAATCTTAATCCCTTTGATTATGATTTTATTACGGGCAAGACTAACTTGAATGTTGATGCCTCAATTTATACTTGCGGCGCTGATTCTGTTGAGCCAGGCAAGCTATGCATGCCAGATAAGACAAAGTCTTTGTCCCAAGCTAATGATAAGTACCAGTCCAGCGATTGCCCGAAGAAGATAGAAGCGGCACCGCCGTTTAATATTGCCAATAAAGGTGATCTTGATAAGATTTTTGAGTACCTGAAAGACTATGAGTTTTCAAAAACAGACCAAGGCGGAAGTTATGTTCGTAAGTTTGCGCAGGTTAACGTGCCTAAAGTCGGTTTTTGTTTTAAGGGATTAGGCACTGGGGATGGCCAGGCCAACATGAATGCTACTGATTTTTATAACGCTATTTATGCAGCCAACTCTCCTTCGGCTTCGCTGGGCGAAACTTATCTTGATGATACGGCTAAGAGCGCCTTAAACGACGGTACGGGTTTTTGCATGGGCTTTAACACCTTCTCACGTTGCCGGACAAATGCTGATTGCACATTTACTACAAACCAATGGTGGGGTATGCATGACGATGGCGGTGGAGCGAACAACAATTTTTACGGAAAATTGCAGGGCTTAGTCATTTTCCCATCGTCCCAAGCCAATGCTTCTGATGCAGTCGGTACTCTTTATAAAGACAGGGAAGTCCGTTTGCCCACCCCATATACGCCAAGTAGCGCCAGTGATCAGGCGGGCATACAACAAAAGTATGAAATGCAAAATGACGGGTCGCCTATCTTAACGAATTTAAACGACTCGAAAAGTTTATTATTATCGGATGATAATCCCTTGCTAAGCTGGTGGACAAAAGTCGGGATGGTTGATATGGCGGGGGCAAATGGGGACAGCTTTGTTTACATGAAGACCTTATACTTTTTGGATTCAGAACCCGATTCTTATGGGATTAAAGGTTATATAAAACAGATATACCAATTCTATGTGACTTTGGTAAACAACCAGCTGTTTTTAGGGGGTGGGTTTGGTACTGTTAATGGCTGTAACATGCCTAATGATGGTGATACGGATTGTGCTGGCAAGATGCTTACCATGACAGGTGATTTGTTGCGTGAGTCTTTGGCTTATCTTCTGCAGAATACTTATTTCCAGTTTCCCAATCAATATGCCAGGGAGTTTGAGACAACGGTGGACACTGCCTATGCCAACAATAATAATCCTGGTGCCAGCTATCAGCGTACTGTAACCTCCGCCCCATTTGTCGTGGATTTCTGGCACACCTTACTCGGGTCTCTTGGTTATTCTGGTAGGGCGCATATTTACACCGAAGATGACCATGGAGTTGCTGGCATGTGGGGTAATGACGATGCTTTTAATGATGCTTGGGATAGCTTATGGTCAGTTGTTGGCTTCTTTAACCAAGGGAATTTCTACTATGGTGGCCAGGCAAACGAAGAAGCTGGGAAAAATTGGATTACAACTCAGTTATTACCGATTGGCACATCAAACCTCACTGATACGGGCTGGCCCATTAATGACAAGTTTTTCTGGGAGAAACTGTTCTTTACCGATCTTTCCCCCCTATTAACCAAGGATAAATGTTATGCATCGGGTCTTAAAAATCCCGGCCAAGTCCAATTGTTAGGGGCTAATGATTATGATTTGGGTTGGCCGCATCCCAGTAACCCCAAAGGCTTGTCATGGACAATACCTCAAAATGAACTTTTTGATCTTTGCGAATATTTTGGGTATGGAAGCAAGTTTAGGACATTCATAGCCACTTGGTTGAATAATAAGATGAATATTTTGGCAGCAGCGGGCAACTCAGGGCCTGGGTTCAAGGAGATGGCCCAAGACAATATCAACTTCCAAGATACGAAAAAAAATAACATGCGGCGTGATTATTTTGACCAAACAGCTTGGGGTTTGGTCATGAAACCAGACCATCCGGATTTCAACCTTTATCCGGGCGTTGTCCCATCAGCTGTCTATAAACCTGATGAGAAATACAATATATATCTGCCTGCCCACTGTGAACCAGCCGTAAATACGATTGATCCCACGTCGAATTTCAGCGGATATGCCGTTAAGAACAATATAGCTGTATCTGCCTCGCTTCCCCAAAATTATGATGACCGTAAAGCAAGTGATTCCATGTGGCTTGGGCCAAAGATTAATAATGATAAGATTTTTGGTGTTGGCTCACAGGTAATCATTGCCCACCTTTTTCTCAATCCTTTGATTGATATAACTACCTTGGGCATTGATAAGTATGACCCGCAGAAAGGCATTAAATATGCCAGCGAGGACGACATGGGCGTTTTCCAGGCAACGGTTGACCTTAGTGGTGAAAATAATCCTGTTACGGTCGATGACTTTAGGGGCAAACTAAACAACGGCCAACTGGCTGGGGCTATGAGGACTGCCTATATTTGCGAGAGAACAGGCCAAGAAGTCCTGACAATCGAAGAATGCAACAAAGATTTAATAGATAAGGGATGGGATATCAGCAAATACGAAAAGATGACGTCCCAGCAATTATTCGATCCAAAAACAACTATTGGTTCATCAGGCACGCCCTTGGTCAATTTGTGCAACACGCCGGATAAAATTGATGAGTGTAAGCAGGATTCGCAAGGCAAGAGTTTGGTTGGCACGTTCTTACCGCCTGATTATACGGAAGAGTGCAGTACTGACCCGGCTGCCGCACCGGATAAGGATTGTAACAGCTGTACGCACTCACCGGGCTTTAAGCCATTGGTCAATAAGTTGACTGCTTATGAGCTGGGTAATCCGCAATCAACCAACTATAATTCACAAGGTATTAACAATGATCCAAATAAGAAAATATTGCAGTTCAAGAAATATCCTTCGGCTACGGATCTGACGTCAGGCCTGGATACTTTCAATTATCTGGCAAAGTACAGCAATACTTATGGCAAGGCGGAATTGATTGCGCCTTACCAGCCCATACCACCCAAGACAGCCGCACCAGATGCTTCCAAGGTTGGCACGACTGCCAATGCTAAACCAGTGTTGTACATAAATCCATTCAGCGTGAACAATTCTCCCGAAGGCATCGTTTATCTGGGCAGTGACCAGGGCGTGGCCACCATTCGTTTCTATGCTTGGGCAGCCCATGACCAAGGCCCGATTAAGGATATTACAATTGATTGGGGTGATGGCGAAACCACCCATGTTGAAGAAGCCAAGATAAAGAACAATAAGCCTATCTGTAACACTGACATGGAGTGCGCCAATATCCCGGGTTTGGCTTGTACTGGTGACGGTGATTGTCCGCCGGGCGGAGGTTCGTGCATGCAGACCGGCCGTTGCGAAAGCTCAGACAAGCTTTGCTATAAGTCGGTCGGGCAGCCGGGTAATTGCGGCGGGACATATCAATGTTTGACGCGCGTCCTGTTTGGCAACAGCCCGGAGGATTGCCGCCAAGGATACTTCGAGTTTACCCACGTCTACAAACCGGGGGTCAAATCAATGGTTGATTGCGGATCGGCTAAGAGGTGTATGAATGAACCTGATTTGTTGGATGGCAATTGTCGTGATGGCGAGCCGGGTGTTGACCGCAGGGCTCCCAGGACCGGCTGTTACGATTCTGTATTAAAGATGGTTAGGTTTACGCCGCGTATCATGGTCAAAGATAATTGGGGTTGGTGTACTGGTGATTGCAGCCAGCCAAATGAGCCTACGCCTGACAACTATTACAATAATCCAAACCGATATCCTGTCAGGCACCCGAATGGCGGCTGTTGGGACGGTTCGGCCACAAGGTACAATACCGCGCCAGGCGCACTGGTTTCGCCGTTTGGAGACGAATGCTCTGAAAGCAATATAAAGGGCAGGCCATGGGAAGTGTTCCAAGGGTCAATCGAGCTTAGCGTCACGGAGCAGACCACTTTGAACTTGTGCCTGCAAAAATGTCAAAATAATTTTGATGCTTGCATGGCTAAAAACCAGCCTAATTGCGGAATAGATATCTCTTTATGCACCCATCAGTGCAATAGCAAGATCCAATAATCAAGTATCAAGATTTGACATAAGGGGAAACGGGGTATATAGTTAACAAGTTGACTCGTTCTGGATGAACGGGTCTTCTTTTACCCCTAAAACTTACCACCCCTTTTGATTCCCCTCCTACGTAGGAGGGGACAGGGGGAGGTACTATGATTAATATGGCATCACAAATATCACAGGCTATCAAAGCTATTTGCGACGAAAAGTTGCTGACAGAAGAAGCTGTGCTCGAGGCGGTCGAAGCAGCCTTGGCTGCGGCTTACCGCAAGGATTTTGGCAACAAGAACCAAAACATCAAGAGCGAGTTCGATCCAGAACTTTATGACGGGGCCACGGCCGGCATCCGTATTTTTGACGTTAAGGAGGTCGTGGCAGACATGGAATTGCCCGAAGATTATTTTGAGCGTTTTGAGGCAGCTCACGTTGGCAAGAAGGATAAGGATGCAAGGCAAAACCCCCCTGCCCCCCTTTCTCAAGGGGGAGCTGTCGAAACCGTAAACCCCCTTGATAAAGGGGGAAACGAAGGGGGTTTGGAAGAAGAGTTTGTCTTTAATCCCAAGACAATGATCATGCTTTCGGATGCCCGCGACCTTAAGCCCGATGCCCAGGTTGGTGATGAAATCCGTGTTGAGTTGGCTATCCCAACAGCTTTCGGACGCATGGCAGCTCAGACGGCCAAGCAAGTCATCATGCAAAAACTGCGCGAAGCTGAACGCAATGTCATTTACCAGGATTTCAAGGAACGTGAAGGTGAGCTTATGAATGTAACTGTCCAACGTCGCGAGGGACGCGTCGTTTTGATTGATCTCGGACGTGCCACGGGCGTCATCCTGCCAGAAGACCAGATCGAAGGTGAACGCTATTTCCCAGGCACGCGTATTAAGGCCATCTTGCGTGAGGTGAACTTGACCAACAAGGGTCCGGAAATCAGGCTTTCACGCTCTAGCCCCGGGTTGGTGGCGGCCATGTTTGCCCAAGAAATACCGGAAGTTGCCAATGGCGTGGTTGAAATTAAAGATATTGCCCGCGAGTCCGGCAGCCGTACCAAAGTGGCTGTCACGACCAATGACGACATGATTGACCCAATCGGATCATGCATTGGCCAACGCGGCACGCGCATCCAAACCATTATCCGCGAATTGGGCGGTGAAAAAGTCGATGTTGTCCTCTGGAGCGAAAATGAATCAGAATATATTGCCGCCTCACTCAGCCCTGCCCGGGTCATGAATGTGGAACTTAAGCCCAATGAGCACTTGGCAATCGTCCAAGTTACCCCGGACCAGCTTTCATTGGCTATTGGCAAGGGCGGACAAAATGTCAGGTTGGCCGCCAAGCTGACTAATTGGAAGATTACGGTTATCAACGTGGAGCTCGGCCAAGTCGTGGCTGATTCTGAAGTTGGCGAGATAGCCAAAGAAGAAGCTCCAAAACAAGAAGCAGAGGCCATTGAAACCGAAGAGAGTCAGACGAGCGAAGAGAAATCTTAGTTAACCAACATATATTATGATGTGGCTTTATAATGAAATCCTTTTTCGTCCGATCCTCAACCTGTTGATTTGGCTTTATGGCGCTTTACCCGGGGCTGATTTAGGCATCGCGATTATCGTTTTGACGATTATCATTAAATTGATTCTTTATCCGTTTACGGTTGCGCAGATCAAGCAGCAAAGGGCCTTGCAAACCATGCAGCCCAAAATTGCTGAGATTAGGAAGAGGTTGAAGGATGATAAGGAAGCGCAAGCCAAGGAGCTCATGGAGCTCTATCGTAAAGATAAGGTCAATCCGGCCGCTTCGTGTCTGCCCTTGGTCATTCAACTGCCCGTCTTCATTGCTTTGTACCAGGCCTTGTCTGTGGGCTTGAAGTCTCAAGCCTTGACCATGCTTTATTCTTTCGTACCTAATCCAGGCACTGTCCATGCCATGCTTTTTGGGTTCATGGATTTGACCCAACCGAATTATGTTTTGGCTGTTTTGGCTGCGGCTGTGCAATTTTGGCAGACATGGATGATGATGAAACCGCCGGGCGCAACCACACCTCCGCCTTCTGAGGTCAAGGAAGAAAAGGGAGCCAAGGACGAAGACATGGCAGCCATGGTCAATAAACAGATGATGTATGTCATGCCAATCATGACATTGATTAACCGAATTAAATTGCATGGAGGGTTGACGCTCTATTGGTTTGTTATGAGTTTATTGACAGTCGCCCAACAGTATTGGTTGATGCGTAAGCCAATCCCGCCAACTCCCGAAGCCCAACTTCAATAAATATGTTTAAGTTCAGCCCCAAGTCACGACTTACGGTTCGCACCAAATCAGGGACTTTGCTGGGTGTAGTCATCACTGTCGAAGTCGACCAGGCTACTGGCCGGATTGATACTTTCTTGGTGGCAGCGAGCCGTGTCTTGTCGGTTATTTCCGATAAGTCATTGGCCATAAACTGGAGCCAGGTGGTTGATTGGCAAGACGATGAAATCATTGTGGCTGATGCAGTAGAGAGCCAGGCAGCGGTCAATATCGCTGTCGCGACACCGGTTACGCCTTCGGTGCAAATGAGCGAACGACAATAACATATTCTGTCATCCCGACTGTAACGTAGTGAAATGGAGGGATCTTCGTTAACTAAGATTCCTCGACTCGTCGAACTCCCTCGGAATGACCTAAAGTATGGACCATGTGCGAAGCGCAATTAAAAGGACACTAGCTTTCCAGGCTGCTTGGGGTTATGCGCCAACGCGTTTGCAATTGGCCATGATGTTGGATATGGGAGTAGCTGATATTGAATCTCAAAAATATGGCGTTCCGACCGTCATGGATGAGCTGGAGCGTCTAATCTCAGAAAATATTGTTTGCGAACAGCAAGCCCATGTGGCGCTAATGGCTTATGCTGATCAAATCGAAAGGGGAAGATCTAAAGAATTTTATTTTCCGCGCAAATTGCGCCGTGCCCGGCAAGTGGCCTCATATTTGAGCCGTTTACCCTGGGTACGCGCCGTTTGTTTATGCAATACCACAGCCCTTGGCCAAGCCCGTGATGAAGGTGATTTGGATTTTTTTATAATTGCTAAAGCCGGCTCTATCTGGCGCACCAGGTTTTTTGCAACCCTGCCTTTCAAATTATTGGGTGCTCGCCCGTCCACTAGACCTCCCCTTAACGAAAGGGGAGGAAAGGAGGGGATATCAGATCCTGTCTGTTTATCTTTTTTCATAACAGACGATTCTTTAGACCTCTCACCCAATATGTTGCAGGGGGAAGATCCTTATTTTCGTTATTGGTTCTTGTCCCTTTTGCCTTTGACTGATGATGGAGTTTTAAAAAGTCTTTGGGACCAAAACACAAAAATCAGGCAGAGGCACCCTTTGGCAAAACAATGGATGCCCTTGGATGGCGATGATTTGCTAAAGACCGCCAAGCCTGCCCAGCAACCGGTTCGTTCATGGCTTGAAGATACTTTGAAAAAGACGCAACAAAATAAGTTTCCTGCTTCAATTAAGTCAATCGCTAACCAAGACACGAGGGTTGTTGTCAGTGACCAGTGTCTGAAGTTTCATGTGGACGATAAGCGGGAAAAATATTGGTCGGATTATTGTGAAATCTGCAAACAGTATGGAATTGAGCAATAAAGCATATGAAATAGCTTGGCGACTGGCCATCCTCACGTTGCCTTGGCAGACGCGTTGGTTTGTTGATGCTCAACTTGTTGGTTGGCCTTGGGAGCAGGGGAGGATCTCAATCTATATTGCCTGGTTACCTTTGATAGCAACTATCATTCTCGGGATTTTCCAGCCCAAATGCGCTCTGCCATTTTCTTTTCGTCGTAATTTATTCTGGTTAATCGCGGCTTTGGGTGCATGCACTGTTATCGCTGCTCCTTCGCCTGCCACGACAGCTATCCAATGGTGGATACAAGTCATCTTGCTAGCGGCATTTTTTGTTACGTTATTTAGGACCAAGGTCGAACCGGTTAAGGTCGCCTCTTGGTTTGTCTTATCGCTCGTGCCGCACGCCCTACTTGCCATCTGGCAGTTTGCCACACAAACAGTCATCGGCAGTTCGTGGCTCGGTATGTCGCCGCAAAACCCGGCTGACTTGGGCGTCTCAGTCGTCCAGACTTCTGTTGGGCGCTTCCTGCGCGCTTATGGCGGTTTCCCTCACCCCAACATCCTTGGTGGTTGGATGGCAACAGGATTGCTAATTGCACTTTGGTTAAACATCACCCCTCTTAAATTAAGAGGGGGCAAGGGGGTGATATGGTTAATCGAGGGCCTCTTTACTCTCGCGCTTTTTTATTCATTTTCCCGTAGCGCCTGGCTCGCCGTCGCCGTCGGCCTTGCTCTGCTCGTCATCCTGAACGTAGGTGAAGGATATGCGAAGCTTAAGAACTTGGGTGAATCTGCGAAGCTAACTAACTCTAAGCGACGACTACTCTCTCTCGCCATCCCCATTATCCTTTTTGCAACGCTGACCATCGTCCATCGCGACTTAGTTTTAACTCGCGCTGATATACAAAGTTCGCGTCTTGAGCAGAAGTCCATTGTCACCCGTATCCAGACCCTCAGGGATGGCATTGGGGTCTTTCAGGCTGTGCCACTTTTTGGCACCGGACCTAATTCCGAACTTCCTGTCCTGGCCACCTTAAAAAAACATTGGATAGAAGAAGACTCAATCCGGATAGCTGCACTCGGTCAATTCCCCGGGCACCCTAATTCCTGGAATGCTGACGAGTACGTGCGCAGTCGCATGGCAACCATCGGACCTCTCGAACCGCCGCACATGGTATGGCTTTTGATATTAGTGAATTTTGGAATAGCAGGTTCTTTATTTATTTTTGGTTTTGGACTTTATTTACTACGAAGCGTTTTGAATAAGTGGAGATCGTTAGATACTCACAACAAGATTCTCATAATAACTCTTTTTAGTTTTTATTTTCTAGTTTCTAGTCTTGATCATTACCCATGGTCACTTTGGAGCGGACAGGCCCTGTCGGCATTAGTTGCCTTTGTCATTCTGAACGTAAGTGAAGGATATGCGAAGCTAATAAGCTCTTCATCTGCGGGCGGTTGACAAAACCGCCAATTTGTAGTATATTGCTTCGTTCTCTAAAGCATGGTGTGGTGCCGTGCAGAGGGGGATGTACTCCAAGGAGGTTTGCGATGAACATTGCTCAGAATCAGATCGCGTCGAGACCAGTCGTCACTCCGGTCTACAAGATGTTTCGGATCGGGATCATTGTCGGGGGAAGGGTTGTCGAAGAGCTCAAGTGCCTTCCTGGCAAAACCGTGACGATCGGCACCTTGCCGGGCAACGACATCCAGATCGCCGACTCAGCCAACGCGCCGCTCTCTTTGGTCCTCTTCCATTACGAGAGCGGAAACAGGTGCCAGATGCACCTGGGCAAGGGCATGACTGCTCGAATGTCCGCGCAGAGTGGGATCCAGGAGATCGAAGCCCGGACGGAGGACAAGGTGTTGAGTCTCGACTCCTCTGCCGACCGTGGCAAGATCGTGATCGATGACATCACGCTAATCTTCCAGTTCGTGGACGTGCCCGCCACCACGAAGCAGGAGCCGAAACAGCCCGAGCGCAAGGACAGGGGCGTGTTGGGCAAGTGCATGTCAGTCCTCGGCAGATAGCCGCATCTCAGCCTCGTCAGCGTCCCGTCTCTCAGAGCTCAAGTTGGCAACCCTCGCCGGCTTGAGCTCTTGTTGTATATATTGACCGCCTTGACGCTAAGCTCAGTCAAATATAAGATATTCCTGCCCTTAGCAGACTCAACTCAAGACTGCTAAAAGAGGCCTAAAATTTAGCTAAATAACGATATAATATTTCTATGAATCTACGACCGTTGAACGATCGACTGATCGTCAAAGCTCTTCCCAAAGAGGAAGTGACCAAGTCAGGAATTATCTTGCCTGACACTGCTGATAAGGAGCGCCCGGAGCAAGGTGAAGTAATCGCTGTTGGCCCGGGTAAACTATTGGAAGATGGCAAGCGCTCTGCGATGGACGTTAAAGTCGGCGACAAGATCCTTTTCAAGAAATACGCCCCGGACGAAGTTAAGGTTGAAAATCAGGAATACTTAGTCATCTCAGAGTACGATGTACTCGCAGTACTCGAATAAATAATTTAAAACACACCAATTTTGATGTTTGTATCTTGGTGTTTGTATCTTAAATGAAATATGTCAAAACAACTTCTTTATAATGATGCTGCCCGCCAGGCTTTGAAGCGCGGCGTGGACCAGCTGGCCAATGCAGTTAAAGTCACTTTGGGCCCGCGCGGCCGTAATGTCGTTTTAGACAGGGGTTATGGCACGCCATCCATGACTAAAGACGGCGTAACCGTTGCCAAGGAAATAGAGCTCGAAGATAAATTTGAGAATATTGGCGCTGAACTGGTTAAAGAAGCTGCTTCCAGGACAAGCGATGTCGCCGGAGACGGGACAACGACTGCCACTGTGCTGGCGCAAGCCATGATTGCCGAGGGCATCAAGCACATTACGGCCGGCGCCAATCCGCTCGAGGTTAAGCGTGGTATTGATAAGGGCACGGAAGCCATTGTCAAAGAAATTCGCGAAAAGATTGCTAAGCCGGTTAAGGACCAAGAAATTGAAAATGTTGCGACCATTTCAGCCAATGACCCGGAGATTGGTAAAATCATCGCGAAGTTCAT
>JAJZQU010000030.1 GCA_021806685.1 bacterium | reverse complement strand
CAGAGAATCTTTCTTATTCACACTTATACTACGTGCTTGATTTTCAACTCTATTTAAATACCCATTTTTTTCCAACTTGGAAACGTGAAAATGTGATGTTGAAACAGAAGCGAAATTAAACCTCTTCTTGATCTCGTCAAGAGAAGGGGCGTAGCCTTTTTGCTTGGTGTGCGTAATGATGAAGTCCAAAACCTCTTTTTGTCTCTTGGTGAGCATATATTTGACAGATTATGTACCCATGTCATAATACTAGAAAGAAAATAGAAAATCAATACCCCTTTATCCCCAATGAATATGCTTAACCAACCCTGGAAACAATCGGTCATTGCTGCCATTATTATTATATCGTTTATTTTAAGCGGACTCATTCTAAAATTGTTCCTACCCAACCTCTTCGATGTCCAGCAATATCAGGTAGGTGCTATTTGGCTTGGAATTAGCGGCGGTTTTCTAGGCGGAGGGATTTATATGGCACGCGGATTCTATCAGAGTATCATAAGCCAGGATTTTCCGTTCGACTTTGAACGTTTCGGGTGGTGGTACCTCTTTCGCCTTTTGCTTGGTGGTACGGCTGGCGGCTTGACAGCACTGATCGCATTCTTGGGATTAGACTTACAAGATTCAAATAAAAATCTAATGTCTTTCTTTTTCTTGGGAGTTCTTGCTGGTTATAACTTCACGTATTTTATAAACAATAGAATCACTAAGAGCGACACCTAGAATATGCTGCAGATCAAAATATACAATGTAGAACATGGAAACTGTGCTTACATGGTAATGCCCAGTGGGGAGTCTATTCTCATTGATGCTGGTCACAGTTCGAATGAAGCCTACTACCCCCGTCATGAGATTAAACAAGATCTTCAAAGCCGCGGCCGTACTCAGTTGACTCTATTTGTCAATTCTAACGCCGATCATGATCACGTATCAGATTTGCAAGATGTTAATGACACTTTGCGACCAGTAATGTTAATAAAGAATCCGACTATAGATGCTGCCGTCATCCGATCCGTGAAAGAAAAGCCACTAACCAATGGCTTAGAGGCGTTATGCCGCATGTGTAATTCATACACGACACCCATGGCCATGCCGGATCTTGGTGGTGTCGAGATGCAAACATTCCATCTTCCGTTTAGTCAGTTCGGAGATACTAATAATTCAAGCATTGTAGCGTTCTTTTTCTACGGGAAACTAGGGATTGTATTTCCCGGTGATTTGGAGAAAGCTGGATGGCTTGAGTTACTTAAAAATGCACAGTTTTGTGCCGCACTTCAGCGCACGAACATCTTCGTCGCTTCACACCATGGCCGAGAGGGTGGCTATTGTTCTGAGGTTTTTGGTCATTGCAAACCTGAGCTGATTGTTATTTCAGATAAACTAGTTGAGCACCAAACCCAAGAACACTCCCTGTATCAACAACATGCTTCTGGAGTGAGGTTCGGCGATCAAGTGCGTAAAGTTGCTTCAACGCGAAGTGACGGTTCAATATTAATTCAAGCAGACTCTAACGGAGTAATTTGCCAGTTGGGAGTTAATTGAAATGCAGAAACCCAAAAGTTCATAACTTCGTTCATTAAGACTATAAGCCATCCAAAAACATGCTCCAAAATGTTTACAACCTAGAGTTTCCGCCGCATGTTAATGAATTGAATATTGGCGGTTATGTGTTCCGTAGATCATCGGATTATTCGGATGCCTTCGGTAAAATGCAGCATTTGGTCAATTCATCTGGCTCAGAACACAAAACCGTAGTTCAAACCGGAAGCCATCAGATCACTGCGACTGTCGAGATTCCAGACGTGGAACAACAGGCTGTTTTGATGTGGGCTGACCAAGAACCGAAAAGGATTTTGGATGTTTTACTACTTCTCAGTATTTTTACGGGTAGAAATGTATTCGTTAAAAATTGGGAAGAAGATGAAGGCGTTGCTATTCTACAAGATCACAGACAACATCATTTTGGTGGAGAACTGATACTGTCATTACCTACAGAATCTCGCTGGCGGCACAGGCATGAGGGTACTTTGCATACCGAGAAAGAAATCCAGGGGAAACCCCTTTGGGATTATGATCAGTTAAATATTGGTTTTGAGAAGGGGTTGAACAATGTTCTCGATCTCATCTCCTCAAAGGATTGGCAAAAAACATACGAGGGTGGATATTTTTTATTCTTATATCGACAAGCTATACAAAGGCAGATTCTAGAAACTTCTTTCATTGTGAGCTGGTCAATTTGGGAGCATTTGTTTACACTTCATAACAAAAATTGGCTAGACGAGAGCTCTATTCAGAAGATGGGCGGTAAAGAAAAAATAACATTTGTATACAACAAATACCTTGGTTCTCCGTCTCAGGTATCTTCTGAAATTGAGCCGCTCGCAAAGGCAAGAAACCGTATAATTCATTATGGAATCAAACCTACGGGCACAGACAACGATTCCATGGAACGTTTCGTGAGAATGACTGAGCGGCTTATGGCAATAATCCTTGGCCTGCGGCCGTCCTACGTTCTCGATGGTGTAGAACGTTTAAGAAAGACATTAAACGGTCGACTTTAATCAAACTTCCCGGCTTTGACGCGGAGTTTGATCTCCTTCTGCAGGAGCTCGGCGCTGCGTTTTTCGTTCCTGAGCATCTCCTTTAGGGCGGCCACGCTGTGGCACTTGGCCTTTTGGGCGTCGCGGATGTAATACTTTTCCAGCCGCCAGATATCGTCCAAGGTGTTGTGCAGCATCTTAAGCAGGTCGTAGTTGACGTTTTTCATAAGATGGTAAGTCAGTTAATTAGTCATCTGGTATTATACTATTTGCCCAAGATTTAAGCTAAAAATGGACAAAACCCAAAAAGCGTGGTATATAATGTCAGCTGAATCATGAGGCTAAAAAACGTTTTCGCCAGCTTGGCGCTCATAGCGGTCATAACGACCAGCGTTTTTAGCGTATGTTCTGTCCAGCATGCAAGTGCTGCCATGGACCACGATATGCAGGCTGACACGATGTTGGTTGGCGCTTTTGATACTGGTTGCCCTTTGGCCGGCGTAGTGGATTTTCAGATGAATGAAAAATATTCAAAAGCCGACCCTTTGGTTTTCTGGCAAAGCATAAACCCGATCGGGTTGGAACATTTAGTTTCCTTGAGACTAACGTCAATTGGTCAGGGAGCGGATATTGTTATCAATCAGAACCAAAAGAATCAGTCAGAGATTCCCATTTCAATTACATCACCGCCTTTGGCTTATGCTTTTAGTCAGGGCATTTTGCATCCCAAAAAAGATTCAGTAGCCTAACGCTAACTCTATCATCAAGGTAGAGAGGTTCTTTTTAGATTGAATCTTAACGTTAGACATTATGGACAATATAGAATTTGAAGTGCATGTGGCAGGTATGACTTGCCATAGTTGCGAAGTCCTGGTTGAGAGGTCTTGGAAAGGATTAGATGGAATCAAGGATGTAAAAGCTGATGCTGCCCATGGAACAGTAAAAATTTCTTCAGACAGGTCAATTGAAAAAGATGAGTTACAGAAAGCGTTACTGGACCAAAAGTATCAGGTCTTAAAAGAAGCACCGGTCAACCAAGAGACAAGGAAAAAACCAAGCTGGTCTGAATTGGCTGGTTTGTTTGCGTTGGCCATCGGCCTCGCTTGGATCATCACGCGTTTGGGAGGTCTGATATCCGGCAATGCGGCTACGGAAAACGTTGGGTTTGGCACAGCTTTGTTTCTGGGTGTCTTAGCTTCTGTCTCATCCTGTTTGGCAATCGTGAGCGGCTTGTTAATCTCAAGCACTGCCAGTGTGGCTCAAACGTCAAACAGACTAAGCTCGCGCGCAGCACCCGTGCTGATGTTTTTGACGGGACGCGTCATGAGTTACGCGCTTTTAGGCGGTGTATTGGGTTGGTTAGGTGCTAGATTGGCTTTCTCATCGACGACCACATCGTTGATCCTGGCCGCAGCTGCTGCCTACATGATTCTGGTCGGCTTGGACATGTTGCACCTTTTACCAGCCTCGATCCGTCGCTATCTACCAGGCACGCCAAAAGCATTGACGCATGGCGTATTAGATAAGGCACAAAAGTCCGGCGCGTGGTTACCGGCTGTTATGGGAGCAGCTACTTTCTTCCTGCCCTGCGGGTTTACTCAAGCTTTACAGGCTTATGCTTTGACGACTGGCAGCTTCATGGCCAGCGCGATAGTCCTCGGCGCTTTTGCTTTGGGCACTGTGCCAGGGTTGTTAATCTTTGGCTTGGCAACAACTTCATTCAAAGGCTCAACCGGCAAGTTCATCTTCAAAGTGGCTGGTGCCCTTGTGATCGTCCTGGGCATCATGAACCTACGCAATGGCATTGCTTTGGCAGGGTTGAGGTTGCCAAATAGTGATTGGGGAAACAAACCAACAGGGTTCACTTCGGTTATAGACACGGCGACTAATGAGCAGGTGGTCAAAATGACTGTCACTGACAGCGGATACAGTCCAAATGAGTTGGTGGTTAGGACAGGCGTTCCTGTCCGTTGGGAAATAGATAATCGCGCCACAGGCTGTGCCAGTTCTTTGGTTGCATCTTCAATAGGCATCAACACTGTCCTGAGGCCTGGCGCTAATATCTTCCGCTTCACTCCAAGTCAGTCGGGGACCATCCCATTCTCTTGCTCTATGGGCATGTATCGCGGTGAATTCATCGTTGCCAAGGATGGCACTTACGGCCAAGCGACCAATGCGCCTTTCATGCGGGCGGCATCAGCTCCTGCCAAGACAACAGGTTCATCTTGCGGCAGCGGAGGCGGTTGCGGAGGTTGTGGCGGGTCACGCGCCCCAGTCGTGCCATCAGTCGCCCCTGCACCGTCAGCAGCGCCAGACACTCAAACTCCCCAAGTGTTTAAGTTGACTTACGACACAACAAATGACATTCAACCAAACACTTTTAGGGTCAAGGTTGGCCAACTTGTACGCCTGGAGATTGACGTTAAGGAAAATGGATCAGGCTGCATGAGCACCATTACCATCCCTGGTCTCTACAATCAAATCCAATCTATACGCCGGGGGCCGATGACAATTGAGTTCACAGCTACCACTAAAGGATCCTACGATATTACCTGCGCCATGGGCGTACCTCGCGGCCAGGTAATCGTCGAATAAATTAACCTAACATGACTTATGACAACTATTAAGCTGAAAGTTTTAGGTTTTCACTGTGCATCATGCATTAAACTGACGGAAGCTTTGCTCCAGGATATCCCGGGAGTGCGCGAAGTCAGGGTTAAGGGCCTTGGCGGTGAAACCGAGATTGATGCCGAAAGGCCAATCGAAATGAAAGAGATCGATAAGATATTAGGAGGGACAGGTTATTCTGCTATCCCTAACTTATGAAAAAACAAGAAATAATTAACGATGAACAAGTGGTTATGACAAAACGCATCAATGGCTCAAGCAAGGTCAAAGTGACCCTCATCCTGGAAACAGAAGGTGAATCCGGACCCATTGCAGCGCGCGAAGTCACACCGATTGAAGCTAGCAAAAGCAATGACCATAATCGTCGCATCAATTTGGTGATCAATGGCATGCACTGCACGTCATGCGCCGGGTTGATCGAAAGAAGCTTGAAAAAAGTTTCAGGCGTGGAACAGGCTAATGTTAGCTTTGCTGCAGAAAAAGCCATGGTCCAGGTCAACCAAAATGTTAACGTGCGCGACCTGATTGAGGCTGTTAATAAGGCGGGTTACAAGGCAGAAGAAGAGTCTAAGAAAGACCCGGAATTAGAAGCTAGGAGACGACAGGCAGAGATCGGGTCATGGATGAAGAAATTCATAGTGGCCGCTATCTTAAGTTTGCCCATGTTCTACTTCATGCTGTTAGACTTCTTTGCCTGGCTGCCGGGATCAATTGTCCTGAAACCATGGATCGGAATCATCTCACTTATCCTGGCTACGCCTGTCCAGTTCATACTAGGGGCCGGATTCTATAAGGGGATGTGGTCTTCGCTCCGCATGAAGGCCTTTAACATGGATAGCTTGATTGCTATCGGCACTTCGACCGCTTACATCTACAGTCTGGTTAACTTTGTGGTATATGTGGTAACTAACCAGTCGTTGATAGGGCTTGGCAACAGTAAGATCGAAGGCTTGTACTTTGAGACGGCGGCTTTCCTGATCGCCTTCGTGTTGTTAGGCAAGTGGCTGGAGGCCAGGACAAAAGGAAAAACTTCCGAAGCTATCCGTAAGTTGATGGGCCTCCAGGCAAAAACCGCCCGTGTTGTGCGTGATGGCCAAACTATGGACATCCCAATCGATGAAGTGGTTCATGGTGACCGCGTAGTCGTGCGTCCGGGTGAGCGCGTACCAGTGGATGGAGCCATTGTCAGCGGATCATCATCCGTCGATGAATCAATGGTCACTGGCGAAAGCTTGCCAGTTGAAAAAAATGTCGGAGACGGAGTGACAGGCGGAACGGTCAACAAGACAGGCAGCTTTGAATTTACTGCTACAAGAGTCGGCAGTGAAACGACGTTGGCCCAAATCATCCGGCTTATTGAAGAAGCGCAGGGTTCGCGGGCTCCCATCCAAAACTTTGCTGATCGCGTGTCAGCCTGGTTTGTCCCAATCGTCATTGGCATCGCTTTGCTGACCTTCATTGTCTGGTTCTTCTTCCTTGGCGCCAGCTTGGCGTTTGCGCTCATGGCTTTTACGGCTGTGATCGTCATTGCCTGTCCTTGCGCTTTGGGCTTGGCCACGCCCACCTCGCTTATGGTCGGCACTGGCAAGGGCGCTGAATACGGGATCCTTATCAAAGGCGGCGAGCCTCTTGAAAGGGCCCGAGCTGTCAAAGCCATTATCTTCGATAAGACCGGGACAATCACCAAAGGCAAGCCGGAAGTCACGGATGTATTAACCCTTGGCGTCTTAGATGAAGAAGAGGTTGTATCACTAGCTGCCAGCTTGGAGCGCCAATCTGAGCATCCTCTGGCAGAGGCTATCTATGGTTATGCGCAAGAAGAGCAGGTTGATCTCAAGGAGGTCAGTGAGTTCCAATCAATTCCTGGGCATGGCGTGACCGGTACAATTGAAGATGTCGTGTATTGGTTCGGTAATAGGAAGCTAATTGTCGACAAGGTTGGACTGTCACTGGATAAACTCGAGCGAAAAATCACGCGCTTGGAAGACCAGGGTAAGACGGCCATGATCCTTGCCACCGATGAAACGATTGTCGGTGTTGTTGCCGTGGCAGACACTGTCAAAGAAACATCACAGGCTGCCATCAAAGAATTACAGCGCATGGGCATCGAGACTTACATGATTACGGGTGATAATGGACGTACGGCCCAGGCCATTGCCAAACAAGTGGGCATCCAAAATGTCCTCTCAGACATCTTGCCTGAAGGCAAAGCCCAAGAAGTCCGTAAGATACAGCAATCAGGCAAGGTAGTTGCCATGGTTGGCGACGGAGTCAATGACGCACCGGCCTTGGCGCAAGCTGACCTGGGCATCGCCATGGGGTCGGGGACTGATGTCGCCATGGAAACAGGCGGCATTGTAATCATGAAGAACGATTTGCGGGATGTGGCAACAGCTATTAAGCTCTCACGTGCCACCATGAGCAAAATCAAGCAAAACATGTTCTTTGCCTTGTTCTATAACGTGATGGGCATACCCATCGCTGCCCGCGTCTTTGTTGGACTTGGCTTGATCCTGCGCCCGGAATTAGCCGGCTTGGCCATGGCCATGTCGTCCGTTTCAGTGGTCGCCAATGCCTTGCTTTTGCGGGGCTTCAAACCGGATCGGCGCAATTGGATTTCTGATTTTGCGCCCTTCATCATGACAGCCGTGTTCTTATCCGGTTTCCTGTTGTTCGCAAAAGCCAGTTCAGGCATGTAAAAACAAAATTACAAAACAGGGATGTTGCAGTGCAGCATCCCTGTTTTTGTTGTATAATGGTCTTGTAAGCCGAGAATTATCGGCCTTAAACGAATTTTTATGAAGGGCAACCAATTGCTCAAACATGCCGCGTTCATCGGTTTGTTGGGCGTGCTAATTTATGCCGTCTGTTTGCTTTGGCGCTTTACCATGAGCGATCCGGCAATCGTACAGTTCCATATGTTGGCCTTAAAGACAGCTCTACCCGGTTTTCAGGGATTTGAGTTAGTCAGCATAGTCTGGGGCGGGGTTTTGAGTTTTGTTTATGGATTTGTCATCTCCGTCGTTTTTCACAGTTTACATCGCAATTGCTCTTGCGATGTAAAATAACCCAAATATTATGATGGGTTATTATTACGGCATGATGGGTTATGGTTTAGGTGGCATCACCATGATTCTGTTTTGGGTACTTATGATTTTGGCAATCGCCGCACTGTGGAAGTATTTGTCAAAAAAGTAAACAAAATTAGATCAGGATCAACGCAGCGGCCTGTCTAAGCCGTACTCACCCTCGATCCTTTTGAAGCGTCCGCGACCATATTCGTAGACTAAAGGTTTTGCTTCTGGCAGATCAACAAAGGATATGTCTTGATCAGAGATTCCTTCCAGATGTTTGATTGCTGCACGGAGAGTATTTCCATGGGCAGCGACAAGAATATCCAGTCCATGGCGAACTTTTGGCAGGATCTTTTTTACAAGATAAGGATGCATTCTAGCATGGGCCTCCTTCAGGCTTTCCCCACGCGGCGGCCGGTCAACGTAACCTCGCCGCCAGGCGTGAACTTTTTCTTTGCCGAATTTTTTTTCCGCAGCACTCTTGTCCATTCCTTGCAATGTCCCATAGTAGCGTTCGTTTAGCGTTTCGCTTGCAAAGATGGGGATTTCGTTTTTGTTGTAACGGTTTGATTCATGAATCCAACGGGAATACCTCGGATCACGGCCATGCTGGAAGATTCCTGTCCGTTTTTGTTTCGAGAGAATAATGAGAAGAGTTTCTTGGGCGCGTGCCAGGTTTGAAGTATAAGCCGCGGCATACTCGAAGCGCTTACAATGGACAGCACAAAGCCCCGCTTCTTTTATACCCCCTTCGCTCAAAGGCACGTCAATCCAACCGGTAAAACGATTGCCAAGATTCCATCTTGATTCTCCGTGTCGAACGAGGACAAGTGTTCCCATATTAGGTTATTAATTCATTAGGTGTTTATCTATCCTTTTAAGCAAGACTGCGTTTGTAGCAACAATGATGGAGGATGCAGACATAAGCAAGGCCGAGACTTCGGGGCGTAAGATCCAACCAAACGACTGATAGAAAACACCGGCTGCAACAGGTATGGCCAGTAAATTGTAAATCGCGGCCCAAAAAAGGTTTTGTTTCATCTTGACGACAGTGGCCTTGGATAGTTTTATGGCAGCAAGGATATCTGCCGGATCAGAACGCATGAGCACGATGTTGGCTGTTTCGATCGCCACATCTGTCCCGGCACCGATTGCAATCCCGATGTCCGCCTGGGCCAGTGCCGGCGCGTCATTGACGCCGTCGCCGACCATGGCAACAAACTTTCCTTCTTTTTGAAGTTTTTTCACATACTCCGCTTTGTCCCCTGGCAGGACTTGGGCAAAGAAGCGCTTGATCTTGAGTTTTTTGGCTATTGCCTTGGCAACTTGTTCGTGGTCGCCCGTAACCATAGCCACCTCAATCCCAAGCTCTTGCAAACCAACAACCGCCCGCTTGGCCGTTGCTTTAAGTTGGTCGGCAACTCCAATGGCTCCGGCTACCTTTCCGTTAATGGCAATAATACTGATTGTATTACCTGATGAGAGCAGTCGGTCAATCTCTGCCTGCAAAATATCTAACTTGATTCCATTGTCAGCCATTAGTTTTTCCGTACCAGCAATAATTTCTTGGCCATTGACTACGGCGCGTACACCATGCCCGCCTATGGCTTCAAAGTCAGCTATGTCTTCACTGACTGGAACATTCCGCTTTTTGGCAGCTTCCAAGATGGCATTACTTATCGGATGGTTTGATTTCCTTTCCGCCGAAGCTGCGGCTCCCAGGACTTCATCTTCAGTACTCCCGGGCGCCACGCTAACCTCTGTCACTTTTGGCTTGCCCTCGGTTAACGTCCCAGTCTTATCCAATACAATAGCTTGGATTTTAGAAGTTCGTTCAAGCGTGGCCGCATCCTTTATCAAGATATTGTGTTTAGCCCCGATGCCGGTACCTACGGCTACGGCTGTCGGAGTAGCTAACCCCAAGGCATCAGGGCAAGCAATGACGATGGCAGACACGGCGAAGGTGAGGGCAGTTATCAGGTTGGCATGACCCAGCAAGAACCACGCGAGGAAGGTGACAACACCGACCACTATGGCCACGATGACCAGTATGGCCGCTGCCCGATCTGCCAACCGCTGGCCCGGTGCTTTGGAATTTTGGGCAGTTTCAACCATCTTGATAATCTGTGCAAGCGCTGTTTCGCTTCCTACTTTTGTGGCCCGGAATTTGATTGAGCCGTTTTGGTTAATCGAGCCGCTGATTACTTTGTCGCCTGTTTGCTTAACGACCGGTATGGACTCGCCGGTAACTAGAGATTCATCAATTGATGTCGTCCCGTCTATAACTTCGCCGTCAACCGCAATTTTATCTCCCGGACGGGCAATCACGATATCGCCTTTGACGACTTTGGAACTGGGGATGGTCAATTCTTTGCCTGAGCGCAAAACAGTGGCTTGGGGCGGCACTAAATCGAATAAAGCGCGTAAGGCATCGGACGTCCCTCGGCGGGAGCGCATCTCCATCCAGTGGCCAAAAAGGACAAAAGTGACCAACATGGCTGCTGCTTCGTAGAATGTTTCACCGCCGGTCGTAAAAGTCAGCAAGACGCTAAAGAGATAGGCAGCGAGCACGCCCGTGGCAATCAGCACGGACATGTCTAACTTACGGTTCAATAATGAATGGTATGTTCCGGTGATAAAAATGGAACCTGTCCAAAATACAATGGGCGTCGTGAGAACAAAAAGTACCAAGTTAATCGGTACAAAAGAGGGGAGCGAGATGCCAAGGAGACTTTGTCCGACCGGTGAAATCAGGACAATCGGTATGGATAATATGAAAGAAATTAAAAAACGCCGTCGCATGTCAGCTTCCATTTCCTTGGCCATCTGCGGATTGGTCATGGCAGCCTCATGGCTCATGTGGCTCCCTCCGTCGCCATGGCTCTGGCGGGTAGGCATTTTATGCATTTCATGCCCCGCATGGTTTTGAGCCATGTGATTGTGCTCGTGGGTCATAACTTGCTTGTTAGACGATCATGGGCAGCGTTTCCACGTCCATCCTGGTACCTGTGATGATGCCTTCAATGCGGTAAGCGCCGTGTTGGGGAGCTTCCATGTAGCCGTTCCAGGCAGCGCGGGCAATACCG